>CAYOGR010000018.1:20008-25839 GCA_964403605.1 uncultured Chthoniobacter sp.
GTGGGCGTCCCGCCCACAGGTTCGGTCGGAGTGGGCGGGACGCCCACGCTCCTTGAAGAGCCAGGCTTCGCCATCAATTCCTCCTTCCTCGATGGTCTTCCAACCGCCGAGGCGAAGCGTCGCATCACCGCGTGGCTGGAGGAAAAATCCCTCGGACGCGGCACCGTGAATTTCAAACTCCGCGACTGGCTTTTTTCCCGCCAGCGCTACTGGGGCGAGCCGTTCCCGATTGTTTGGGAGAACGGCAAACACCGTGCGATTTCCGAAAGCGAACTCCCGCTCGTCCAGCCGGACATGGAGGATTTCAAGCCCACTGGAACGCCCGAGCCGCCGCTCTCGAAGGCCCACGAGTGGGTGCGCTACTCGGAATCCGCCGAGCGCGAGACGAACACGATGCCCCAATGGGCGGGATCGTGCTGGTATTACCTGCGCTTCTGCGACGCGAGGAATTCCGAGCACTTCATCGGCAAGCCAGCCGACGATTATTGGATGGGTAAAAACGCCAAGCCGGGCGGCGTCGATCTCTACATCGGCGGCACGGAGCACGCCGTGCTTCACCTCCTTTACGCGAGGTTTTGGCACAAGGTGCTTTTCGACCTCGGCCATCTCGCCACGCCGGAGCCATTCCAGCGCCTCGTGAACCAAGGCATGATCCTTGGTCCGGATGGACAGAAAATGTCCAAGAGCCGCGGCAATGTCGTCACACCCGACAGCGTCATCGCCGAATATGGCGCCGACTCGCTTCGCCTCTATGAAATGTTCATGGGCCCGCTCGAGCAGATGAAGCCCTGGAGCATGAAGGGCGTGGAGGGCGTTTATCGCTTCCTCGGCCGCGTGTGGCGGCTGGCGATGGAAGAAAATCAGGAAGGCGAATGGATTTTGTCAAAAGACCTTCAGGAAATCCCGCTGACCTCGCAGCAGCTCCGCGTGGCTCATGCAACGATCAAAAAAGTCACCTCCGACATCGGCATCCTCGCCTTCAACACCGCGATCTCGCAGATGATGGTTTTCACCAACGAATTTGTGAACGCCACACCGCGCCCGATCGAGGCGTTGCGCATTCTGCTTCCGCTTCTCAGCCCCTTCGCGCCGCACCTCGCCGAGGAACTCTGGAGCCGCCTGGGCTTCGCCGGTCTGGCCTCGCAACACCCTTGGCCGGTTCACGACGAGGCCTATTTGGTAGAAAACGAGATTGAACTGGTTGTGCAGGTGAACGGGAAAGTTCGTGACCGCCTGAGCGTGCCGAAGGATTTCTCGAAGGAACAAATCGAAAAATCCGCCCTCGAAAGTCCGAAGGTCGCCGAAGCCACCGCAGGCCTTTCGGTCGCAAAGGTCATTGTCGTTCCAGGCAAACTGGTGAATATCGTGGCGAAGTGAAACACCTCCTCCATCGGATCGCGGGGCTTTTTCTGCTTCTGGCGACTTCGCTAGTCCTGCCGAGCCTCGTGGCCGCGCCGATCGCCGAAAGCCTCGTTCGCATCGAGGCGACCTTCCTCGCTCCCGATTACCAGACCCCCTGGAGTCCTGGCGAAGTTGGCTCGGGCAGCGGCACGGGCTTTGTGATCGATGGCGACCGCCTCATGACGAATGCCCATGTGGTCAGCAATGCGCGCTTCCTCACGGTTTCGAAGGAGGGCGACCCGCGTCCCTACACCGCGAGAGTCCTCCACATCGCGCATGATTGCGATCTCGCGCTTCTGAAGGTGGACAATGTGGAATTTTTCAACGGCACGACGCCGCTGGAGTTCGGCGGGCTTCCCGAGTTGGAATCGCTCGTTTCCGTTTACGGCTACCCGATCGGCGGCAAGAGGCTTTCTGTGACGCGCGGCATCGTGTCGCGCATCGATTTTCAAACCTACACGCACTCCGGGATGGATTCGCACCTGGCGATCCAGATCGATGCCGCCATCAACCCCGGCAACAGCGGTGGCCCGGTGATGCAGAATGGAAAGGTCGTCGGCGTCGCCTTCCAGGGCTACTCCGGCGATGTCGCCCAAAATGTCGGCTACATGATCCCCGTGCCCGTGATCGAGCGGTTCCTCAAGGATGTGGAGGATGGCAAATACGATCGCTACATGGACCTCGCCATCAGCTACCAGAATCTCTTCAACCCCGCCGCGCGGCGCGCGCTGGGGCTCGAGGACGATGACAGCGGTGTGATGGTCGGCGCGGTTTACGGCGGCGGATCGTCGGAAGGCCTCTTGCGCCCGGGCGATGTTTTGCTCGAGATCGACGGCTACCGCATCGCCAGCGACGGCTCGATCCGGCTTCAGAACGGCGTGGTGCCATTCACCGAAGTGGTCGAAAGAAAATTCCGTGGGGAGAAGGCCAAGCTCGTCATCCTGCGGGATCGAAAAAAACAGACCGTCGAAGTGCCCCTCGACGATCCTTGGCCCTTCACGCTCCAGAGCAACGCCTACGATGAAAAACCTCGCTTCGTGCTCTACGGCGGCCTGGTTTTCCAACCGGTGGACCAGAACTTCCTGAGCGACCATGACCCGTCGAACCAACGCTTGAGCTATTCCTTCAATTTTTTTGTGGAGGATGGCATCTACCGCGACCGCGAAGAACTCGTCGTTTTAAGCAATATTCTCCCGGATCCCGTCAACGCCCATGCCGAAGATTTCCGCTATTCCCTGATCCAGGAAATCAACGGCCGCCGGATCCGAACGCTTGTCGATGTCGCCGAGGCGTTCGCCAAGCCAGAGGATTATTATGTGATTAAAACAGCAGATGTCGGCCCGCCGATCGTCCTGGAACGGAAAGCCGTGGAGGCGGCTCGAAAAAACATCCTCTCGCGCTACGGCGTCTCCTCGGAGCAGAACCTGAAAAAATGAAACCCTCCCTGATCGCTGCGTTTGTCATCCTGCTTCCAGCCGCCGTGTTCGGCGGCGCGTTCCAGCCCCAGATGAAACAATCTGCTCCCGCTCCGACAGCGACTCCAGCTTCGGCCTCGGTGCCGGAAGCCGCTCCCGAAGTCACGAACCAATCGGTTCTCCGCGTGAATTCCACCAACCAGGTTTACGACTTTCAATCCCCCTGGCAGAAGAAGCCGCCCTATGCCCGCCGTGGCCTCGGCGTTTTGATTGGCAAAGGCCGCATCCTCGTGACCGCCGATCTGGTCGCCAACTCCAACTTCATCGAGTTGGAAAAGGCCGCAACCGCCGAAAAATCGACCGCCACGCTGGAGCGCATCGATTACGAATGCAATCTGGCCATCCTGCGCTCCGCCGACCCCGATTTTCTTGAGGGCATGGTGCCTCTCGCCCTCGACGAAAAGGTGGCGATCGGAGAGTCCGTCACCGTCCTCCAGCTCGAACCGAACGGCGAGGTCGCTCGAACCTCCGGGCGGATTTCCTCGATCTCGATCGTGCCCTACCCGCTCGAAAGTGTCGGCCTCCTGGCCTTCAAGTGGAGTGCTCCGCTCCAGCAGCGCGATGGCAGCTACACCCTCCCCGCCGTGCGCGATGGCCGGCTGGTCGGGCTGCTCATGCGCTACGATGCCAGAAACCAGACCGCCGACATCGTCCCCATGCCGGTGATTTCGCGCTTTCTCGAAGCGGCGAAGCGCCCGGTTTACCGAGGCTTTCCGAGACTCGGGGTCTCGTTCGCCCCGATGCGCGACCCCCAGCTCCGCCGCTACATCGGCCTGAAGGAGCCTGGCGGGATCTATGTGACAAAAGTCTCCCCGAAAAGCTCCGCCGCCGCAGCCGGGCTCCGTGAAGGCGATGTGATCCTCGCAGTGAACGGCCTGCCTCTGGATCAAGACGGCAACTACGAGGATCCCGAGCACGGCCGGATCCTATTCAGCCACATCACCAGCACACTCACCCCGCCCGGGGGTCAGGTGGTTCTTAGAATCCTGCGCGCCGGAAAAATCGAGGAGCTTCCCGTCCAAATGGAGCCACTCGACCGCTCGGGCATCGTCAGCCCCTCGTTTATCGCCGATCACGCTCCGCCATATTTCATTCTGGGCGGCCTGGTTTTTGTGGAGCTCTCCCGCCCTTATCTTGAGGAATGGGGGCGCGACTGGACGAACAACGCGCCGACGAGACTCGTCCACTACGATGCCTTTCAAGACGAGTTGCCCGCCGACCGCGGCAAAATCGTCGTTCTCTCCCAAATCCTCCCCTCCCCCGACTCCCTCGGCTACGATCACATTCAGAATGTGGTGGTGAAGCAACTCAACGGGCGTCCCGTCAAAAGCATCGCCGATCTCGCCGCCGCGGCGAAGCATCCGGTGGAGGGGTTCCAGAAAATCGAAATCGAGGAAGATCCGAAATGGATTTTCCTGGACGCCGAATCGATGGAGGCAAGCCGCGCGCAGTTAATGGAACACTACGCGCTGCCGGCGATGGAGCGGCTCTGAGTTTTTCCGGCTCTATCGCTTGGCCGGCAAGCCGAGAACGACGCGGAATCCAAAGCTCGTGAAGCGGGATTCGGGATAGCCGAGGTCGTTGCGGAAAGACGATTTCATCCGGTCGGAATAGCCGTTGAACCATGATGCGCCTCGGAGCACGCGGCACTCGTTCGAACGGTCGTAGAAGTCAAGGCACCACTCCCAGACATTTCCGCCCAGATCGAAAATCCCGAATTGGTTCGGCGCGAAACTCCCGACCGGCGAGGTGAATTCGAAGGTGTCGATTCCGAGTTCCTGCGAGTAGTTGCCCGCATCCTTCGGCGGCGGCCACTGGGTGCCCCATGGGTAGCCGTCGATATGGCCGTTGCGTTGGTCGGGCCGGGAGCCCTCCTCGTCGGGAAGCCCCACCGCGGCGCTCCACTCCAGATCGGTGGGGAGGCGATACAAAAGGCCCTCCGGGATTTTTCCAGCTGCCCGCTCGCGGGCGGTCAACCATTCACAAAAGTCGCACGCCTCTTTCCAGACGACACTAACCACGGGGTGCTCGGGGGCGGAGGCGGGGGTTTGCGAGGGAACGGCCAGCCCTTTCTCCTGTGCGAAGGCGGTAAAATCGCTCAACCGCACCGGCCAGATGCAAAAGAGGGTATCAAAATTGGGCACCGGAACGAACGGCATGCCGAGGGAATTGACGAATGGCGAGGTCATTTTGGCTTCGCCCGGAGAGTTGGCGGTCGGTTGGCTCATAGGAATGGTGTGGCTTTTAGCCATTACAAAAAACGCTGACCACCCTTTTGTTCGGTCGCCGAGCGGATGGGAGACGGTTCCACAGCTGAAGCGGCCGATTTCTAGGTTTGCACTTCGCGGGTTTCATGCTTCGACTCTGCAGTCCGATGAACCAGAAACAACGCACCCAATTGCTCGAGGAGGCGCTCTCGCTTCACCGGGCTCAACGACATGACGAGGCGGAAAGGATTTACTCCCGAGTTCGCGTGGAATGTCCGCGGGATTTCGATGCGTGGTTTCTTTCGGGCGCGATGGCCTTCCAGCGTGGCGGGCATTTGGAAAAGGCGGTGGAGCTTTTGGAGAAGGCACGGAAACTGAAACCCGACTCGATTGAGTGCCGGATGTTTCTCGGCATGGCGCTGGCCGATCTCGGTCGCTTCACCGAGGCGGAGCCGCATTTGACGCGCGCCCTGAAAAAAGCCCCCCACCAAGCGGAGGCGTGGGAAAACCTCGCGCGGTGCCAGCGGGCTGCGGGCCATTGGAAAGAAGCCTTGGAATCGCTGGGAAAATTCATCGCCCTGCAGCCGGCGAACGCCGCCGCGCACGAGCAACTCGGGGAACTCACGGCCATCGCGAAAGGTTTCCCGGCCGCCGAGGAGCACTTCCGCAAGGCCACGGAAATCGATCCCTCGATGGCGGTGGCTTGGAGCAACCTCGGGCTTTCCTTGATCGAACAATCGGGCCGTGT
>CAYOGR010000019.1:0-25760 GCA_964403605.1 uncultured Chthoniobacter sp.
TTCCTGAAGCGCCGCAAGGCCGCCAAGAGCGCGGTGCTGGCAGCTGCCGCCTGATTCGACCAAGCCTCACCAAAAAGCCGGTGCCGGAGCGATCCGCACCGGCTTTTTTGTTGATGGGGGCGGCGAGCCTGGAAATCCCTCGGTTCATTTTTATCGGAGACCCCTAAAGGATTTGCTAGTAAAACCAAATCCTATCGCCACGCAGACCGATCCAAAAACCCAAGTCATGAATCCCGAACCCACCCTACCCTCCGCGGCTCGCGTCTGGACTCGCGACAATCATTCGCTGGCGGCCGCGCTCCAAAGCTCCACCCATATCGGCATCGGTGCGCACCATGACGATCTCGAATTCTGGGCCTTCGACGGCATTGTTGCCTGCCGAAACCAGCCAGGGCGGGGATTTGTCGGCATCACTTGCACGAATGGCCGTGGCAGCGCCCGGGAGGGGCAGTTGGCGGATGTGGGCCTCGACGAACTCGCCGCGCTGCGGATCGCCGAGCAGGAAGAGGCGGCGCGGATCGGAGGCTACTCGGCTGTTGTGCAGCTGGGCTACCCAAGTTCCGAGGCGAGCGGGGCGGCGATCACGGGCGATTTGGCGAGGCTGCTTGCGAATTCGGGCGCGGAAGTGGTCTACACCCACAATCCCGCCGACAAACATGCCACGCATCTCGCGGTCTTCACGGCAGTCCTCAAAGCCATTCGATCGCTGCCCATGGCCCAAAGGCCGCGTCGCTTGATCGGTTGCGAGGGCTGGCGGGATCTGGACTGGATGTCCGACCGGGAAAAAATCCGGATGGATGTGAGCGGGCACGACGACCTCGCGGAGAAATTGAACTCGGTTTTTGTTTCCCAAATCGGGGGTGGAAAACGCTACGACCTGGCGGTGCCGGGCCGCCGCAGGGCGAACGCCACTTTCGCCGAGCCGCGTGCCGGGGACAAGGCCACGCAGGTCATCCACGGAATGGAGCTGACGCCGCTGATTCTCGACGACGCCTTGGATCCTGTGGAATTCACTTGCGGTTTTATTCACCGTTTCGAGCGTGAGGTCCGCGCCGCCTTGAGTCTCTATTTTCAAGACTAATCCATGGAAATCATCATCCAACCCGATGCCGATGCCGTCGCCTCGATGGCGGCGCGCCTTTTCGCCCAAACCATTCAAAAAAAACCCACAGCCGTCCTGGGTTTGGCCACAGGTTCCACCCCCCTGCCACTCTACAAAAAACTCATCCACCTGCGGCTCGATTGGAGCGACATCACGACCTTCAACCTCGATGAGTATCTGGGCATCGGCGAGGACCACCCGCAGTCCTACCGGGCGTTTATGAAAGAGAATCTCTTTCGGCACATCAATATCTCCACCGCGCGCACGCATGTTCCCGACGGGATGACACCGGATCCCGAGGCGCATTGCCGCGACTACGAGGCGATCATCCGCGCCGCCGGGGGAATCGACCTGCAATTGCTCGGGATCGGGTCGGACGGCCACATTGGTTTCAACGAACCCTCCTCCTCCCTGGCATCCAGAACCCGGATCAAAACGCTCACAAAGCGAACCCGCCAGGACAACGCGCGGTTTTTCGGCAGCGAGGACGCCGTGCCGTTTCATGTGATCACCATGGGAATCGGGACGATCATGGATTCGAAGCGGGTGGTGCTGATGGCCACAGGAGCCAACAAGGCCGACGCGATCGCGGGGGCGGTGGAAGGCCCGATCACCAGCATGAATCCGGCATCCGCCCTGCAACTCCACGAGCACGCGGTTTTTTGCATCGACGAGGCGGCCGCCTCCAAACTGACCCGCGGGGACTACTACCGCTGGGTTTTCGAAAACAAACCGGCCTGGCAAATGGCCTGACCTCCCGCGGCTCGGCTAGGCTTGGAGGTCGAGAAGGATCTTCCCGGTGCGCTTCTCCTGCACTGCGGCGGCGAGGGCGGCGGAGACCTCTGACAGGGGAAAAATGCGATCCACCGGGGTGTGGAGGATGCCGCGATGGAGAAGGTCGGCGAGCGTGGCGTAGGTGGAATGGATTTCGGCGGCGGGGGTGCGGTCTTTCCAGCGGCGGAGCCAGAAGCCTTGGAAGGCGAGGTTTTTGAAAATCAGAAGGCCGTTCGGGATTTTGAGGGGTTGGCGGGCCATGGCTCCGAAAGTGATGTGCGGGGAACCAGGCGCGAGGGCGTTGGCGATGTTCAACGCACTGGGGCCGCCGACGGCGTTGAGGCCGAGCTTCGGAAGCGCGCCGCCACAGAGCTGGCGGGCCTCGCGGCGGAGGTCGGTCTCTTCGGCAACGACAACATCGCCGCCGAGGGCTAAGAGTTCGGGGAGGAGTTCCGGGCGCCGGACGATATTGAGCGTGCGGAGGCCGAGGTGGCGGGCGAGTTGGATGACAGCGCGGCCGACGCCGGAGTTCGCCGCGTTTTGAACGATCCAGTCCCCGGGTTTAAGCGGAATGAAATCGTGGAGGAGGCACCAGGCGGTGGCGGGATTCACGGCAAGCATGGAGGCTTGGATGGAGTCGATGCCATCGGGCAACGGGAGCATGTTTTCCGCGGGAAGGACGAGTTCGCGCGCCCAAGTGCCGAACGCAAAAGGAAGGACTTTTTGGCCGACGCGGAGGTTTTCGACTCCCGCGCCGAGCGCGAGGATTTCGCCGCAGCCTTCATTGCCGATCGTGGCGGGCAGCGGGGGAAGTTCGCCGTAGGTGCCCTCAATGACATTGAGGTCGGCGGGATTGATCGGCGCGGCCAGCATGCGAATGAGCACCTCGCCGGGAGCGGGTGCGGGCGTTGGAATTTCCTCCACGCGGACGGCGGGCGGGGTTTCCCCAAAGGCAAAAAGTCGACAAGCCAACGGCATGGCCGCATGGTATCGCACCGCTTCACCCTAAAGACAAATCCTACATGCTGGCTTATTACATCCATGATTTGAGTCCGTTTCTGATCCGCCTCGGGGACGGCTTCGGCGTTCGTTGGTATGGGCTCGCGTATGTGGCGGCTTTTCTGGCGGCCTACGGGATCGGCGTGCATCTGGCGCGGCGGGGATTCAGCGATATCGCGCCGGGGGATGTGGCGGATTTCATCACCGGCACCGCGCTCTTCGGAGTGATTCTGGGCGGTCGGCTGGGTTACATGGTTTTCTATGACTGGGGACAGTTTGCGGCGGATCCCCTGGTGTTTTTCAAATTCTGGGAAGGCGGGATGGCGAGCCACGGGGGAATCCTCGGTATCGTGGTTTTCACCTGGATCTACGCGCGGCGAAAAAAAATCCCCTGGCTGAATGTGGGCGACAACATCGTGGTGGCGGCGCCGGTGGGCCTGTTCCTTGGCCGATGCGCGAATTTCATCAATGGCGAACTCTACGGCCGTCCAGCGACGGTGCCATGGGCGGTTCAATTTCCGAAGGAACTCCACGCCGCCGAGCCCGAGAAGATGCGGGAGGTTTTGGCGAAGGCTTACGAGGCGAACCCGCAATGGAACTCGCTGGAAGCGGTCGTTGAAAACGCGTCCAGGCCGGAGCTGCGTGGCGTCTTGGAGGAAGCACTCGTGCCTCGCCATCCTTCGCAAATTTACGGGGCTTTTCTGGAGGGCGCGTTGCTTTTCGCCATCCTTTGGATTCTTCGCACCCGGTTTCGCTTGCCCGACGGCGTGCTGACAGGGGTGTTTTTCATCGCGTATGCGGTGCTGAGAATCGCAGGGGAGTTTTTTCGGGAACCCGATGCGCCGCTCACAGGAATTTTCACGCGGGGGCAGTTTTTGTCATT
Source organism: uncultured Chthoniobacter sp. (assembly GCA_964403605.1). Taxonomy (GTDB): domain Bacteria; phylum Verrucomicrobiota; class Verrucomicrobiia; order Chthoniobacterales; family Terrimicrobiaceae; genus UBA967. The sequence continues at coordinate 3,759 of CAYOGR010000019.1, forward strand.
GTTTCTTGTGCTCATGGGAATCGGATTTCTGATTGCCGCCAAGGCGCGCCCGACCTGGGCTCCGAAATTCCGATGAAATGGCGCTTCATGGCTTCCGCCCTGGCAATTGCGGGCCTGCTCGGATGGACGATCTGGAAAATCCCGGACTTCGCGTCAAAGCCCAACCCCGCGGCCTCCTTCCAAGCGGCCTTGGGGATGTTTGAAAAACTCCGCTCGGAGGAGTCGCGATTTCCTCTCTCGCCCGAAGGCGCGAGCCGCCTCCTTCACCATGGGAAAAAGACCGATCGCGCCTTTGTCCTGCTGCATGGATTGACAAACTGCCCCGAGCAATTCGTTGGTCTGGCTACACAACTCCACGCCGCCGGCCACAATGTCGTGGTGCCGCGCGCCCGGTTGGCGGGCTTTCAGGACCGACTCAATGGCGATCAAGGCCTGCAAACCGCTCAGGATTTGATCGACCAGGCGGCTGTGGGGCTAGATATCGCCGCAGGACTCGGCGATCGCGTGACGCTTGTGGGGCTATCCGGCAGCGCGGTGGCAGCGGCTTGGATGGCGCAGAACCGCGATGGAATCGATCAAGTGGCGATCATGGCGCCGTTCTTCAGCGCCTATGGACTTCCAACCCCGCTGGTCGATGTCGCCGGCGCGGTTTTTTCCAAGCTCCCTAATTTTTATGTCTGGTGGGATCCGGATAAAAAAGAATCCCTCCCCGGCCCGCCTCACGCCTATCCGCGATTTGGCACAAGGTGCATGGCGGACAGCGTCCAACTCTCCCGCGATGTGCGCGAAAGCCTCGACTCGAAACCGCTTCGTTGCCGAAGGGCGGTTTTCATCACGACCGCCTGCGATGTCGCCGCCGACAATTCACTGACCCACTCGCTCACAAAAAAACTCCGTGTGCCGGGAGGCTCCGCCGAAATCGCCGCATATGAATTTCCTGCGGAACTCGGCATTCCCCACGATATGATCGACCCCACGCAGCCCGGGGCGAACACCCCGCTGGTTTACCCGCGTATCCTCGATCTTCTCGAAGTCCAACCGGCCTCCGCCCGCGAGCCGTAGCGGATTTTTGCTGTCAACAAAGCGCCGCCGCCTTAAAACAAAACCGTCATGCAAATCCACATCACTCCGCGAAACCTGACTCTCACCGGCGCCATCCACGAATTCGTGGCCGAAAAGGTCAGCCATCTCGAGGGGCACGGCGAGACGATCCTCGGCGCCCACATCGTGCTTCTTCACAACCACGATCGCAAAAAGCCCTACCATGTGAAGGTCCACCTCGCCCTCCCCGGGCCCGACCTCCACGCCGAAGACGCCGAAGCCGATCTTTACTCCGCCATCGACAAGGTCGTGGACAAGCTCTCCCGCCAAATCAGCAAGCTCAAAACCAAGCACAAGGAGCTTAAAAAGCACCGCACGCAACAAGAGCGCGAGGCGGAAAAACGCGGCTACAAGCGGCGTTGACGCCTGGTGGACGACTACAAGGTCAAACTCGAGGTCTTCGAGGGGCCGCTGGATCTGCTGCTCTACCTCATCAAGCGCGATGAGGTGGACATCTACGACATCTCGATCGAGCGGATCACCAAGCAATACCTCGCCTACCTCGAGGCCTTCCAGGTCCTGAACATCGACCTCGCGGGGGAATTCATCGTCATGGCGGCGAACCTGCTTTACATCAAAAGCCGCACGCTCCTTCCCGCCGACCAGCAAATGGCCGAGGAGGACGCCGAGGAGGACGATCCGCGCTTCGAACTCATCCGCCAGCTCATCGAATACAAGAAATTCAAGGAAGCCGCCGCGAAACTCCGCGACAACGAGGCCATGCAGCTGAACCTCTTTGCGCGCATTCCGGCCACGCCGGATCTCCCGCCGGCCGAGAACCTCCTGGTGGAGGAGGTAGGCATTTTCGATCTCATCCACGCCTTCCAGAAAATCCTGAAGCGCATCGACGCGAAGAAGGAGGATCTGCGCGAGATTTTCGCCGAGAGTTTCACCGTCTCCGACAAGATCGACCATGTGTTGAACATGGCGCGGCCCGGCGTGCCTCTGAAATTCGAGGAGCTTTTCGCCGATGCCGCCAGCCGCACCGAGATTGTCGTGACATTTCTCGCCATGCTGGAACTCATCCGGCTCAAGCAACTCCGTGTGCGGCAGGAGGGGCACTTCGGCGAAATCTGGATCGACCGCGTCACCGACTCCCAACCCCTATTCTCATGAGCGAAGAATCCCACGAACAAACCGAAAACCCCGAGGCCCAGGCCGCCGAGGGAGTCAGTGAAGCCCAGGCCGCTCCCGAGCCTGCCTTCCCGCTTCACCGCATCGTCGAGGCCATTCTTTTCGCCTCCCAAAAACCCGTTTCCGCCAAGGAACTCTCGAACTTCCTCAAAGGCGCGGCCGAGGCCGCGAAGGAGGATCCTTCCATCCAGTGCTTCGCCAAGGTCAAGGCACCGCAACTCCAGGACGCCATCGAGCAACTCGAGAAGGAATTCGCCGAGACCGGCCGGGCCTTCGAGGTGCGCGAGAGCGCAGCGGGTTGGCAGCTGGTGACAAAAGCCGATTTCGCGCCGTGGCTGCGGCAGCTTTTTCCGGAAAACCGCCAGGCCCGCCTGAGCGCACCCGCGATGGAAACCCTCGCGATCATCGCCTACCGGCAGCCCATCACCCGTGCCGACATCGAGGCCGTGCGAGGCGTCGCCGTCGATGGAGTCATGCAAACGCTGCTGGACCGAAACCTCGTCCGCATCGCCGGCCGCGCCGACATCGCCGGTCGCCCCCTTCTTTACGAAACCACGCAATTTTTCATGGAGCACTTTGGATTGAAAAATCTCGACGATCTTCCCAACGCCTCGGAGTTGCGCAAAATCCCGCTCCCCAAAGCCGAGCCCCCCGCCGATGCGCCCAAGGAAACTCCTGCTGAAGTCCCTCCCGAAGCAGTTGAAGAAGGTGGCACAGACATCCCGCCTGTGATCGACCAAGTCCCCGCTCCAGCTGAGAACTTGCAGACTGAAAACTGAAAACTTCCTCATGTCCGACCTCGACGCCATCCGGAAAAAGATCGACTCGCTCGACACCGAGTTGCTGCGGCTCCTGAACGAGCGGGCCACGCTCGCCAAGGAAATCGGCGTCATCAAACACCGTGAATCCCTGCCGGTCTACTCGCCCGACCGCGAGATGAAGCTCCTGCGCAGCCTTGTGGAACGAAGCCATGGCCCCTTGCGTCCCGAGGCCATCCGGGCGATCTACCGCGAGATCATGTCCGCCTCGCTCGCACTGGAAAAAGACATCGCCATCGCCTGCTTCGGGGCTTCCGGGAGCCCCGCGCACCAAGCCGCCCTCGGGCGATTCGGCTCGAGTGTTCGCTACACGCTGTGCGACACCGTGGCGCAGGTTTTTTCGAAAATCTCGGCCGGGGACGCCGATTGCGGGGTGGTTCCTCTCGAGGAGCCTGGCCACGGCCACACCTCCCCCACTCTGGATGCCCTCAACACGACGGATCTTCACATCTGCGCGGAAATCGCCACGCAAGATGGCGCGAGGTTTTTGGTTCTCGGACGGCATCCGAACAAAGCCTCCGGGGCCGACCGCACGATGATTAGGCTTCGAATTGCGGACAAACCCGGCGCGCTGGTTTCCGCTCTCGAGCCGTTTCGCAAACTCGGGGTCAACCTGGTGCACTTCGCGAGCCGCATCGATACCGGAAACCCGGAGCAGATTTTGTTTTTTGTGGAGGCGGACGGCCACCGCGAGGATTTACAAAAAACCGGCCTCCTTGCCGAACTTGCGGAGGGCTGCGATGAAATGAAAGTCCTCGGCAGCTACCCCAAACCTTGATGACAATTCTCGACGAAATTCTGGTCGATGTGCGGTCGGAGGTTGCCGCTGCCAAACGGGCCATTCCCATGTCCGAACTCCGGGCGCGCTTGGCCGATGCCCCGCCGGTTCGGGACTTTCGCGCGGCCCTGGGCCAGGGAGGTTTTGGGTTGATCGCGGAAATCAAACGCCGCTCGCCGAGCGTTGGCCCGATGCGCGTTGAAAATGTCAATGCCGCCGCCGCCGCCTATGCCCGCTCCAGCCATGTGCGCGCGGTATCGATTTTGACGAACCGAACCCACTTTGGCATGGGCATCGAAGATTTGCTGGAAATCCGCGCGCGTCTCCCCCAACCCGTGCTGCGAAAGGATTTTTTCATCGAGGAATACCAAATCCTCGAAGCCCGCGCGCACGGGGCGGACGCCATTCTTCTAATGGCAAATGTCCTCGACGCCGTGCAATTGCGCGACTTCCACCAGCTCGCCCGGGAACTCGGAATGGAGGCGCTTTTTGAAATCCACACCACCGGGGAAATCGCGATGCTGCCGGAGTCTGCACGGGTTGTTGGCATCAACAGCCGGAAGTTCAAGGCCACCTCGGGCTTCGTCGGCGCAACGGGCTCTTCGGTGAAGGATTTCAGCCTCGAAATGTCGGTGTTCGATCTCGTGGACTCCTTGCCGCATGGTTGCCTGCGCGTAGCGGAAAGCGGCCTCGCGCCGGAGACCATCGCCTCGGTGGCGTCAAAGTTTCATGCGGCTCTCGTTGGCACCTCTCTCCTCCGCGACCCGCGCGGCATCGAGGCCTGCCTCGGCGATTTCGAGCACGCCATCGAAGCCCGAGCGACTTGCCATGAAACCTAATCCACCAAAACGCCAAAGCGGCCGAAAAGTCACATTTGCCCTCCTCCTCGTCTGCGGCGCGGGATTTTTGGCAACGGTCTGGAACTACACCCGAACCCATCCCTTCGCGACCGAGGCAACCGTTCTGTCCCCCACGACCGTGGAGGCGTTTTTCACGGAAAACCAGAATCTAAAAAAAGGCCAGCGCGCGGTTGTTTCGGTTCCGGGCAAGGAAATCCGGGGCGGCACCATTTTGGAAATCTCCGAATCCGGACGGGCCCTCATTCAAATGGATTCGGAGGTTGACGCGGATGCTGGAGCAAAAGCCCTCGTGAACATCGACGGCACCGTCGGTCCCACCACGGCCAAATAAAAATCAAGCCGAATCGCATTTCGGCAAAATTTTGCTGAAATCCTATTGATGAGCGGCATCCCGCTTGGTATTCAATAGGTCTGATACCTAACAAAACTAATTATCACAATTATATGGCTAACCTCACCAAACGGGATCTGGTAATGCAGATCAGCAAACAAACCGGACTCACCCAACAAGAAGTTTTCAGCGTGATTCAGCTTACGCTGGACGGCATTACCGATGCCCTCGCCACAGGTCATGATGTCGAACTTCGCAACTTTGGTGTTTTTGAAGTTCGTTTGACCAAATCCCGCGTCGGCCGCAACCCGAACAAACCCGAAAATGATGTGGTCATTCCGGCTCGCGCCACGGTGAAGTTCAAGTCCGGCAAAATCATGCGTCAGCGTGTTCTTCTCCGCACGGAAGAACTTCGCGGCAAACAGGGCTAAACCCTCGCTGAATTTCTACGGGTGGATTCCATCCGGCTCCGCGGAGCCAGACAAAACAACCTCCAAGGAGTAGACCTTGAGCTTCCCATTGGGAAGCTCATTGTCGTTACGGGCCCGAGCGGCAGTGGCAAATCGAGCCTCGCCTTTGATACTATCTACGCCGAGGGACAACGGCGGTATGTGGAGACTTTCAGTCCCTACACCCGCCAGTTCCTCGAGCGGATGGATAAACCGCTCGCCGACAGCATCGAAGGCATCCCCCCCGCCATCGCCATCGAGCAGGCGAACAATGTCCGCACCACGCGCTCGACCGTCGGCACGATCACCGAGATCAACGACTACCTCAAGCTCCTCTTCCCCCGTGCCGCGAAGGCCTTCTGCCCGAAATGCCGCGGCGAAATCCTCCCCGGCACCCCCGGTTCCATCCTCCGCCAAATCCTCGCTTCCCACGCCGGAAAATCCCTCCTCGTCGCCTTCCCGATCAAGGCCCCGGAAAACGCCAAGCCTTCCGAGTTTTTCGAATTCCTCTCCGGTCAAGGCTACCTGCGCATCTGGATGAAGGGCAAAACCCTCCGCACCGACGAATCCTCATCCCTCAAAAAACTCCCCGCCGAAATCCTCGTCATTCAAGACCGGATCGAGATCCCCCTGGAGGGCGATGCTCCGTCAGCGCCCGAATCCCAGGCGCCTAGCGCCGTCCCCCGCCTCACCGAGTCGATCGAAACCTCCCTCCGCCTCGGCAACGACCGCCTCGCCGTCATCGACCCCGCCACGGGCCACACCGAATACCACACCTCGGGTTGGCATTGCGCTCCCTGCAACATCGACATCCGCCCCCCCTCACCCGGCCTCTTTTCTTTCAACTCCCCGCTCGGTGCCTGCCCGGAGTGCAAAGGCTTCGGCCGCATCATCGGTATCGACATGCAGCGCGTCATTCCCGACCGCTCCCTCTCGATTTCCGAAGGTGTCATCCGTCCATTCCAAAGCGGCCAGTCCGCCGAGTGCCAGGACGACCTCGTCCGCCATTGCCGAAAGCGCGGCATCGACATCCATCGAAACTTCGAACGCCTTCCCCAAGCCGACCAGGATTTTGTCATTCAAGGCGAACCGGGCCTCAACTCCTCCGAAGCCTGGGAATCCGGCGAGTGGTATGGCGTGGACGGCTACTTCCGCTGGCTCGAGAGCAAGGTCTATAAAATGCACATCCGTGTGCTGCTCTCGCGCTACCGCAGTTACCAACCCTGCCCGACCTGCCATGGAGGCCGCTTCCAGCCCGAGACCCTCAACTTCCGCATCGACGGCCGCACCCTCCCCGAAATCTCCGGCCTCTCCCTCCACCGGCTCCTCCCCATCCTCGAAAATCTCACCATCCCCCACGCCGACGCCTCCGCCCAACTCGTCCACAAACAAATCACCTCCCGCGTCGCCTACCTCTGCCGCATCGGCCTCGGCTACCTCTCGCTCGACCGCCCCACCCGCTCGCTCTCCGGCGGCGAACTCCAGCGCGTCAATCTCACCACCTGTCTCGGCGCCTCGCTTGTCAATACCCTCTTCGTCCTCGACGAACCCAGCGTGGGCCTCCACCCCCGCGACACCTCGCGCCTCATCGAAATCCTCCGGGGCCTCCGCGACAAGGGCAACACCCTCCTCGTCGTCGAGCACGAGGAAGCCATCATCCGCGCCGCCGATGAACTCGTGGACATCGGCCCCGGCCGCGGCCGCGCGGGCGGTCACCTCCTCTACTGCGGCCCTGCTGAAAATTTCGCCTCGGCCAAAAACTCCCTCACCGCCGACTACCTCACAGGGAAAAAATCCATCCCCGTGCCGAAAAAACGGCGCAAAGCGACCGGCCACATCACCCTCAAAGGCGTCACCCACCACAACATCAATAATCTTTCGGTCAAATTCCCGCTCGGCGTTCTCTGCGCCGTCACCGGAGTTTCAGGATCGGGCAAAACCTCCCTCGTCCGCGATGTCCTGCACCGCCAGTTGATCGGTGAGGACGCCCCCGAGGAGGAGGCCGCAGGTTTCGTCAAATCCATCGAAGGGGACGAGGAAGTGGATGAAGTCGTGATGGTGGATCAGTCCCCGCTTTCGAAAACCCCGCGCTCCACGCCGGCCGTCTACCTCGGCGTCTACGAACGCATCCGCGATCTTTTCGGCGACTCCCCCGCCGCCGAGGCCGCGGGCTTCACCGCTTCGAGCTTTTCCTTCAATTCCGGCAACGGCCGATGCGACCGCTGCGGCGGACTCGGTTTCGAGAAGGTCGAAATGCAATTTCTCAGCGACCTCTTCCTGCGCTGCCCGGAGTGCGACGGCACCCGCTTCCGCGCGCCGCTGTTGAAAATCCAGGTCGGCGGAAAATCCGTTCATGAAGTCCTCGAACTCACCGCCGCCGAGGCCGTGGAGTTTTTCAAGCCCCTCGACCCGCAGGGAAAAATCACCGGCCCGCTCCAACTCCTCGCCGAAGTCGGCCTCGATTACCTGAAGCTCGGCCAGCCTGTGAATTCCCTCTCCGGTGGCGAGTCCCAGCGCCTCAAGCTCGTCCACCACCTCATCCGCCAGTCCCGCGAGAAGGCCCTCCTGATTTTCGACGAACCCACCACCGGCCTCCACTTCGACGATGTCGCCCTCCTTGTAAAAGTCTTCCACCGCCTCGTGGACGAGGGAAACAGCGTCATCGTCATCGAGCACAATCTCGAAGTCATCAAATGCGCCGACTGGGTCATCGACCTCGGCCCCGAGGGTGGTGACGAGGGCGGCAAAATCGTCGCGGCCGGAACCCCCGAAAAAATCCTCACAGCCCCCGAGTCCCGCACCGCCCAATTCCTCGCGCCGCTTCTGGATGGAACCACTCCCTCGACCTCCTCGATCCTCCGCGAGGAACCCCCGCTTCCCAAATCCTCCCCCTCCAAATTCATCACCGTCCGCGGCGCGCGGGAGCACAACCTCAAAAACATCAACATCGACATCCCTCGCGACGGCATGGTCGTCGTCACCGGCCTTAGCGGCTCGGGTAAATCCACGCTCGCCTTCGACATCCTCTTCGCCGAAGGCCAGCGCCGCTTCCTCGACAGCATGTCGGCCTATGCCCGCCAGTTCGTGGACCAGCTCGAAAAGCCGGATGTGGACTCGATCGAAGGCCTCCCGCCCAGCGTCGCCATCGAGCAGCGCGTCACCCGGGGCGGCGGCAAATCCACCGTCGCCACCGTCACCGAGATCTACCATTTCCTCCGGCTCCTCTTCTCAAAACTCGGCACCCAATTTTGCCCCGAATGCGATGTGGCCGTCGCCAACCGCACCCCCACCGCCATCGCCGAGGAAGTCAGCGCCCGCGCTGCCAAAGGCCCGGTCAAAATCCTCGCGAATCTCGTGAAGGGCCGCAAAGGCTTCCACACCGAAATCGCCCGCGCCGCCGCCCGCCAAGGCATCGAAACCCTCATCGTCGATGGCGACCGCGTGGCCGTGGAGGCCTTCCAAAAACTCGAGCGCTTCAAGGAACACACCATCGACGCCATCGTCGGCGAACTCTCCGCTCCGGATTTGAAAAAAGCCGACGATCTCGTGCGCAAAGCCCTCCGCCTCGGAAAAGGCACCGCGCGTCTCGTTGATGACAAGGGCAAGTCCACCACGCTTAGCACCGAGATGAACTGCCCGTCCTGCCAGCGCGCGTTCGAACCCCTCGATCCCCGGCTGTTCTCCTTCAACTCGCCGCACGGCTGGTGCCGGCACTGCCGGGGATTTGGCGAGGTTTGGCGCGGCCTCGGCTCCAGCGACGACGACTTTGAAAGCGCCATCGAGGCCGAACTCGACGAGGAACGCCGCCACGAGGGCCTCGAGGACGAGGAGCCCCGCCCCTGCCCGATTTGCAAAGGTGCCCGCCTCAACGAAACCGCCACCCATGTCCGCATCGAGAAAACCTCGATCGCCGACTTCACCCGCTCCCCCGCCGCCGACGCCCTCGCGCTCTGCGATTCGCTGAATTTCTCCGGCCCCGCCGCCGAGGTCGCCCGCGATATCCTCACGGAAATCCGCCAGCGCCTGAGCTTCCTCGCGAAGGTGGGCCTCGACTACCTCGCCCTCGACCGCAGCGCGAAAACCCTCTCCGGCGGCGAATCCCAGCGCATCCGACTCGCCGCCCAGCTTGGCTCGAACCTCCGCGGCGTCCTCTATGTTTTGGACGAACCGACCATCGGACTCCACCCGCGCGACAACGAACGGCTCCTGGACGCCCTCCAAACCCTCGCCAAAAAAGGCAACTCGCTCGTGGTCGTGGAGCACGACGAGGAAACGATGCGCCGCGCCGACCAAATCCTCGACCTCGGCCCCGGCGCCGGCAGCCGCGGTGGCGAAGTCGTCGCCAGCGGAACCCTCGCCGAAATCCTCAAGCACCCGACCTCCCACACCGCCCGCGCCCTGCGCGAGCCGATGAAGCACCCGCTTCGCGGAAAACGCCGTCCCGCCGCAGACGAGTGGCTGGAACTCAAAGGTTGCCGTCTCCACAACATTAAAAAGGAAACGGTCCGCATTCCCCTCCACCGCCTCACCGTTCTCACCGGCGTCTCCGGTTCCGGCAAATCCTCGCTCATCCGAGGGATCGTCGTTCCCTCCGTGCGCGACGCCCTCACCCGCAAACGCGCCCCGGCCTACTCGGATCTCCACACCGGCATTTCCGGCTTTGAAAACCTCGGCGGCGTCCTCGAGGTCGATCAATCCCCGATCGGCAAAACCTCCCGCTCCACACCGGCGACTTATGTGAAGGTCTTCGACGAAATCCGGAAACTCTTCGCAAACATCCCTGCCGCCCGCATGCGCGGCTACACGAACAGCCGCTTCTCCTTCAACAACGAGGGCGGCCGTTGCGAAGCCTGCCTCGGCCAAGGCGTCATCAAGCTCGAGATGAATTTCCTGCCCGCGTCCTACATGCCCTGCCAGGACTGCTCCGGCCGCCGCTACAATCCCTCCACCCTCGAAATCCTCTACAACGGAAAATCCATCGGCGATGTGATGGATATGACGATCGAGCAGGCGGTCGAGTTCTTCGCCGCGCACCCGAAAATCCGCCGTCCCCTCTCGCTTCTTCTGGAAACCGGCCTCGGCTACCTGAAGCTCGGCCAGCCCAGCCCCACGCTCAGCGGTGGCGAAGCCCAGCGCATCAAGCTCGTCACCCAACTCGCCCGCCGCGCCACCTCCGCCGCCGAGGAAATTCGCACCACCCGCAAGGGCAAATCGATCCTCTATGTCCTGGAGGAACCCACCATCGGCCTCCACGCCCACGATGTCGCGCAGTTGATCCATGTCCTCCATCGCCTCGTTGACGAAGGCGGCACCGTCGTCGTGATCGAGCACCACCTCGATGTCATCGCCGAAGCCGACCACATCCTCGACATCGGCCCCGAAGCCGGTGCCCAAGGGGGCAAGGTCGTCGTTGTCGGCACCCCCGAAAAAATCGCCCAATCCAAAACCAGCCGCACCGCGCCGTTCCTGGCGCAAATCCTCTAACTGGAGGGCGACGCTCCGTCGGCGCCCATGATCCCCGTGTCCATACCACGCAAACCGCCGGACGACACAGAGGTCGTCCCTCCATATTGTGTTGGCTCCCCCTCCTCCAAATACAACATCACCCCCATGCACTCCCCCGAACGCCGCACCCCCGCTCATCCCGCACTTCACGAGGTCTTCAACCGGCCGGTTATCGTTTTCCTTACCGTCTGCACAAAAAACAAAAAGCCCATCCTCGCCAACAATGCGGTCCACAACCTCCTCCGCGAGGCTTGGACATCCGCCGATTCGTGGCTCGTTGGTCAATATGTCCTCATGCCCGACCACCTACACCTTTTTTGCTCTCCGGCGATGAACACTTCGGCAACTCTCACCCGCTGGGTTTCTTTCTGGAAATCCCACACCGCCCGCCATTGGCCAAACCCCGACGACGCCCCCGTTTGGCAAACAAACTTTTGGGACACGCAATTGAGGAAAGAGGAAAGTTACAGTGGGAAATGGCGATACACGCTTGAAAATCCCGTCCGCGCCGGGCTAGTCGAACACGCCCGGGATTGGCCCTATCAAGGCGAGATTCATGCGCTGAATTGGTAGGCACCTGCAACCACGCCGAAATCCCGGACGACACGAAGGTCGTCCCTCCAAAATGGCGCGGCAGCGCCTTTCGAAAACCAACTGGAGGGCGACGCTCCGTCGGCGCCCACTTTCCCCGCGCGCCAGCGCGGCCCGATCTTCTCCCAAAACGCGCCCCCCGCCCCGGAACGACACAGAAGTCATCCTTCCAAGAATCTCAAATCTCCGGGACTTCGTCGAGGAAGGGGTCGTTTTTGGAGAGAAGGAAGTAGGTGTTGATTTCGCCGAGGCCTTTCACCTCGATCGTGCCCCGGGGTTCGCATTCGTAGTCGGAACCGAGAGCCATGCGGGTGGATTCCGAGATGTGGATGCGCCCGGGAACCCCGGAGCTTTCCATGCGGCTGGCGACATTCACGGCATCGCCCCAGATGTCGTAGGCGAACTTTTGTTTCCCGATAATGCCGGCGACAAGCGGGCCGGAGTTCAGGCCGATGCGGATTTGGAAATCGGTTTCGAACCGGGAGTTGAAGCGCTCGAGGAATCGCACCATCTCGAGCGCGGTGTCGGCCACGCGGCGGGCGTGATCCTCGACGGGAACGGGAACACCGGCGGCGAACATGTAGCAGTCCCCGATCGTCTTGATTTTCTCCACGCCGTTGCCGGCGGACATCAGGTCGAAATTGCTGAAAATCCGGTTGAGCATCGTGACGACATCGACAGGCTCGGCCGTGCGGGCGTAGGGGGTGAAACCAACGAGATCGGTGAAGCCCACGGTGGTCGCCTCCTGCTTTTCGGCGATGACCTTTTCGCCTTTCTTGAGGCGGGCGGCGATGGCCTGGGGAAGGACATTCAGCAGGAGTTGTTCGGATTTTTCCTTTTCCTGCTCGAGAAGGGCCTTCTCGGTTTCGAGGGCTTGGAGAAGGTGCCTGTCGGTGTCCCGCAGGCGCTTTTTCTCGATCGAGGAATAAACGCGCGCGCGGAGCAGAACGGGGTCGAAAGGCTTGTTGAGAAAATCCTCGGCGCCGTCGGAGATGCACTGGATGGCGGCGGAAATGTGATCCGACGCAGAAACAACGATAACCGGCACCGAGCGGAGGGCGGGATCGGACTTCACGATTTTCAGGAACTCGAAGCCGTCCATGCCGGGCATCTCAAGATCGAGAAGGACGAGATCGTAGTCTTTTCCGGTGCGGAGAAGATCGATGCCGGCGGCCCCATTCTCGGCTTCGTCGATGGATTCAAAACCGATTTGCCGGAGATGCTTGGAGATCGTAAGGCGAATCATCCGGCTATCGTCGATGACTAGAAATTTGCAGCCGGCCAAGCCGCCGGAGCCGAGGACGCGCTTTCTCGCAAACTCCGATTCGGTGATATTCATGGGGACGGACTATTTAGAAAAAAACCTGCCGCGGCAACGCGGATTCGGAGACAATTTTTTTAGAGGGAAACATCGCCCATGTAGTCCCGGAGGCTCAAAGCCCGCGCCTCTCCAACCGCCCGGCGGAGAACCAGCATCGCGGCGCGGAAGCGGGAAGAAAATCCCATGAGCTTGATGGAGATTTCGATGGGAGTTTGCCGGGCGCGGATTTCATTGCGGAGCCAATCCATCCACACCTCCCATTTGAGAAGCACCTGATCGATCGCCGGCCCCACATCCCTGGGCTGGCGGGCTTCGCGAACCGAATCCGCGAGCTCGGTCAGGACGGAGCGGAAAATTCCCCGCGCCTCGGCGACCCACTCGCCACCACGGTCCGCAAACTCGGGAGGAAGAATCGGTTTGAGACGGCCGGTGCAGAGGGAGAATTCCCAGGAGAGTTCCTGGATCGTGCAGAGGAAGTCCGTAAGGCGCCGGACCTCATCCGGCGGGCAAGTCGGGCCGGCCATCAAGGCGATCGCTTTTTTCCCCTTGGCTGGAAAAAGCGCGTGCTCGGCGCGGCGCCAGAGCGGCAGGCGGGCCATGCCGCCATCAATCGCGTCGAGCATCGTCGAAAAGTAGCGTTGCAATCCTTCCGCAAGATTTTTTTGCGGAAGCACGGGCCACATCAGGCGCTGCGCAACGGAGGAAATCACCAACCCGTTCATGAATCCAAAAAAGAAGCCCGCGATGGATTCGAAGCCGACGGGTTTCTCGGGATCCAGCGAAACCACGCCGACCAGAAGCATGAACCCGAATGTCAGGGGCACCGTCACACCGCCGGCCCGGTGGAACCAATAGCCGAACAGAAAGGCCCATGCGGCGATAACGAGATTCAGCACCGAGTAACTGGCCATCAACGGGGTTGTGGGGAGCAAAAGGAGCGAAACCCCGGCCAAGATCAAAAAGAAAACGAGGACTTGGCGAAAAGCGGGCCTGTCCCCCGATTCATCGGGACTTTGGGCGTTCAGCGAGGTGAAGGTGAAAACGCAGAGAAGCATCATGGCGCTTCCCGGGGGGTTCAGCCAGTTCTCGATCATCAGGGCGAACACGGTGGCGATGCCGGCGCGGATGCCGCGATGGATCCAAGGCAGGCTTGGCCATGCGGGAGCAAGGGAGAGACTTTCGGAGAGGGTGCTGTTTTCGGGCGCGGTGTGGCCGAGGCGATCCATCTCGAGGATGAGATCGGAGAGATCCCGGAGGTTCATTAGATGGATCGAGATGCCTGCCGTTTCAAAGGAGGGGAGGTTTTTGGACTCCGGCCGGGCGCGAAGCCCGGCGACTTCCACATCAAGCCGGGCCCAAAGATCCGAAAGCCCGGTTTTCCATTTTTCAGAAAGCGGCTTGTCGTCCTCCAGCGCGAGAAATCCCTCGCGGAGCGTCGCGGCGATGTCCGACACCAAGCCGCCGAGAGCAGACCGGTGGGGCTCGGGAGCCGGTTCGCACCAACCGCTCGACCGGGCGAGCGAGGCCGCGATGTTGAGTTGGCTGACTTTTTGAGTGTGCCGAACGATGTCACGGCGGAACAAACGGTTTTCCATCGAGCCGAAGCGGAGCAACAAACGCATCTGCGTGGATTTTGCCGGGAAGTCCCGCATGGCCTGGCCGAAATCGCCGGTCGTTCCCGCGAAGCGGGCGGCAACGAGCGGGAGCATTTCCGCGATTTCCGCCAGCGAGGCGCGCACCATTTTACGGAAGGCGGTAACCGCGTAACGGGGAAAAACCACCGTCTGCACGACCATGCTCACCACCACGCCGAGCCCCACCTCCTCAATCCGCAGCAATGCGTAGTGCGATGCCATCGCCGGGTCGATTTGGCTGTTCGACGCGATCACCACATAGGTCATCCCGGCGAGGAAAAACGCATACGGCGCGCGGGATTGACCGAACATGGCCACGGAAAACGCCACCACAACAAAAGTGAGCGGCAAATAAAGCATCGGCGATTGCTGGAGCGCCCCGGTCGCCAAAAAACCCAACGCGCCACCAACAATCGTTCCGATCAGGCGCAGCGCGGCCTTTTCCTGAAGCGCCCCGACATAGTTCGCCATGCCGAGCATGAGGACGGTAAAGACCGCCCAAGTCGGGTATTCCAGCCGGATTACCAAGGCCAAAAAAAGAACCACCACCACCGAAATGGCCATTTGCAACCCGAGCACCGCGCCGTCAAGATCCACGCCGGCGGCGAGTCTGGACAACGCGCTTTGGCGAGAGGTCGATTCCACGCGCCGGAGGCTAAAGGCGGCACGGGCTTGCGTCCACGGCAAAGACATGGAAGAACTGAACCCGCCGTGTTGACCATGCTAAAAACCGCCGAGATCGCCCTGGGTGAATTCCTTCTGCCGTGGGGCATGGTCATCAGTGCGCTCGGTTTCCTCGCCGCTTGGATTGTCGTCTTCGCCCTGGAACGCCTGCGGCTCACGCGCTTTCTTTGGAACCTGCCATTGTTTTTCATCGCGCTGTCGGTTCTGCTCGGCTCGGTTTTTGGAATTGTTCTTGCGCCATGAAACCCGTGACTTCCGCTTATTTTCTCACCGGGACCGTGATCCTCCTTGCCGCCGCCGCCGCCCTCGGGATGTATGAGCGCTACACGACCAAGCCCTGGACACGCGACGGCCAGGTGCGCGCGAATGTCGTTGGCATCGCCAGCCGGGTGGCCGGCCCCATCGTGCAGTTTCCGGTGCGCGACAACCAATCGGTGAAAAAAGGCGATTTGCTTTTCGAGGTGGATCCCTCGACCTATCAGGCTGCGGTCGATCAATGCGCCGCCAAGCTGCAGCAGGCCCAGGCCGCCCAAATCCAGGCCCAGCAGGAACTCCAGCGCCAAAACGAACTGTATCAAACGAAGGTCACCGACCTCCGCGATCTCCAGAACGCCCAGGACTCGCTCGCCGCCGCCACGGCGAATGTCGCCGCCGCCGCCGCGGACCTCGAACTCGCCAGGCTCGACCTCTCCTACACGAAAATCCTCGCCCCCGTGGACGGCTACCTCACGAATGTGAACACCTCGCCCGGCACCTATGTCTACGCGGGCCAGCAACTCCTCGCGCTTGTCGATGTCTCCTCGTTCTGGATCGCCGCGTATTTCAAGGAAACCCAACTCCACCATGTGAAGGATGGCGGCAAGGCGAAGATCACTTTCATCGGGCGCGAGAACCAACCCTTTGAGGGCGTCGTGGACAGCACGGCTTGGGGCATTTTTGACGAGAACGGCTCGACGGTGGAACTCCTCCCGAAAGTGGGCCAGACGGTGGATTGGGTGCGATTGCCGAACCGCTTTCCCGTCCGTGTGCTCGTGACGGGCCAAACGCCGATTCCGCTTCGCATCGGGCAAACCGTTTCGATCGCCATGACCGGCGAGTGATTAAATGCCCGAGGCTGTTTCCAAGATACCCATCGAGCCGGTGATCCAGGACACCGAAGTCCTCGCCTCGACCATTTCGCCGGTTCTTTTTGGTGGAGTGGTGATGATTATCATCCTGTCGAACCACGCCCTGTTTTCCGAAGTCGTGCAGTGGATCCATCTGCGTTTCACCATGCCGATCCGCGATAAGAAAGGCCCGTGGATGGCGCGGCCGTTTCTCTATCTGACCATGGTTTTAATCCTTGCCTCGCACCTCGTGGACATCGCCATCTGGGCCTACGCACTGGTCTGGAGCGGCCTTGTGAAAGACATCAGCCAGGCCCTGTATTTCAGCGGCAGCACCTACACGACCCTCGGCTACGGTGAGGACATCATGCCACCCGCGTGGAATGCCATCACCGCCGTGATCGCATTGTCAGGGATGTTTTGCATCGCCTGGACCACCTCGGTGCTGATGAGCATCATCACCGTGTTCCACCCCCACCGCCTCTCGGCTCACAAGGACAAGACTACCCAGCCTTGAGCACGATCCGGTAGCGCGGGCTGCCGTTTTCGAGCCGGTCGAGCGCGGTGTTGACCTCGGACATCGGAAATTCCTCCACCAGCGGTGCGATTCCATGGCGCGCGCAGAATTCGAGCATTTTCGCCGTGGTCGCCGGGCTGCCAAGCGGAGATCCCGAGATGCTCCGCTGGCCCATCATCAACGGGAAGGCTTGCACGGGGAGCGGCTCGAGGACGGCGCCGACCAGATGAAGGCGGCCACGCGGGGCAAGGGCGCCGACATACGAACTCCACTCGAGCGGGACATTGACTGTGCTGAGGATGAAATCGTAACGGCCGGCCTCGGCTTTCATGGCCTCGCTGTCGCGGGAGTTGACCACGCGGTGCGCGCCGAGTTTGGTCAGTTCCGGAGTCTTTGCGGGATTGGACGAAAAGGCCGTCACCTCGCAGCCCCACTTGTTCAAAAATTGAACCGCCAGATGGCCGAGTCCGCCAATGCCAATCACACCCACGCGGTCGGTGGGACGCACGCCGAATTCCAGGATCGGATTGAAAACAGTGATCCCTCCGCAGAACAGCGGCCCGGAGCTTTGCGAGGAGAGGGCGTCGGGCAGCGGCGTGGCCCAAACCCAATGCGTCCTCACGCGGTCGGCGAATCCCCCGTGACGGCCCACAATCACCCCCTCGCCTGTCGCGCAGAGGTTGTGATCGCCGCCGAGACATTGCGGGCAGGTCATGCAACTGCCGGAAAACCATCCGAGCCCCACACGGTCGCCGGGCTTCAGGTTTTTAACCATCGAACCGACCTCCTCGACGCGCCCCACAACCTCGTGCCCCGGAACGATTGGGTAGCTCGTCATGCCCCACTCGTTGTGGAGCATGCTGAGATCGGAATGGCAAATGCCGCAATACTCGACACGAATATCCACCTGCTCCGGCCCGAGGTCGGGAAGGGTGTATTCGATGGCTTTCAGCGGTGAGCGGGCGGTTTCGGCGGCGTAGGCGTGGACGGTTTTCATAGGGTTCGGGCGGCATGATGATCGGGCGGTGGCAGGGATTGCAACAAATCCCGACACAGCCTCAGGGGTGTCTTGACCTGCCCGAAGGCATTGGATAATCCCGACCGTTGCCCCGCATCCCGCGCCGGGCCGACCCATCCAACATGAAACACAAACGCCGCCTTTTCTTTTTTACGATCCCCTTGGTTTTTGGACTGCTTGGCCTTTCGAGCCTCTCCTCGCAGGCGCAGGCTCCCGCCGATCAGTTCGGCCCGATCGTCAATGACATCGTGGTGGAAACCGTCGGCGCTCCCAGCATTTCCAAGGATCGCGTCTTGGCGAACCTGGCCACAAAAGTCGGCCAACCTTACAGCGAACGCACCGCGGAGCAGGATGTGCGCTCCCTCTATCAAACCGGCGGCGTTTCGAATGTGCGCCTCTTCGCCGAACCCCTCGGAAACGGAGTTCGCGTGACTGTTCTTCTGCAGGGTCGACCGGTCGTGGAGGAAGTCATCATCGAGGGCGCGGAACAGGTTCCCCTCTCCCGTGTGCGCCGCGACCTGAAGGTCAAGCCCGGCGATGTCGTGGATGAGGAGCGCATCGAGCAGGACCGCCAGAAGATTCTCGAGCTGTATGAGGACCGCAACTACGCCGATGTGGATGTCCAATACCGTGTGCAGGAGATCCCGGGCCAGAACCGGGCGCGTGTGGTTTACGCGATCTCCGAGGGGCCCAAACTTATTGTGAAAAAAATCACCTTCATCGGAAACGACTCGGTGCTCGCTCGCGACCTCCGGAAAGTGATGAAGACAAAACCGCTCGATCTTTTGAGCTTTTTCAACAAGAGCGGCCGGCTGGAGCCCGTGCAGGTCGAGGAGGATCGCGCAGCCATCCAGACGCTTTACCAAAACCGCGGTTTTGCGGATGTGAACATCTCGGAAATCCAGACCCAGCCGCTGTCGGGCGAAGGCGTGGAGTTGGTCGTCACGATCAGCGAGGGCACTCAATACCGGGTGAACCAAGTCGCTGTGAACGGAGTGAACATCGTTCCCGAGGACGAGGTTTTGAGCCGATTGAAAATGAACGCGGGCCAGCTTTTCACTCCGAAGGGCATGGGCGACGACCTCAAGGCCCTCCGGGATTTCTACGGCAGCCGCGGGTATGTGGACATGACAGCCGTTCCAGAGGTGATCCCCGCCGGCCCCGGCGCGGTGGACCTCACCTACTCGCTCGATGAAGGCGTCCAATCCTACATCAATCTCGTGAACATCCAGGGCAACACGCGCACCCAGGATCGCGTCATCCGCCGCGAGTTGGCGGTGCAGCCCGGCGAGGTTTACGACACCACGCTCGTGGATCTGAGCAAGAAGCGTCTGGAGAATTTGAATTACTTCGAGCGGGTCGAGACCCAACCGACCGAGACGGTGGTTCCGGGCCGCAAGGATCTCAATGTGATCGTCGAGGAAAAGCGCACCGGTTCGTTCAACTTCGGCGCGGGCTTTAGCACGATCGACAGCTTGATCGGCTTCGCCGAACTGCAGCAGTCGAACTTCGACCTCCTGAACTGGCCGAAATTCACCGGCGGCGGGCAGCGTTTCCGCATCCGTGCCCAATACGGTCTCCTGCGCCAGGACTTCGTGGCCTCCCTCACCGAACCCTGGTTCCTTGGCTACAAACTTTCCGCCGGCGTCGAGGCCTATTACCGCAATGCGGACTTCCTCTCGGAAGTTTACGCCCAGGAAAACGCGGGCTTCGCCTTCCAGACACGCCAACAGGTCTGGCGCGCCCTGTCGCTGCGCAACGAATACCGCTTCGAGCGCGTCGTTATTTATGATGTCGGCGACATTGTCGATCCCTTCGGCGAGTCCGCTTTCGGAGGCTTCAGCGGCAACGGCAAAATCGGCCCGGTTATTCAGGACTCCGAAGGCACCTACTACAAGAGTGCCGTCACCAGTTCGCTCGTCTGGGACACCCGCGACAGCCTGTTCCTGACCCGCAAGGGCGAACTCATTGAACTCACCGGTTTCCTTGCCGGCGGCTTCCTCGGCGGCACCGTGCAGGACTACGGCATCTCCCTCGAAGCGGCGAAATACATTCCCCTCCCGTGGGATTTGATCTTCCTCGCGAAAGGCCAGCTCGCCGTGACCGATGGCTGGGGCCCGAACCAATCGGGAGACGATGCCGGCTACGGCAATGGCGTTCCGATTTTCGACCGTCTCTATCTGGGCGGCGCGAACAACATGCGCGGCTTCAATTTCCGCGAGGTGGGCCCGGTGGATGCCGACGACAACCCGATCGGCGGTAATTCGCTCGGCTACATCACGCTCGAACTCACCTTCCCAATCATCAGCCGCGTTCGCGGCGCGGTCTTTACCGACGCCGGTTTCGTCAACCCCGACGCCTACGACTTTGGAACGGCACAGGCGAATGTCGATGCGGGCATCGGTCTGCGGCTCGACCTGCCCATCGGCCCGATCCGCGTCGATTACGGCATCCCGGTCGTTTACGACAGCTGGAACGGCCCTCCCGGCAAGTTCAACTTCAACATCGGCTACCAGTTCTAAGCCGTTACAGGCCGCCCACCATCCAATGCGATCTTGACCGACAGGCAAGGTAGCATCTATTGAACCGCCTCTCCGCTATCAGAAATCTCACCAACCAAGATACCCAACCCAATGCTCAAATCCCTTCTCTCGGCCACAATCATTGCCTCCGCCGCCTTCGCCTTTGCCCCCTCCGCCAGCGCGGACATGAAAGTTGGCATTCTCGACATGAATGCGGTCTTCACCCAATACCACCGCACCAAGGATGCCGAGTCGAAACTCAATGACGCCCGTGCCGCCGCGAAGACCGAACTCGATGGCCGCTTGGAAACCCTCAAAAAGGCGATGGATGAGATCAACAAACTGAATGTGGATCTCGAAAAGCCCGAACTCAGCAATGACGCCAAGGCGAAATCCTCCAAGGCCCGCGACCAGAAAGTCGCCGAGGCGCGCAACCTCGACCGCGAGATTGCCGAGTTCCGCGGCACCCGCGAACGCCAACTCCAGGAGCAATTCATCCGGATGCGCAAAGACATCATCGACGACATTATGAAAGTCGTTAACGAACAGATCAAAACCGCCGACTACGACCTCGTCCTCGACAAGTCCGGCATGAGCATGGGCCAGGTTCCGGTGGTTATCTATTCCCGCAACGAACTCGATTTCAGCAAGTCCATCATCGACGCGCTCAACAAGGGTGCCAAGCCCGCCAATCCCTAATGAAACTTGGTGATTTGGCCGGGCGCTTCGGCGTTCGGCTCGACCCCGATCTGGCGGAGATCGACATCCTTGGCGTCGCCTCGCTGGCAGACGCCAACCCGGGCGATCTCTCCTTTTTTGGAAATCCGAAATACATTGGCGCGCTTCGGAAAACCCGCGCGTCGGTGGTTTTGGTCCCCGAGGGTTTTGACGAACCCGTTCCGCCGCGTTGCGTTCCCATCGAAAATCCCGCCGGAGCCTTCGCCGCCCTGCTTCCGTTTTTCACGCCCGAGCCGTTGAAGTTCCCTCCCGGCATCCATCCCACCGCCGTCATCGCCGAGTCCGCAAAGATCGGAGAGGGTTGCTCGATTGGGGCCTATTGCGTGGTGGAGAAAGATGCCGTTCTCGGCGCACGCACCATCCTCGGCGCTCATGCCTTTGTGGGCCCCGAAACCACCATCGGAGAGGATTGCCACCTTCACCCCCACTCCACCGTGCGGGAGCGCTGCCGCATCGCCAACCGCGTGATCCTCCACTCCGGCGTTGTTGTCGGAGCGGATGGCTTTGGTTACGAATTCCGCGATGGTCGACAGGAGAAGATTCCACAAACCGGAACCGTCCAGATCGATGACGATGTCGAGATCGGCGCAAATTCCGCGATCGACCGGGCCCGCTTCGGCCGCACTTGGATTCAAAAGGGCACCAAGATCGATAACCTTGTGCAGATCGGCCACAATGTGACCATTGGCGAGCATTGCATCCTCTGCGCGCAGGTCGGCATCTCGGGCAGCACCCGCATTGGCAACCATGTCACCCTTGCCGGAAAGGTGGGCCTCAGCGGCCACATCGAAATCGGCGACAAGGTCATGATCGGCGCCATGTCCGGCCTCGCCAAAAATGTGCCTGCGAACACCATCATGTTCGGAGCCCCCGCCCAACCGATCCGCGAATACAA
>CAYOGR010000020.1:0-25604 GCA_964403605.1 uncultured Chthoniobacter sp.
CGGCGTTCGCCTCGCCATTGCTTTTTGCGATGGGGGTTTTCGCGCTCATGCCCGCACTGGATACGGCGCCAACGGGCCCCCCTCAATTCTCCGGGTGGCTTGTGAGCATCCACGCGGCCATGATTCTGCTGGCCTACGGTGCTTTCGGAATGGCGGCGGTCTCAGCGATCATGTTTCTAACGCAGGATCACAATTTGAAACTCAAGAAACTGAATGCGGTTCTCTCGGTGATGCCGCCGATCCAGCGCCTGGAGCGGGTCGCCTCGGGGCTTGTTGTGGCGGGGTTTGTGATGCTGACACTTGGACTCCTCGCCGGAGCGTGGCTCCCGAGGCCGGAGGGGGTTTCGTATTTTGGCGATGCCAAGGTAAAGTGGTCGGGCCTCCTGTGGTTCGCCTACTTCGCGTTGATTGCCGGGCGGTGGCGCTTCGATCTGGCCGGCCGCCAGTTCGCCTACGCTGTCGCGGCGGTTTTCGCCTTCCTTCTTCTCACCTTCTGGGGCACGAACCTGCTTTCCTCCCTGCACAACCCATGATCGTCACGCTGGGCCTGAGTCATCATTCCTCGCCGGTCGAGTTGCGTGAGCGGTTCGCTTTCTCGGAATCGCGGATTCCCGGGGCACTTCAAATTCTTCGCCAAACCGGAAACATCGAGGAGGCGGTGATCCTCTCGACCTGCAACCGGGTGGAAATTTACGCCGTGGCCGCCGACAGCGACGCCACACGAGGCTTCTCGACCGTGCGGGAATTTCTCGCCGAGTTCCATGGCCATGCCGATCCAATCGGACCCGAGTTCTACGCACTCACGGAGCCCGACAGCCTGCGCCATCTCTTTCGAGTGGCTGCGGGGCTTGACTCGATGGTGATGGGCGAGACGGAAATCCTCGGGCAGTTGAAGCAAGCCTACCAACTGGCTTTGGAAAACGGTCACACCGGCGGGCGACTCAACCGGGCGTTTCAGCGAGCCTTCCAAGCGGCGAAGCAAATCCGCACCGAGACAAAAATCCAACGCGGGTGTGTGAGCGTTGCCTCGGCGGCGGTGGGGCTGGCCGAGCACATTTTCAACTCCCTCGCGGAACAAGAGGTCCTGGTCATAGGCGCAGGGGACACGAGCGAGAAAACCGCACGCGCCCTCCTTTCGCGGGGCGCGCGGGGGGTTGTTGTTGCCAACCGCACGGGCGAGAGATCCCAAGCTCTGGCCGAGACGCTGGGCGGCCGGTCGATTCCTTTTGAAAATTGGGAAGGCGAGCTGGAACGCCTCGATATCGTGATCAGCAGCACGGCCTCGCCGGGGTATGTCCTCGACCGGGCGCGCTTGGAGCCAATCCTGAGGCGCCGTCACGGCCGGGCGCTCCTGTTGATCGATATCGCCGTGCCCCGTGATATCGACCCTTCGATCAACCTTCTCGACAGCGTGTATCTCTACAATGTGGACGACCTGCAGGGCATCGCCGATGACTCTTTGCGCCAGCGACGCGAGGAGTTGGAGCGATGTGAGGCGATCATCGCGGACCGCCTTCAGGGACTCGTCATGCCGATTTCCGCACCGAACGCGGGTTCATTTTTCCAAAACGCGCCGACGCGCGCTTGAGGCTCAATTTTTCGCGAGGAATTCGCGGGACATCGCCTCGAGTGTGTCGATCCAAAGCGGGTGTTCGTTGAGACAGGGAATCTGCTCCAAATCCTTGCCGCCGGCTTCGACGAAGGATTCTTTGCCTCGAATTCGGATTTCCTCGAGGGTTTCGAGGCAGTCGGAAACAAACGCCGGGCACATGACAAGGATGCGCTGAACCCCCTCCTTCGCGAGGCGCTCCAATTCAAGATCGGTGTAGGGTTTGATCCAGGGATCGCGGCCGAGGCGCGACTGGAAGGAGACCGACCATTTGCCATCGGGCAAGCCAGCGGCCTTGACCACTTCCTCGGCGGTGCGAATGCATTGGTGCTTGTAGCAAACCTGATGTGCGGCCTCGCACGGCGTATGGCAGCAATCGGCAACTTTCAGGCAGTGGGTGGCGGTGGGATCGGATTTTTTGATGTGACGCTCGGGGATGCCGTGGAAACTGAAAAGCAAGTGGTCGAACCCGCCTGCGAGATGGTCTTTCATGCTCGCGACAAGGGCTGCGATGTAATCGGGGCGCTGGTAGTAGGGCGGTTGCACCACGATTTTCATGGCCGGGTCGATTTCTGCGGCGAGTTCCTGCACGCGCACCACGGCGGTTTCGTAACTCGACATCGCGTAGTGCGGAAAAAGCGGGATCAGCAAAACCTCGGTTGCGCCTTGGGCTTTCAGGTTTTTGATGGCCGATTCGATCGAGGGATTCTGGTAGCGCATGGCGAGTTCGACAGGAACATCGACGCGCTTTTGCAATAATTCGCGGGAATGGCGGCTCGAGACGATGAGAGGCGAGCCTTCGGGCGTCCAAACAGTCGAGTAGGCGTGGCCGGATTCCTTCGGGCGGTTGATCAGGACGATGCCAACAATCAAGCGCCGGAGAATCCACGGCACATCGATGACACGGCCATCCATAAGGAATTCGTTGAGGTAGCGGCGGACATCCGGAACGGACGGGGAATCCGGGGAACCCAAGTTGACCAGAAGGATTGCCTTGCTCATAGGCCGTGCAGGTTGTCCGGAGCGGTGGGAATTTTCAAACCTTTCCCGAAGCGGTGGCGAAGGCGGAGGAAAGTGGTTCGGAGATTTCTTCCACAATCCCCCCTTACGGAGGCAAAAAAAATCAACTTCACCAATCGTGGACTTGGTGATCGCGGTCGGATTCCCCAGATTGCACGGTCTGGTGGGCAAGATCATTACAATCATCGGCGGAGGGCCTGCGGGTTTGCGCGCGGCGGAGGTTTGTGCGGCGGAAGGATTCCGCGTCGAACTCTTCGATGCCAAGCGCTCGGCGGGACGAAAATTCCTCGTTGCCGGCAAGGGTGGTCTGAACCTCACGAATGCCGAACCCGTCGCGTCTTTCGCCGCACGCTATTCGGGAGGGCCCGATGGTTTTTGGAAAGGCCTGCTCGAAACCTTCGACGCACCGACCCTCCGCCAATGGGCTTCCGGCCTAGGTTGCGAAACTTTCGAAACGAAAAGCGGGCGCGTTTATCTCAGAGATCTCAAAGCCGCGCCCTTGCTGCGCCGCTGGGTCGGACGCCTGCGCGAGTTGGGCGTGGTCTTTCACATGAACCACTGCTTGGAGGATCTGGTGGCGGGAGCGCCGATCGAACTTTGTTTCAAAAACGGTGTCCACTTCCGCGCCGACGCCGTGATTCTTGCGTTCGGCGGGGCCTCGTGGCCCGAGACCGGCTCGGACGGGCGCTGGGTTGCGATCCTTGAAAAGCTCGGCCTCGCCACCACTCCCCTCGCCCCGGCCAACTGCGGGTGGGAGCACGACTGGCCCGCCGAAACGCTCGCCCTGGCCGAGGGCAAACCCCTCAAAAACATCCGAGTCACCGTCGGGGAAAAATCAGCCATCGGCGAACTCATCCTCACCCGATACGGGCTCGAGGGAGGTCCGCTTTATTTGCTTGGGCCAATCCTGCGCGCCATGGGATCGCCCGCCATTTCGATCGATCTCAAGCCGGCCCACAGCCTCGAGCAACTTGTCGCAAAAATGGAATCGGTGCGCCGGAATTTCGCCGCCGAGGCGCGTCAACGCTGGAAGCTTGGTGACGCCGCACACACGCTCCTGGCCCATAAGGATTGGAAGGATGCGGCCTCCCTGGCCCGCGAGGCGAAGAATTGCGTGATTCCATTGAAAGGCCCGCGCCCGATCGCCGAGGCGATTTCCAGCGCGGGAGGACTTCGTTGGGAGGAACTCACCGACGGCCTGATGGCGCGAAAAATCCCGGGGCTTTTCGTCGCGGGCGAGATGATCGACTGGGAGGCACCGACCGGCGGATTTTTGCTGCAAGGGTGCTTCTCCACCGCGACACGCGCCGCCCGCTCGGCCTGCGATTTTTTAAAGGACTAAACACCCGCCACGCGAAAACCGGCGGATTCAAAAAAGGAGCGGACTTTTTGAGGATTGTCGCCCTGCAGTTCGATTTCGCGGCCGCGAACAGTTCCTCCGCACCCGCAGGCCTGACGCGCCTCCCGACCGAGCGTTTCGATGGTGGCGTCGGTGATTTGGGATTCGAAGTCATAGACCACAACCACGGTTTTACCGCCGCGCCGGGCTTTTTCACGGCGCAGAACAACGCGGCCGTTTTTTCGCGGCGGCTCGGTTTTTTCAACGGGAGGATTGGCAGGACCGTCCGGCAGGCCATCCAATTGTAGAGCCGCGAAGGGCGACTGGAGGGCGGTCTGGTTGCCGGAGGTGTCGAGGCGCTGCTTCATCAGGGGGCGAAAAACGGCGGGAGCAGATAAACCCGCCCCGGCTCGAGCTTGGTGCTTTTACCGGGGAGGTCGATTTCGATTCGCGGCGAGCGCGACTCCCCGAAGAGGTGGAACAGTTTTCCGAAATTGAAATGCCGCAGGTAGCGGACGACGGCGGCATCCGGCACGCCGCCCAGTTCGCGAGCCTTCGCGTAGGCGTCCTCGATGTAGCCGAGTTGATCGACGAGTTTTTCGCGGAAGGCATCCGTTCCGCTCAGAATGCGGCCGTCGGCGGGCCCGGATCTGAGTTTTTCGGGATCGAGCTTGCGGTTTTCGGCGACGATGCCGAGGAAGCGGTCGTAGCTCTGCATGACGAGACCTTGGACATATTCCTTCTCCTCGGGAGTCATCGGGCGGGCGCCGCTGAGCATGTCCTTGAACTTGCCACTCTTGAAAACCAGGGATTCGAGCCCGATTTTTCCAAACAAGTCGCGGTAGTTGAGGGTGGAAATGATCACGCCGATGCTGCCGGTGAAGGTCGTGTCGTTGCACATGATCCAATCCGCCCCGCAGGCCATATAGTAGGCCCCGGAAGCTCCGAGGGAGTTGAAATAGACGACGACCGGTTTTTCGGAATCGAAATTCTTAAGCGCGTTGTAGAGGACATCCGAGGCGGTGATCTCCCCTCCGGGCGAGTCGGTTTCGATCACGACGGCTTTGACATCGGAATCCTCCGCCGCCTGTTTAAGCGCGAGCTTGAAATCCTCGACCATCGCTTCCCCGAGACTTCCCTCGGCTTCGAAGGCGATGAGGCCGGTCAGGGGGATCACCGCAATTTTGGCATGCGGGTGGGAACCCGCCTCGACGACCTCTTCCTCGAATTCCCGGGGTTCCAAGACCTGGATCCGCGCCATGGAAGAAGCCCCTTTCGCACCGAGCAAGGCGAGCAAAACGAGATTTGCAAAAAGACTGAGGCAGACCGCCGACAACAGGAAAGCCACAAGACATCCGGATTTTTTCATCGTGTGGAATTCTGGATGATTGGGCCGATGCCGCCAAGCCCCCTGTTGTCCCGCGCCCGCTACAAATTCCGGCCTGTGGCTTGGAGGAAGGGCTGGATTCCGGCGACGAGTTTTCGGAAGGAATCAAAATCCACCTGCTGCTGGCCGTCGCTCATCGCCTCGGCGGGATTGGGATGCACCTCGACGAGCAGGCCGTCCGCGCCGAGGGCGACGGCCCCTTTGCAGAGTTCGTTGACGAGATCGGATCGGCCGCATCCCTGGCTGGGATCGACCACGACGGGCAGGTGGGATTCCTTTTTGGCGATCGCCACGGCGGCGAGGTCGAGCGTGTTGCGGGTGTAGGTCTCGAAAGTCCGGATGCCGCGTTCGCACAGAATCACATTTGGATTTCCATGGGCGAGGATGTATTCGGCGGCAAGGAGCCATTCCTCGATGCGTTGGCTCATGCCGCGTTTCAAGAGGATCGCCTTGCCGGATTTCGCGCACTCGATGAGGAGCTGAAAATTCTGTGCGTTGCGGGCACCAATCTGGAGGATGTCGGCGGAGGCGGCGACATGCTCCACATCGCGCTCGCTCAGAACCTCGGTGATGATCTTCAGCCCGGTCTCGCGGCGGGCGAGTTCCAGGATGCGGAGGCCTTCCTTGCCGAGGCCCTGAAATTCGTAGGGAGAGGTGCGGGGCTTGTAGGCACCGCCACGGAGAATTTTCGCCCCGGCCGCCTTCACTTCCCGGGCGGTGCCGAGGAGTTGCTCCTCGCTCTCGACCGAGCACGGCCCGGCCATCATGGCAAAATGCCCGCCGCCGATTTTGACTCCATCCACATCGATCACGGTGTCTCCGGGATGCGATTCACGGCTGGCGAGTTTGAAGCGTTTCTGGACGCGCAGGACGCGCTCGACCTGTGGCAGGGCGCTGAGGGATTCGAGGTTCTGGTGCGTGCTTTCGTCGCCGATGGCCGCCACGATGGTTTGGGTGGCTCCGTGGATGGGGGCGGGTTCGTAGCCGAGCTTGGAAACTTCGGCGATGACTTCCTCGACGAGGGCTTTGGTGGTGTGCGGGCGAAGGACGATGATCATGTTTTTCGATTTGCGCGGTTGTGGCGTGAGCTTAGTGTAACCGCTCTGCCCTCATGAAATCAAAGGAAGTCGATCCCAGAATCAAGGCCCTGACCGGCGAGGTGGCCGAAGGCAAAACCGCCCGCCACATCGAGGACATGATCAACACAGCTCTCGGATTCGGGCGCGACCGCGCCACGATCGCTGAGGTGAAGCTGATGAGCCGCGCACTGCGGGAAATGCGGAATGCGGCCAGGATTTTCGCACGCTACAACCGCGTGAAGAAGGTGGCTGTCTTCGGGAGCGCACGAACCAAGCCCGATCAGGAGGAATTCAAACAGGCCGTGGCCTTCGGTGAAAAAATCGTTGAGCACGGCTATATGCTCATCACCGGCGGCGGGGACGGCATCATGGGCGCGGCGCAGAAGGGCGCCGGCGCGGAAAAAAGCTTCGGCTTGAACATCCGCCTCCCCTTCGAGCAGGCCGCGAACGAGACGATCCACGGCGACCCGAAGCTCATCAACTTCAATTATTTTTTCACCCGCAAGCTGAACTTCGCGAAGGAGACCCACGCCTTCGCGCTTTTTCCCGGCGGCTTTGGCACCCATGACGAGGGATTCGAGATTCTCACCCTCATGCAGACCGGCAAAATGCCCATCGTTCCGGTGGTGATGATCGACCGTCAGAACGGCCACTACTGGGAGACCTGGCGTCGATTCATCACGAACGACCTCCTGCACAACGGCCTGGTATCCGAATCGGACTTCAACCTGATCCACATCACCCACGATGTGGAGGAGGCCGTGAGGCACATCAATGCCTTCTACCGGAATTTCCACTCCTACCGCTGGGTGCGCGAAAAAATGGTCATTCGCATCCATCGTCCTCTCGCCGACCAATCGCTGGAGGATCTAAACGAGCGGTTCGACAGCATGCTCGCCATCGACCGGATCGAACAAACCGGGGCGCTCGAGGAGGAGATCGACGACACTCATCTGCACCACATGCCGCGGATTGTCCTGACACCGCACAAACGGGATTTTGGAAAAATCCGACTGCTTCTGAACGCGATCAACGAGCTTCCGGAGAAGGGGTGATTTCCGCGCCCGAGCCATCGGGAGACGGCGAGGGACTGGGTGAGGGTGCAGGCTCGGGCGAAGGTGTCGGCGTGGGCCAGGGCTGCACCAGATTCGGCCACTCGTGCATTTCAACGCCCAGCCCACCGAGTTCATCGACGAGGATTTGGCATTTGGCGCGCCATTTTTCGAGATTCGGCGGTGAGGCTGATGGTTCCGCCGTGCCGGGAAAGACAAGGTAGGCCACCCGCAGATCGCTGATCGGACGGCTTTGGCTGGAGGCTTGCCCGTTGAGTTCGCGGCAAAGCAGCAGCGAGGCCTCACCGGCTTTGTGGGATGGACCGGAGTCCCCCAGAATGGCCGGATAGGCGCGGCCGCCATGGATCACCACGGCGTAGTCGCCGATCTTGGGAACGAAGGGGCCCGTGTGATCCCTCATGATGAACCCCGGAAGAACGATGAAGGGATCAACCGAGGAGACGAGAAAACTCCATTTCCTGAGGTCGTGGATGCGGCGTTTGGCGAGATCGATGCCAGACTGGATCTCCTGAAGGCGGGCGGGCTTGAGCCCGGGCCTCGCAAGCTCGGCCTCGAAAGCGGCGAGTTTTTTTTCCTCCACGGTCAGGAAGGGATTGACGCGGTCGGTTTGCTTCGGCCACCGATAGCTCGTTTGTGGAAGGTAGAACATCGAGCTTCCATCCACCTGCACATTCCGGTCGCCATCCGAGCCGTCGGTATTCACATCCATGTCGGAGAGCACCAGCAAAGCCCGTCGCGAGGTGGCGGGGTTCTCGAGTTCCAGCATCGTCTCGCAGTCGTAGAAATTGTGGCGCGAAAGGACAGTGTCGAGATTGGCCTGCTTGCGGCGGACATCGCGAACCTTGAGCTCGTAGAATTTTTCGAAAAATGGCGAGACCCGCGCAGTTTCGAGCAGGGTCGGCAGGGAGGGAAGCGCCGTGGCCAACTCCGGCTTGTTCGAGAGAATGTCTTCCATCGTCGAGGCGGCACGCGGCAACCGGAGACGCAGGGTGACTTCCACCTTGTAGGCGTCACTCTCCTTGCGATCGGTGGAGGCGAGTTCCTCGCCAGGTTCGGCCACCACGGAGGATTCCAACGCGATGCCGTTGAAAAGCGTGGCGGTCGGCAAAGGCTTTCGGACCAGCGCGGGAATCGGCGTGGGGGTGGGAACCGGTGTCAGGCTTGGCGAAGGAACTGGAGTCGGCGTCGAGGCGGGAGGCGGGGTTGGGGATTGAGGGCACGCCGTCAGCAGCAACAAGGCGGCGGACGAAGCAACCAAAAGCCGCCACGGTGTTTTCGCCCGGTTTCCCATGCCGTCCTCAGGTGTGGGCGATGAAGGCGGAATAAACATCCGGCGGGATGTCGAGCATCTTGTAATCCGTCGAAGAGACAAAGAGCAGGCTCTGTTTTCCCTTCCCGAGAAGTTGGCCAAGCGAGTCGTAGATTTCGTGCTCGAGCGTTGCGAATTTCCGGTTGTAACCGGCCACGCGGATTTTCACCTGAACGGTTTCGAACTCGCGGGTCTCGCGGACGAACTTGTGCTCGAACGAACGCGTAAGGATGTAGAAGGGGGTGTTCTTGAGGTTGAATTTCGGCATCACGCGGTTGAAAAACAGCTCGCGGGTCTTGCCCACCCACATCGCATACATTCCGAAATAGACATTTCCAACCGAGTTGGTGTCTGCGTAGGTCGCGATGAGCGAGTGAACAAACCATTTGCCCTCAAAGTGACCGCCGAGGCTGTGCTGGATCGCGCCGGCGTCGAGAACCGTCACAGGGCTCGCCACACTCACTGCGCTGTCCGGGGCGGTGGCGATCGCGCTGGAGGCCGTTGTTTCAAGTTCCGCCGTATCGCTGGCGAAATCCTCGGTGGAACTCGGCTTGATCATCAGCCAGATCACATAACCGAGCGGCAGCAGCGAACCCACAATCTGCATGGCGGGCGAACGGAGAAAATAGCCGAAGGAAAAAATCACCACCGCAATGCTGCCGATGCAGAACATTTTCACCTGCGGGATGGCATTGGCGGGGCCAACAATGAAGCACCGCGCGATCGCCAGCATGGAATAGCCGACAAAAAAGGTCGCGTAGAAAATCATGAAAAACTCCAACTCGAACTTCAGCAAAACCCCCACCAGAGCCACAATGCCTGCAAACAAGTAGGCGGGAATCGGCGAGGTCAAGAGCTTGGTTGGAATCAGGGAAAAGATCGGGTGGTTGCTCGTGCTGGCATTCGAGGTGAGGAACCACTTCAGCGCGATATAGCCGCTATCCAGAGTCGTGAGCACACACACGCAGATGAACACCGCGTAGGCCGCAAAAGTCCACGGCGAGGCCGCAGGCAGAATCATCGAAAGGATTTCCTGCCCGTAGTTGTGGCCGGTGATGCCGACCCGCAGAAAATCCGCCGCGCCCCAATTCAGAGCCCAGAGCGCCATCAGGCCATGGAAAAGAATCAGGCCCAAAAACAAACTGGATCCGATGATGTAGCCGGCCGCGATGGAAACCCGCTCCCGGTGCATCTGAATGGCGCGTTGCCATTGCTGCAAATCGAGCCACGGCCCCACCAGAAAGCCGATGATGATGGGAACGGCATAGCCCCAGTAGTTCCAGTCATTCGTCGGCAGTTTGGGAAACGACAGGGGCCCGGTGCCTTTTTCCGCCGCGTGGACAATCAGGATCGTCACCGCCGGAGCCAACAGGAGAAAAAGCGCGCCATGGCTGAACTTGATCCGCTTGATGTCGAATTCCTCGCCGAAGAGAATCGCCGCCGCGAGGACGACAAACAATGTCAGCGGAAGGTAAAGCAATTCCGGAGCGAAGCCCAGCGGCTGCCAGGCGTAGCGGATAAAGGCGAAAATCGTCAGCGTGATCGCCAGAAGCTGGTAAAGGAAAAAAACCAGGCGGAACGGCCGGGACCACGAGGCGAAAAATTGGGCCAGCGATTCCGATCCCGATTGACGCCTGGCCAGATGGTGCGTCACCAAACCGAAGACCAAAAGTCCGAGAAAATTCGGAATCGCGAAGGTCAGGAGCCCGAACAGGCCGAACTGTGTGGTGAATTGAACCGAGAAAAACAAACCGAGACCCCACATCCACGAGAGGGCCACGGAAATCCCCCACAGGATCGCGCCAATTGGGCGGGGAATTTGTAAGGACGAGGATTGTGCCATGAGGCGGTATCCATACAACACCCCCTCCCCTCCCGCAACTTCTCTTGCCTTCCCGCCACCGCAGGGCGACCGGCGGGCAACGGGAAATGAATTTTTTCAGAATCAATCCAGAGTCTGCCGGTGGCGTTTGACTCCGATAAAAAGGTCAATGACGGCGAAGACGGCGATGGAGCAGGAGGAGATAACAATGGATAAGCGCAGGACAGAGCGCTGTTTTTTGGAATTTCATTTTCCACTCGAACCGGGGACTCCTTTTCGGCCCGGCGCTCCACCTCGCGCACGATGGGGCGGATGCGCGGGTTGTCCTCAATCGGGTCGTGAAGTTCGGCCTGAGGGTTGCGCAGGCGCTGGGAGGATTTGGCGGAGGGTGGCGGCGAGGTTTTCGATGAATTTGGTGATCATTGCGGGGGCATCCTAAAACGGCTGGTAGGACAAAAACGGGGGGAGCAGTTTTTTCTGCAAAAAAACCGACTTCGAAAAAAAGCCATCTCCAGATGGAGTGCTCACCGAAACCTGGCCCGGTTCCAAACTCCTCCGCGTCCCCCAAAGCCACATCGGCTACCGCGCCCTGCGGGAGACGATGACGCAGATCGAACCGCTGATCGCGGGCTAGGCGAGCTTCAGACGATTGCGCAATGACTCGCTCCGGCACCGGTTTTCCGAATCGGAAAGAATTTCAACCTTTGAAAAACTTGGGCCGGCGGGCAATTCGACCCAGGAACGGCATCCGCCGAAGCGTTTTTCCATCGGGAGAATCCACGGCGTTGAAAGCCGGTAAATCCTGGCGAATCCCAGATGGATGCCGGGCGGTTCGCCGAAGCGAAAGCGTTCCTCGACCACTTCCTCGCGCAAAATGTGATACTCCCCCACCGCCGCGAGTTGCCCCGGATCGGACAGGAAGCAGCTCCACTCGATCGTGGCGAACAAGCGAATCTCGATTTTCTCCTCGCGCTGCAATGGAAGCGGGGTTCCGGTCGGGAGGGTGGTTTTTTCCAAACCCTCGTGGAAGCGGGTTGGAAAAAGAAAAAACTCCCGGTGCCGGAAGGCAAAACCATCCCGTCCCTCGGCAATGCCACCCTTGCGGAGGATCACGCTCTGGCGACCGTTCGCCAACGCCTCACACACGATTGCCCATTCCTTGAATGCCATGTTCATTAGGGGGTTTTATACCCATGCAGCAGTGGGCTAGAAAAGAAGGGGCGTGGATTTTCAGTTGCCGCCGGATCGGAGGAAATCCAATTTCAAGCCATGGACTGCCATTGTCACCTCGATCAAAGGGCACTCGAGATGGATCGCCTGATCGCTGATCGGCTTCTCCAGGATTCGAGCATTCTCGCCAAGGCCCGGAAGACCCTGGAGCGCTGGCTGGAGCGGGTGGATAGTTCATCGCGTCCCGCCTTGCTCGAATGGCGGGAAATTTTGGGGAACTCTCCGGCTCAAGTCCGCGAGGTGCTGACGGGCGAAGATGAACGCTGCATGCGATTGAGGCAATCCAGTCCCTTCTGTGGAATTCTGACAGCCCGCGAGAGGACGGAGATTCTCCTTCGTTATCGATGAACCGCGCTCAACTCGAACATGTGATCCGTGCCGCAGCGGCCAATGCGGACACCGACCAGATCGTTGTGATTGGAAGCCAGGCTATCCTCGAAGCCTACCCCCATGTTGATCATCCGGTGCTTTGCCGCTCGATGGAGGCGGATGTTTTCCCTTTGGAGGCTCCGCAAAACTCGATTTTGATCGATGGAGCGATTGGTGAGCGATCGATCTTCCACGAGACATTCGGCTACTATGCTCACGGAGTCGACGCCGACACCGCTGTGCTGCCCGATGGTTGGAAAAACCGTCTCATTCCGATTCAAAACGAGAACACCCGCAACCACACCGGCTGGTGTCTGGAACGACAGCTCTTGGCCGGGCGATTGACTGAAACGCCGTTGAGTGCGGAGCATCGGGCGGCCTGTGATGGGCGGATTCATTCCCTCTTCTGACGGAACGCCGACTTCCATCTTTACAGAGTCTCAATCCCCGGGGAAATAGGGACAGCCATGTTGCGCCGCTTCGATCTACATACGCATTCGTTTTTCTCCAAGGACGCCTGCAATTCGCCCGAGGAATTGATCGCGGCGGCGCGGCGGCGGGGATTGGACGGCATGGCCATCACCGACCACGACTCCTGCGAAGCCCACGAATATCTGCAAGGAAAGGAAATCCCACCGGGGTTTTTGCTGGTTCCCGGAGTGGAGGTGAGCACGGCCGAGGGGCATCTGCTCTGCATCGGAGCCACCCTGCCCCGGATGAAGGGGCGTCCGGCGGCGGAGGTTTTGCAGGCGATACGCGATGCGGGGGGCGTGGCGATTCCGGCGCATCCTTTCGACAAATGGCGGGCGGGGATTCGACCGAATGTTTTAGACACGCTCGACCTCGAGGTGCTGGAGGTCTTCAACGCCGCAGTCACCTCGCGGCGTTACAACGAGCAGGCCCTCGAATACGCGGAGCGCAGGGGACTTAAAACCACCGCCGCGAGCGATGCCCACCACGACTCGGCGGTGGGAGTTTCAACGACGCTTTTTGAGATGGAGGAATTGACGGTTCCGGCGCTGCTGGCGGCTCTGCGAAAAGGGGGCCGCCCCGAGGGGCGCTACCTCACTTTCCGCGAAGGTGTGAAAAAACATTTTGCGAACTGGTTCCGCATCGTAAACCGCCGCCCGACGCAAAATGCGAAATGAGGGTCAGGCGCAGATGGGCGTGAAGTTTTTGGTCTCGGTCAGAAACTCCTCGTCCGCACCGGAGTAAAGCCCGCCAAAGGTGGGGGTGGGAATCACCGGGCTGGTGAAGATTTTGTTCGAGATCGAGAAGCTGCGGCGCTCGCGTATGGCGGTGCAGGCGTTTTTCCAGAGCAGGGAATCCATGCATTGGCCGGGAAGGCGCTGGATCAATTCGGAGGCTTCATCCCAGCGCTCCTCGCCGCT
This sequence comes from uncultured Chthoniobacter sp., assembly GCA_964403605.1. Taxonomy (GTDB): domain Bacteria; phylum Verrucomicrobiota; class Verrucomicrobiia; order Chthoniobacterales; family Terrimicrobiaceae; genus UBA967. The sequence continues at coordinate 13,629 of CAYOGR010000020.1, forward strand.
GAGGAGCATGGTGGCGTTCATGACCGGGGCGTCGTCGAGCGGCCAGACCTCGGCGCAAGCAGCCCAGTTCTCGATGGCGGAGTGGACATTGCCTAGCCGGTAGTGGGTGCAGCCGAGGGCGAGCCTGGCGTATCCGGAATTGCGATTCCGCTCGGGCATCTCGGGAAGGATGTCGAACAGGAAGGTTTCGGGCTCCTCCTTGCATTTCCAGGAAATCAGATACTCGAACGCCTCGGGGCATTCCTCGTGCTGGGCGCGGAATTCCTCGAGGAGCTGCGCCAAGGCGGGGATTTCCGGGATGTCGTCGAGGCTGGCTCCGGGAGAGTGTTGCAGGTGGCAAACGATGTGGTTGCGGGCGCAGGCGATCCGGCCGCGCCCGGCCTGGAATTTGGCGAAGTCGAGTTGTTTTTCGACCACGGCGGCACGAATGCGCTTGCCGAGATCGCGGAAGATCTCGAGCCGCGGAGCAACAATCGATTCCTGCCAGGCGAGGTATTCGGAGTAGAGGCCGGGATGGGCCGCCTGCATGAGCGGAGAGACATCGAAGCAGGTCTGATGCGCCGGCTGAAGCAAGATGCGGAACCGGGCCGGCATCGTGCGCAGATCGATGTGATCGACGCAGCGAAGCGGGTGGGAGCTTTCATTGGCCGCAATGATCTCCTCGAAGGGGATGTTGCAAAACCGCATCGACTCGCGGAGGGAAAGGGAAATCCCGGAAATGCGCGGCCAGAGATCGGAGAGCTCGCTATCCAGGAAAACCTTCCGGTGGGCATCCCAGCTTTGGAGATTGTGGAACCGGAAGCTGCTGAGCAGGTGGTGCAAGCCCTCGCGGTGGTGGCCGAGGCGGGAGGCTTTGCAGGCGAGGCCGTAGAGGCGGATCAGGGAAATGTCGTTGCTGACGGGCTGGATCGAGCGTTCCACCTCGTAGGCCTCAAGCAACCGCCCGGAGAAATTGTAGGCGAGCGAGACTTGGAACAAATCCTCCGGGCTGCAAAGGCGGCGCTCCGCAAGAACCTCGTCCGCACAGCGGGCGGCACGATCGAAGTGGCCGAGGCGATTGAAAATCTCGACGGCGGCGATGCGCACCTGGTGGCAGGGATCGGCGGCAAGCTGGGAGTCGATCAACGCCAGGGCTTCTTCGTTGAGACCGAGGTTGAGTAGGGCGAAGGCTTCTTCGAGTTTGGGTTTCGGGTCGCTGAGGATCATTTTCAGGAAAGTCATTGGAGCGAACCGGATTTTCACCCGATCTCGCATGGTTGACTCCCTTGCTAGCAATTTGCGGGCCTACTTTTTTCAACACCACATCTTGTGGGAAGGGGGGAATAAAACCCCATGGACAGGGTAATTTTTTCCGTGAAACCCGTGCCGAGCGGCAGATTTTTGCGGCAATCCTCCCCCGGAGAGATCGGGGCAAAGAAAAACGCGGGGGTCTTGCGACCACCCGCGTGTTTCGTTGAGGGAAATTCCCTCGGATTAGAGGTCGATCCGGACGGAGAAGGATTTCTTCTCGGTCTCCTTGGTGTCGCCCTTGTCCTTGCTGCCGCAGCCACTGCCAGGGCAGGAGCCGGCGAACGCTGCGCTAACGGAGAAGGCGGCAAGAACCGCTGTGAGAAGGAGGATTTTTTTCATAGACCGGTAAAATCGACGATTGATTGGTGAAGTCAATCTTTTTTTCTCAAGCGCGGCCGAGGTAGGTGCCGTCGGCGGTGCTGACCTTGATCAATTCGCCTTCCTTGATGAAGAGCGGGACATTGATGACCTTGCCGGTTTCGAGCGTGGCGGGTTTTTGGACATTGTTGGCCGAATCGCCACGAATGCCCTCGGCGGATTCCACGACTTTGAGTGAGACGGAGGAAGGCAACTCGATCTGCGCCGGGCGGCCCTCGATGCTGAGCACTTCGACCTTCAGGTTCTCCACGAGGTATTGCTTCGCCTCACCGATCAACTCCTCATTGAGCGTGATGGTCTCATAGGTCTGCGGATCCATGAAATGGTAGCCCTGGTGGTCGGCGTAGCTGAACTCGAGCGGTTGGCGGTTCGTTTCCACCACATCGACCTTCTCGGTCGAGGAAAAGCGGATGTCGGCGGACTTGCCGGTGCCGATGTATCGGATGATGCATTGCACAAACGCGCGGAGGTTGCCGGGCGTGCGGTGGTGGATTTCAAGAACGATGGCGGGATTTCCGTTGTAGCGGATGGCCATTCCTTTGCGGAGGTCGTTGGCGGCTGGCATAAAATTGAGCGCATACCAATAGCCGCGCGCAGGCTTTTGACAAGGCGCGAAATGGAATGCCGAAACGGGGGCGAGGTCAGGCCTCCGGGGCTGGAATCAACACCCATACTGGAGGAGCGAAAAAAAACTCTTCGCCCCCCTGCGAAACCCGTCGCCGGATTTTCGATCTCAGAGGGCGGCCAACTTCGAGAGGATCTCCGCTTTGGAGGAGACGCCGATCGATTGGTCTTTTTTGGCTCCGCCCTGGAAGTAAATCAGCGTGGGGATGCTGCGGATGCCGAACTGGGCGGCCACGCCCGGGGCGTCGTCCACATTGACCTTGGCGATGTGGTATTTCCCGGCGTTCTCGGCGGCGACCTCCTCGACGACGGGGCCGAGCATGCGGCAGGGGGCGCACCAAGGGGCCCAGAAGTCCACAAGCACGGGGCCGGTGGCGTTTTTAAGGAAGGTTTCGAACGACGAGTCGTTCAATTCGGTAACATTTGGATGTGCCATAAAGAAAAAAAATCAGCCCAGCATGGTCCAGACTTGGATCAAGAGGGAAACCACAGCAACGGCGGCGGCGGCGAGGGCGAAAAGGGGAGAACCTTCTTGACGGACGACTGGTGCCGAAGCCGTGGCGACGGAGGCCGAAGCAGCCGCGCCTTCGGATTTCTCGGCGGCGGCGCCCGCTTTCACGGCCACCGAGGCTCCAGGCTTGCCGACAACCGGCACCGAGGCGGAGGGAGCCGCCTTCAGGTTTACCGTGGCTTGGGGAATGACCTTGGAGGCCGATGGCAACGAGATTTTGACTGTTTGCAACTTTTCGTCGGCCGGAGCGGCAGGCTTGGGCCCGATCGAGGCCGGGGCTGCAGAAACGGTGGCGGGTTTGCCGGGAATGGAAACCGACGGTGCTGGAGCGGCGGGTTTGCCAGGCAAGGATACGGAGGCCGCCGGTGCGGGGGAGACGGGTTTTGCTATTGATGGAATGCCGGGTGCCGATGGAGCCTTGGCAACAGGCGGGGCGGGAATCGAAGCGACGGAAGGAGGCTTTGGAATCCCGGCGGCAGGCGCTGGAACGGAGGGGGGCTTGGGAATCGACGGCACGGAAGGAGGTTTGGCCAAAGGGGATGGGGGAATCACCGAGGGAGGCTTCGGAAGAGCCCCGACGGAGGGCTTTGCTCCCGAGGGCGGCGCCGGGATGGAAAGACCCGGAGGCTTGGGAGGGGCAGGAGGCCCGGGAACCGGAGATTGTGGGCCGCTGGCGGAACCAGCGCCCGAAGTGGCGGGGAGGACGATGCGAACGGTTTCTTTTTTGGGCTCGGACATGGTTCAGGTGCGGGGTGTGGGAAAAGCTTTCGCAAATGCGCTCGCCGATGTCAATTTTTCACACCGCCGCCCGCGCTGCGACCAACCGGGCCATGACGGCTTTCTGCGTATGCAGGCGGTTTTCGGCCTGGCGGAAAATCGTGTCGGCGTGGAGTTCGAAGGTTGCATCGTCGATTTCCTTGCCCCGGTAGGCCGGCAGACAATGCATGACGAGAGCGCCGGGCGAGAGGGAGCAGAGGGCGGCGTTGATTTGATAGCCTTGAAGCTGGGCCAGACGGTAGGCGGCCTCCTCCTCCTTGCCCATGCTCACCCAGACATCGGTGTAGAGCACATGGGAACCCTTGGCGGCCTCGCGGAGATCATCGGTTACACGGATCGAGCCGCCGGCGCGGGCGAGAAGTTCGGAGCAGGGCTGGTATTTTTTGGGGGCGGCAATGACGAGTTCGAATCCCAGGCGCGCGGCGGCCCAGATCCAGGAGCGGGACACATTGCAATCCCCGTCGCCGATGAACGCCACACGAAGCCCATCGAGCGAGCCGCGCGATTCGCGGATCGTAAAAAGGTCGGCAAGGATTTGGCAGGGGTGCTCGTCGTCGGTGAGCGCATTGATGGTTGGAATGCCGCTGAATTCGGCGAACTCCTCGACATCCTTTTGCGCGAAGGTGCGGATAACAGCTCCATGGAGCATCCGCCCCATCACGCGGGCGGTGTCCTTGATCGGTTCGCCGCGCCCGAGCTGGATGTCCGCAGCCGCGAGAAACATGGCGTCGCCGCCGAGTTCGCGGATTCCCACCTCGAACGACACACGGGTGCGGGTGGAGGATTTGGAAAAAATCAAAGCCCAGCACTGATGGCGGAGCGGGAGCGAGGCGTGGTGGCCACGCGAGGATTTCATCACGGCCGTGTCGTCGAGGACGGCGAGGATTTCATCGCGGGAAAGCGATTCGATGGAAAGAAGGTTTTTCATGGTTCGATCAGTGGAAAAACGGTTTTAGGAAGCGGCGGAGACGCCCTTCAGGACGGAGGCGAATTTCTCGACCGCCTCTTGGATTTCGGCGGCCTCGACATTGAGCGGCGGGAGAAAACGAATGACCCTGTCGCCCGAGGGAATCACCAAGAGTCCAGCCTCGATCGCGCGGTTCACCACTTCCAGCGCGGGCGTGCGATTGGTTTTCGGGAAATCGGAGGAAAGCTCGACGCCGACCATCAGGCCGATGTGGCGGATTTCGCGAATGAGGGGAGTCGCCAGCGCCCTCAAAGCGGCGGCGAGTTGCTCTCCACGCTCCGAGGTTTTGGCGAGCAAGCCGTCACGCTCGATGACCTCGAGAACCTTGAGCGAGGCGGCACAGCAGACGGGATTCCCGCCGTAGGTGGTGCCGTGGCTGCCTGGCCCGAGCAGGTCGCAGAGCGGGCCGCGATCGTCGATCGACTTGGAGGAAACCCAAAACGCTCCGAGCGGAAATCCATTCGCGATGCCCTTCGCCCAGGAGACGCCATCGGGTTCGACATCCAGGCAAATGCTTCGCCAACCGCACCAATCGCCGGTGCGCCCGAGGCCGCATTGCACCTCGTCATAAAGCAGCAACATCCCGTGCTCATCGCAAAGCGCGCGAAGGCCCCGCAAAAATTCGGGCGTCGCCGGGTGAATCCCCCCCTCCCCTTGGATCGGCTCCACGAGAATGGCGACGGTTTTTTCATCAACCGCCGCGCGCACGGCCTCGAGATCGCCGAAGGGCACATGGGAGAAGCCATCCGTCATCGGGCCGAAATCCTTCTTCACCTTGTCCTGCCCCGTGGCCGCGATGCAGGCCAGCGTGCGGCCATGGAAGGAATTGGTGAATGTGAGGAGGCGGTGGCGACCCGTGGCGCTTCCGAAGCGGCGCGCGAGTTTGATGAGGCCTTCATTCGCCTCGGCGCCGCTGTTGCAGAAAAATGCCTTGCCCGGCCCGGTGATTTCCACGATGCGCTTGGCGAGTTGGGCCTGGGGCGCGGTGCGGTAGAGATTCGAGCAATGAACCAGCCGCGAGGCCTGCGCGGCCACGGCCGAAGCCACTTCGGGATGCGAATGGCCCAGCGAGCAAACAGCGATCCCGGCACCGAAATCCAAATACTCGCGCCCGTGGAAATCCCGCACCCGGCAACCCGCGCCGCTCTCGATCTCCAGATCGAATCGGCCGTAGGTGGGAACGACATAGCTCGCGTAGGCGTCGGAAAGTTCGCTCATTTTCTTAAAGTGAAACGGGCGGAACCGCTATGGGTTCCGCCCGGTCCGCGAGGGGACTCTCGGGAGAAATTGATCACCCGGGGTTGGTATAATTTGGGATTACCTCGTTATTCGGTTTTTTGGGAAGCCGTTTTTTCAGAGGCGGGTTCGGCGGCAGCCGCGGCGGTCTCGGAATCAACCCACTCGATGTAGGCCATCGGAGCGGAATCGCTGAGGCGCTGGCCGAGCTTGATGATGCGGGTGTAGCCGCCCTTGCGATCGGCCGCGCGGGGAGCGATTTCGGCGAAGAGTTTTTTCACCGCATCCTTCTGGCCAAGGTATCCGGCGGCAAGACGGCGGGCGTGGAGATCGCCGCGTTTGCCCAGCGTGACCATTTTCTCGGCAAGGGGCCGGACAGCCTTGGCCTTGGCGAGGGTGGTCTTGATGCGTTTGTGTTCGATCAGGCTGCAGACTTGGTTCGCGAGCATGGCATCGCGATGGGAGGCTGTGCGGCCGAGTTTGACGGTTTTTTTCTGGTGGCGCATGGCGTGTTAGCTGGCGGATTCTTCGGTGATTTCGACAAGGCCGTTGTCGAATTTCTGACCGAGGCCCAGGCCGAGTTGTTGGAGCTTTTCCTTGATTTCGTTGAGCGACTTCTTGCCGAAGTTGCGGTATTTGAGCATCTCGGCCTCGCTCTTCAAGGCGAGTTGGCCGACGGTGGTGATATTGGCGTTGTTGAGGCAGTTGGCCGCACGCACCGAGAGTTCGATCTCGTTGACGCTCATGTTGAGGAGCTTCTTCATGCGGTTGTTCTCCTGGCTGACCTCTTGCGGGGTCTCGTCGAACTCGACCACATTTTCCTCGAAGCCAACAAAGACATCGAGGTGGTGGCGGAGGATCGCGGAAGCTTGGAGAAGCGCGTCATCAGGCGTAATGCGACCGTCGGTCCAGATTTCGAGGATGATCTTGTCGTAGTCGGTGCGTTGGCCGACGCGGGTGTTTTGCACCGCATACTTGACGCGGGTGACGGGCGAGAAGATCGAGTCGATCGCAATGACGCCGATCGGTTGGTCGGAGCGCTTGTTCTCGTCGCCGGTGGCGAAACCACGGCCGACGCGGACATCGAACTCGGCCTCGAATTTCTGCTTCTTGTCGAGCGTGCAAATGATCTGCTCGGGGTTGAGAACCTCGCACTGCGAGCTTTTGGAAATGTCGCCGGCGGTGACGGCGCCCTCTTTGTTCACGGCGAGCTTGAGTGTGCGGACCTCGTGGTCGTGGGCCTTGAACTTGATTTTTTTGAGATTGAGAATGATGTCGACGACATCTTCGACAACGCCGGGAAGAGTGCTGAACTCGTGGAGGGCGCCCTCGATTTTCACCGAGGTGATCGCGGCCCCCTCGAGGGAGCTGAGAAGCACGCGGCGGAGGGAGTTTCCAACGGTGTGCCCGTATCCGGCCTCGAAAGGCTCGGCGACGAAGCGGGCGTAGGTTTCCGTGGCAGTGGACTCGTCCTTGACGAGAGATTTCGGCATTTCGAACCGACCGAGACGAACAGGCATGTGATAGTTAGAATTTCGCCGGGTTACCCTGTGCGCTGACGGTTGCCCGCATCGGCGGAAACCCCAGGACCAACGGCGCGATTGAAAAAGCGCGGAGGGTGTTGATACCACAAAAGCCCCAGCGGTCAAGCCCCGCCAACGAAAAAAAAACGCGCCCCGTGGAAAGCGGGTATTGCATGCCGCAAGCGTTCGAGAATAAAAGACCCCCTTACATTTCATTCCATGTCCACCTCCCCATCCTCCAAAAAAGTCAGCCCGATTGTTTATTTCATTGGTTTCACCGCCGCACTGGCCGGATTGCTTTTCGGCCTCGATGTCGGCGTTATCTCCGGCGCCCAGATCTATATTCAGCGCGATCTCGGGGTGGACGACCAGATGATTGAATGGATCGTAAGCGCCCTCCTCTGGGGCGCGGTGGTCGGCGCGCTCGGCAGCGGTATTCTCTGCAACAAACTTGGCCGGCGCCGGACCCTGCTCTTCAGCGGCCTGCTCTTTGCGGTCGGGGCGATTTTCTGCGCGGTGGCTCCGAATGCCCAAATACTCATCGTGGCGCGGTTGGTGCTCGGCCTTGCGGTGGGCATCGCCTCCTTCACGGCCCCGCTCTATCTCGCGGAAATCGCCCCCCAGTCCGTCCGCGGCGGGATGATCTCGATGTATCAACTGATGATTACAATCGGAATTCTGTTGGCCTTTTTGAGCGACACTTTTTTTGCCGGATTGGCGGATGGGCAGATTCCCGTTCCCAAGCCAAACCACGGCGCGGGCGACTTCGACGCGCTGTATCTGGAGTCTTTTGTCCTTACCATGGCCACGAGCAACGAAGCCTGGCGCCTGATGCTCGGCATGATCGCGCTGCCTGCCTTGGTGATGTTTTTTGGCGTGCTTTTTCTGCCGGAAAGCCCCCGCTGGCTCGTGCTGAACGGCATGAGGGAAAAAGCCTCCGTTGTTTTCAAGAAACTGCATCTGGATGATGCCGAAATCGCCGCCGAAATCCGCGAAATCGAGGAGAGCACGAAGATTCCCCAAAAAGGCTGGAGCCTCTTCCTTGAAAACGCGCACTTCCGCAAAGCGGTCTTCCTCGGCGTCGGCCTGCAAATCTGCCAGCAGCTCACCGGCATCAATGTCATCATGTATTACGCGCCGCGCATCTTCGGCATGGCGGGCTTCGAGTCCACCACCGAGCAACTGTGGGGAACCGTTATTGTCGGGCTCACGAATGTGCTGGCCACCTTTATCGCGATTGCATTTGTCGACCGGCTTGGCCGCAAGCCCATCATGTTTGCCGGTTTTGTGGTGATGGGGCTTTCGCTTCTCGCGGTCGGAACGATTTTCCACTCCGGCATCGAGCAGAATCCCGCCCTGGGCTACTGGGCCGCCGGAGCGCTCCTGCTCTTTATCGTCGGCTTTGCGATGAGCGCCGGGCCGATCATTTGGGTCATTTGCTCGGAAATCTTCCCGCTCGCCGGCCGCGACTTCGGCATCACTTGCAGCACCGGCACAAACTGGATCACAAATGCGATTGTGGGAATGACCTTCCTAACCCTGGTGCACGGTTTCGGCCCCGGGAACACCTTCCTGCTCTACGGAGCGATGAATGTGCTTTTTATCGTATTCTTCATTTTCCTCGTTCCGGAGACCAAGGGCGTGTCGCTCGAGCACATCGAGCGCAATCTCCTTTCTGGAAAACGCCTCCGGGAGATCGGCCGGTAATCTCAGCGCCCGCGGGTATCGAAGGCGTCGCGCAGGGCGTCGCCTAGAAAATTCAATGCGAGCAGCGTGAGGGACATCGCGGCGGCGGGAAAGACAAGCAGCCACCAGAAGCTCCGCACGGGATTGATCGCGCCCGCGCCGTCGGCGAGGAGGGATCCCCAACTCGCTTGGGGGGCTTGAATGCCCAGCCCGAGGAAACTCAGGAATGACTCGTCGATGACTACGGCGGGAATCGTGAGAGTCAGGTAAACCAGGATAATTCCGGCAAGGTTCGGCAGGAGGTGTCGAACGAGGATTTTTGTGTGGGACTGGCCGAGGGCCCGGGCGGCGGTAATGAATTGGCGTTCCTTCAAGGATAAAACCTGCCCGCGGACAATGCGGGCCATGGTGAGCCATTCAATGAAGCCCAGCGTGAGAATGAGAATGGCGATGCGGGAGGATTGGACGAGCCATTGAAGACCTTCGCGGGAGGCCCATTCTTGCAGGCCGGCGTTGAAGGCATTGATCGCAATCAAAATGAAAATCAGCCGGGGCACCGAGTAGAGAACATCGACAACGCGCATCATGAAGGCATCGACGCGCCCTCCGGCGTAGCCCGCGACAAGGCCCCAGGCTGTTCCGATGAACAAACTCACAAGGGCGCCGCAAAGGCCGACGAGGAGCGAGATGCGTCCGCCGGTGAGAACCCGGTAGAGGACATCGCGGCCATTGAGATCGGTGCCGAAGGGATGTTCCCACGAGGGCGGCGCGTATTGATTCGGGCCGGGATCGCCGAGGGACGGCGAGAGAAACATCGGCCCCGCCACGCAGGCGAGGACCATGAAGACCAAAAAAACCGCCGAAACGAGGGCGGCAGGATTTTTTTTCACCCGTTGGAAGAGGCGTGGATCAAGCATGGGATTTGATCCGGCGATCCAGAAGGCCGTAGGCGAGATCGACCAGGAGGTTGAAAAAAACCAGGAGAGCACAATAGACGATCACCATGCCGCCGAGCAGGAATCCGTCGCGGTTAAGAATCGAGTGGACAAAAAAACCTCCGGCGCCGGGAATGTGGAAGACAGTTTCCACAACGATCGATCCGGTGAGCAAGTGTGCGGCCAGCGGGCCGAGGTAGGAAACCACGGGCAGAATGGCGATGCGAAGCGCGTGGCGATAGACGACGGCGGATTCGCGAAGCCCCTTGGCGCGGGCGGTTCGGATGAAATCCTGCTGGAGCGTTTCCACCATGCTTCCGCGCATGAGCCGGGCGATAACGGCGGCGGCCGGCGCGGCGAGGACCAGAGCGGGCAGGATGAGATGAGACAAACTCCCCCACCCTCCGGCGGGCAGCCACCCGAGCGTGAGCGCGAAGAGAAGAATCATCAACGGACCGGTGATGTAGGAGGGCAGCGAAATCGCGGCCAGCGCGGCGAACATGGCGGCGTGGTCGCGCCAGGTGGCCCGGTGCATGGCGGCAAGGGTTCCGAGCCAGACGCCGAAAAAGGTGGCCAGGAAAAAAGCGGCTCCGCCAAGCGCGAGGGTCACGGGCAGGGTTTGGGCGAGGATTTCGTTCACCGAGCGGTTGCGGTATTTGGTTGAGAGACGCAAGTCGCCGCGCAGAAGGTCGCCGATGTAGCCCGTGTATTGCTGCCAGAGGGTGCCATCGAGTTTGTATTTCGCGAGGAGTTGCTTCTCGATCGCCTCGGGGATTTTTCGCTCCCCGTCAAACGGCCCGCCCGGCGAAACGCGGATGAGCAGGAAAGTGATCGAGACGACGCAAAAAAGAACGCCAACGAGCGAGAGAAGACGCTTGAAGAGAGAGGTCATCGGCGGGCGCGGGTTTTCAGAGAAGTCTAACCCCTTTTACTTGGCGGTGTGGAGGTGGATGGCGGCGGCGATGATGGGCTGGGCCCAATCGGGGGAGCCGGAAAGGTCGGCGGGGGCGGTGATTTTTTGTCGCTGCATTTCGAGGAGCAACACGGGCCGCGGGCGGTGTCCTTCGGCGGGGTCGGACTCCAAGGAATTATCAAAGACGCGCAGGTGGTCGATGAGGGGCAGGAGGCGAATGAGATTTTCACGACTGCGATTCCAGCGCTCGCGGATTTTTTCCTCGGGGATGTCATGACCGCCGTGCGCCACGCGGCTGCGCACACGGCGAATGTGGAGGTCGGCACTGGCCAATCCGCAAAACCAGATGTGGAGGCGGTGACCGGCGCGGGCGGCCTGTTGGAGGAGTTGCGCGATACTGCGCCCGCCGAGGGTGGTTTCAAACCGGTAGTCGCGTCCACCGGCGATGGCCTGCTGGAGGAGAGCCTTGCCGATTTGCCATGCGTGGGCGTTGGCCGCGGCGAGCGGGATGTCGGGATGCAGATTGCGGATTTGTTGGGCGACGGTGTCGGGATTGAAAACGGGAGCGTCTTTACTGTGGAACTCGGAATGCCCGAGGCTTGATTTCCCCGCGCCGTTGACCCCGGCCAGAACATGAATGATCGGCCGCTCAGGCATTTTTTTGTTTATTCTGCCTGGCGGCCCAAACGGCAGCCTCGCCGAGTTCCTCCGGAGTGGCATTGAACGCGCGCTCGGCTGCGGCGCGTTGGTCGGGGCCCTGCATCCGGTCGAGCAGGCCACGATATTCCTCGTGGAGTTGTTCCAGCCAAGGCGGATTGTGCTGCGCGGCGAGCGCCTCGTATTGATCGACAGAGAGGAGGACGGCGCGCGGTTTATCGTGGCGGGTGATGGCCACGGCACGGCGGGCGGCGACCTGCTCGAAGACATCGGCGGTGGCGTTTTTCAATTCGGTGGCCGAAATGGTCGGCATATCGGCCAAACGCGGCGCGGATTCGTGGGGAATGTGGTAAGTCATACTCTTGGGGCTAAATTAGCCATTTTAGCTATTATGGCAAGTTAGCTCATCAACCCAAGCGGGACTTCAGGATTTCCTCGGCCACTGGAAGATCGGCGGGATGAGTGATTTTGAAGTTCGG
>CAYOGR010000021.1:0-25253 GCA_964403605.1 uncultured Chthoniobacter sp.
CTCTCACGCGATCGGGGGCAAACCTCAATCCGATTCCCAACCAGTGGATTCCTGCCGCAAAAGAAAAACAAGGGATTGCAAGGCGTCTTGTTTTGTTTCAAAGTTTGCGGCTCTACAAATCCCGGCATGGACAACGAACAATCCAATCCCATGAACGAAGTCATGAATGGCGATGAGGCGGCTGCTTTCCTCAAAATGCCAAAATCCACGCTCCTCAAGCTTTGCAGCGAGGGGAATTTGCCCGCTGTCAAAGTCGGCCGGAATTGGAAATTCAACCGCACGGCCCTTGAGAAGTGGAAAGCCGAGCGGGCGGGTTCGGAGGCGGACTTTTCCGAGGACTCCGGGGTCGTCGGCGAGCCAGTGCCGCTGGATTTTTCGCAAGATCTTTCCAAGGCCGAGGATGCGGCGGCCAAACAAATCAAGCCAGTTGTCGAAGAGGTTGTTGGATCCGTTGGGGAAGAGGATTTTGAAACCACAGGAAAAGTGGTGGAATTGGACAACCTCTCCGAGGGGGTCGGAGAAGTTCACGAGATCGAGGAAGCCCCTGTCAAAAAGACCGGTCGCCGCAGCACAGCGCGTTCAGCCTCCGCCCTCGATTTGATGGCTCAGATTTCCGACAAGTCCCCCGGTCGCCGCGGAACCAAGACCACGCGCGCCAAAACCCCTCCAGCCCCGGTTCCCGCTCCCCGAACCAAACCCGTTCCTGAGCCCGTGCAGCCCACCCGCCATGACACGCGTTTGGATGATGGCGCCGTGGAGGTTTCCCGGCCTTACAACCGTCAGGCCGCCGCGGCCCCGGTTCCTCGTCCTCCGGAGCGCCGGTCTTCCGGTGGCGGAGCTTTCGACACGCTGAAAAAACTGGGTTATTGGGTGGTGGTTCTGATCGTGCTGGCACTGGCCGGTGTCGGTGTGAAAAGTATGCTGATTCCGATTTCCACCCAACCTTTGGCGGTGATCCCGGAGGAAGCCGCCAGCCCCGAGGCGCCCGCTTTGCCAGAGTTTCAAGTGGTTTACCGTCACAACGAGGAGGAAACCCTCATGGAGGACAACTTGGCGGTTCCCACACCCGCTCCGTCGAAGCCATCCAGCACCACCCCGCCCCTAACCTCCACCGCCGTGCTGGACACGGTCGCCCTTCAAGCACCTCCCGCTCCCGTTCAAGCTCCCCAAGCCCCGGCGGCCACGCAGGAGGGAACCCAGCAGCCGGCCGTTCCGATCGCCACCAATCCCCCAGTCAGCCGCAGCCTCGAAGCTATCAACCGCCTCTTGCCCGCTCTGTTCAACCTTTCCGGCACGACCATCAACAGCAACAACAACGAAATCCGGATCACTTTCCAAGAGGGCATCTTCACCTCCGGTGTAACCGTTGGGGACTACGGCAAGGCCCAATTGACCCGCGTTGCGGAGTTTCTCAAAGCCAACGCCCCCGATTTCTGGGTGATCATCGAGGGCCAGACTGACAGCAAGGCGGTTCGCGCGAACTCGCCGTTCCGCGACAACTACACCCTCGGATTGCGTCGCGCCGTGGCGGCCACGGAAGTGATGCGCTCCGAGACCCAATTCCCGAACGACCGCCTTCTCGCCAGTTCCGCCGGCGGCTTGGCTCCTCCATTCCCCGAAAACGAACCCGGCTCCGCCGCCCGCAACCGCACCGTCATCCTTCGTCTCGTGCCGCGGATCTTGGAATAGCCGTCAGTCTAAACGACGGCTCCAGCTTCCCGCGAACCGCTTGTTTTGAAGGGGGACTTATTTTTTAATCTTCAGGCGAAGGAAGGTCGGAACATCGAGATCCTCGCCCTCGACGATGGTGGGTTCGATTTTTTCGAAGCGACCCCGGGCAATGGGCTCAAGCGGAAGAAAATCCTGCTTCACTTTTTGAGTCTTGGCGGGAGCTGGATCGTTGGCCACGGACATCTCCGCCCTCGGCGTTGGCTCAAGGGGCATCGGCGCCGGAACCGGTGCCGGGATTTCCACAGCCGGGGAGCGCAAGTGTTGACTTTTCTCGACCCCGGTGCGCCCGATGATCGTTACGACAAGCGGCAAGGAGTCGTCACCCGCCGTTCCCACGCCGAGGCAAAGATTCGCGGAGGCTGCGGTGTTTTTGGAGATTTCCCGCATGATGGCAGCCACCTCGGCAAAGGTGAGCGAGGCGGGGCCCGAGATATGAACGAGGATTTTCCCGGCCTCTTGGAGCAGGCGACCGCGATCCAACAGCGGGCTCCGGAGAGCTTGTTCCAAAGCTTCGTGGGCCCGATTCCCGCCCTGCGACTCGCCGCAACCGAAAAGGCAAGCGCCCTGGCCCGCGCGGAGCACGGAAAGGAGGTCGTTCACCGCGATGGGCAGCGGCCCCGGCTTCCCGAGAATCCGAACGATACCACCGATGGCCTGAAACAGGAGGCCATCACAGGCAGCAAAAGTCTCACCCACATCCGCCCTCGGTTCGACGAGTTCCGCCATACGGTCGTTCTCAAAATGAAGAAGCGCATCCGCATGCCGGGCCAACTCCTCCAATGACTCCTTCGCCTGCAGGGAACGGCGGCGTCCCTCGAATTGGAACGGCGAGGTGACAACCGCGGCAACGAGCGATCCGTTTTCCTTGGCCATTTTGGCCAGCAGGGGGACGACCGCGCTTCCGGTGCCACCTCCCAGACCGGCGCAGAGAATGACAACATCACCGCCGGAAACCGCCTGTCGCAACTCCCCGAGCGACTCCCTGGCCGCATCGAGCGCCCGCTCGGGATCGCCACCCGCGCCAAGTCCGTGCGTGGTCATGGGGCCCAGAACGATTTTTTGCGAGGCAACCGAAGCGTTCAGCGATTGCTGGTCGGCGTTCAGCGCGATCGGCTCGACGGGAAGCGACGCCCGAATCGCGAGCCGATCCATGATATTCACTCCGGCGTTTCCGATGCCGATGAGTCGGATCACAGCTTCCCGGGCAGGTTCCTCGTGGCGGGGATAGGGGCTCATAGACCGAATTTCAGGTTGAAGATTTTGCCGACTTTGGTGATGAGGGATTCCTCGGGCATGTCGGCGTGAACGGCCTGCGCGTATTTGACAAGGCCGATGCAGGTGGAGAGCTGGGGGTTCTCGAACGCCGAGGTGGGCCCGGAAACCGAGTGCGCATGGGCCAGGCTCACCGGGGTCTCGAAAACCGACTCGGCCACCTCGCGGATGCCGCGCAGGCTGCTGCAGCCCCCGGTGAGGAGAATGCCGGCTCCGAGCAGGTGCTCGGGGACGACTTCGTGGATGCGCTTTTTCAGAATCCCGAAAAGTTCCGCCACGCGGGCATGAATGATCATATCCAGCATGTCGCGGTCGATTTCCTTTCCGGAAAATCCCGTGTCGTTCTTGAGCGTGATCTTGCCACCCGCCGGATGAGCGCCGGGAAGCGCGGAGCCCTCCTCGATCTTGAGTTTCTCCGCGCGCGTGATCGGAATACGGAGCCCGATGCAGAGATCGTTGGTGATGTGGTCGCCACCGATCGCTATGACACCGCTGTGACACACCGCTCCGTCTTGATAGACGATGTAGTCTGTAACACCCCCTCCGATGTCGATGACCACGGCCCCGGCCTGTTTTTGAGAATCGCTGAGAACCACCTGCGCGGAGGCGACGGAGTTGACGACGACATCGTCCACTTCGATGTCGAACTCCTTGACGCAACGGATCGTGTTTTGGATGCGCGTCATCACCCCGTGGATGATGTGGTAGTCGGCCTCGAGCTTGCCTCCGAGCATGCCAAGCGGGTCGATCACGCCCTCCTGACCATCCACATAATAACGCTGGATGATCGAGTGGAGGATCACATTCTCTTTGGGAATCGAGATTTCCTTCGCCTTGTATTCGACATCGCCGATTTCTTTTTCCGTGATCTCGCTTTCCTCGGGCAGCGTGATCGAACTCCGGTTGTTGAAGCTCTGGAAATGGCTTCCACTCACAGCGAGCCAGACACTCTTGATTTCGTGATCACTGCGCTCCTCGGCGTCGGCGAGCGCGTCATGAACGCATTTCGAGGCGTTCTGGAAATCGATGATTTCCCCTTTCCGGACGCCCCGGGAGGGACTTTCCCCGACCCCGAGGAGGCGGATTTCCCCGTTGCGCCCGCACTCGGCAACCACCGCGCACACCTTGGTGGTTCCAATCTCGAGACCGACATGGATTTTTTCCTTGGCCATCAGTTTTTTCGTTTGGTTTTGGGATTGGAGACGGCCCCCTTGGCGGCGACCGGGGGCAGGGCGGCCATCACAAATTTTACCGGTGTGTTTTTCGATACCATCAGGTTCACGGACTCCAATTCGCGCCCGGTGTCGCGGCAATGCTCAAGAAGCCGGTCGAGCTTTTGGATCTGGGTTCCGAAATCCGAGCGTCCGAATTTCACGCGGGCGTTCTGGTCGGTGAGCGCGTCGATGCAGTAGCCTTTGGAAATGTTCAGCGAGCGGATCCGCAAGAGCGAACCCGGGCGGGCCGAAGCCTCGTCGAGGAGGGCAAGCGCCTTTTTAAGGTCGTCGTTCTGCAGCGGCTTTCCCTCCAGGATGTCGCCGGGGTTCACACCGTAAATCACAGGCAGGCTGTGGAATTCCTGCGGAATGAGGCGGGGGCGCATAAGAAAACCGGAGGCGTCCACGAGAAGCATGGTGGAAACATCGTAGGGCGCGGAGGGATCGTTCGAGGGGGAAACCCAGGCGACCGGCTCTCGCGATCGAAGAACGACGATGATGCGGTCGGGCAAGACGCGCTCGATAGTGACATCGGCGACCATGGGAATCGCGCGGAGGCGGTGGTCGGCCCGGTTGATGTCCAGCCGGAAGATGTTTTTGCCCTCAAAAATCCCCGTTTCCTCGCGGAGGTCCTCGGGTGACATCACTCCATCCAACTCCAGTTCCAATTCGGCGAGGTTATAGGCTGGATTCGAGAAGAAGAATTTGTCGAGACCCCGGCTGATCCCGAACCAGGCGAGGCCGCAGAGGAGGGAAACACCGATCACCGCCATGGAGAGGCCCATGAGCAACTGCTGGCGTTTTCGCTTCGCGGTTGCGGCCCGCATTTTCACATTCAGCATCCGCTGTCCACGGGCGGTCCGGCGACTCGCAGAGGTCTTGAGAATCCTGGTCTTCATGGGTTTCGTCTGGCTGCAATCGACAATCCGGCAATCTCCTCGCAAAGGGAGGCGAAATCCAAGCCGGCCACGGCGGCGGCCTTGGGAAGGAGGCTCGTCTCCGTCATTCCGGGAATGGTGTTGACCTCGAGAACGAATGGTTTGCCTGCGGCATCCAGGAGGACATCGACGCGCGAATAAACCTGCAACCCCAGCGAGTGGTGTGCGGCGAGGGCGGCGGCTTGAACGGATCGTGCGACCGCCTCATCGAGCCGAGCAGGGCAAAAGTAGTCCGAGTTGCCCTTCGTATATTTGTTTTCGAAGCTGTAAAAGTCGACCTTTGGCACGATCTCGACGACCGGAAGTGCCTCGCCTCCGACAATGCCAACGGTCAGTTCCCGCCCGCGGACGAACTCCTCGATGAGCACCTCGCTGTCCCGTGTGAAGCAATCCTCGAGCGCCGGGGCGAGATCCGCCGGGGTTTGCACGATGTGGACTCCCACGCTGGAGCCCTCGCGGGGCGGCTTGGCGACGAGCGGAAGCGGGATGGAGGGGATGCCTCCCGGGGATAGGATTTCCCATCTCGCGTTCGGCACGCGCGACTCGTCGAATTTCCGCTTGCTGGCGATCTTGTCGAAGGCCAGGCGGCTGCCCGCTTCGCCCTCGCCGGTGTAGGGAATCTTGAGCCGGTCGAGGATGGCCTGCAAACCGCCATCCTCGCCGAAGGTTCCGTGGATCATGTTGAAGGCGAGGTCGGTTTTATCGGGAAGCAGTATGTCGCGGCCGACAACATCGATTTCCACAACCTCCGTGCCAAGGGAGCGAAGCGCGTTGGCGACCGCCGCGCCGGAGTTCAGGGAGACCGGGCGTTCCTTGCCCGGACCGCCCATGAGAAGCGCGACTTTTTTTCCACGGAGGATTCCGGAATGGTGTTTGTTCATAAATCGACCCCAGTGACCTGAACCTCGGTTTCGAGGTGGATTCCGCGTTTTTCCCGGGCAACTTGCTGGACCTCGCGAATGAGCGCGAGGATGTCGGACGCGGTCGCCCCGCCGTCGTTGACGATGAAATTGCCGTGGATTTCGGAAACCCGAGCGGCCCCGACCGAGTGGTTTTTCAGGCCGAGTTCCTCGATAAGACGGCCGGCGGGAATTTCGGCGGGGTTTTTGAAAATGCATCCCGCGCTCGCGGCGACGGGCTGGCTTGCTCGGCGCTTGGCCACAGAGGCGGCAATGGCGGAATCAATTTCCAATTGGCTTCCCGGTTGGCCGCGGAGGACGGCGGAAAGGGCGAAGTTCTGCCGGAACATTGGAACATTCCGATAGTGAACATCCATTTCGGCGGGGCTTTTTGTGAAAATGTTTCCGTCCTGGTCGCAGTAGCGAACCCGAACCACTTGGTCGAAAGTCTGAATGCCCATCGCGCCGGCGTTCATCCGGAGGCCGCCGCCAAGGTTTCCGGGGATCCCCTCCATCCACTCGAACCCCGCAATCCCGGCGGAGCGGGCAAGCGCGGTCAGTTGTTTGAATTTCACGCCCACGCCGGCCGTGATTTCCATCCCGTGGATTTCATGGTGCGCAAACTCGCCGCGCGCGAGGTGCGCCACAACTCCCGGAATGCCGCCATCACGCACGAGGAGGTTCGACCCGCGTCCCATCACCATCAGCGGGATGTTCTCATCGAAGCAAAATCTCACCAGATCGGCGAAGCCCTCCTCGGTTTCGGGTTCCGCCCAGAATTGCGCCGGCCCCCCGACCCGCATCGTCGTGTGTTTGGAAAGGGGTTCGTAAAGCTTGATGCGCCCGGATCCCATGACCTCCAAGAGGCGGTCGCGGATTTTGAGATCGGCGGCCAACCGTGTGCCCGCCTCGTGAATGTTGCCTGCGCCGAGGCTCAGGACAAGGTCGCCCTCCTCAAGCACGGCCCCGGCCGCCTCGTGGATTTTGGAAACCTGGGGAACGAATTCCACCGAGCCGTGGCCATTCGCGGCGATGGCATCGACCAGGGTTTGACCGCTGACTCCAGGAATCGGAGGCTCGCTGGCAGGATAAATATCCGACACAAAAACATGGTCGGCTTTTTGAAACGCCAGTCCAAAAAGATCCTTCAGGGCCAGCGTGCGGGTGAACCGGTGGGGCTGGAACATCACGATCACCCGTTTGTTCGCACCGGTGCGCGCGGTCGCGAGCGTGGCGGCGATTTCTGTCGGATGGTGCCCGTAGTCGTCCACCACAACCTGTCGGGGGCTGCCGGAGAGGATTTCAAAACGGCGACGCGCACCCCGGAAGGATTCGAGCGCGGAGACGATTTTATCGAAGGGAACACCTATTTCCGTGGCCAGGGCGATAGCCGCGAGGGCATTGAGGGCGTTGTGCGCACCCGGGATGTTGAGGACCACCTCGCCGAGTGTTTCGGATTCCCGCTGAACGCGGAAATAGGAGCAAAAGTTTCTGGTCGCCAAATCAACGAGGCGATAGCGCGCATCCGGCGAGTGGCCATAAGAAACCGCACGCGGATGACTCGAGCACACACGGGAAGCTCCCTTGTCGTCGGCGCAGTAGATAATTTGACCGGAGGTCTGGGAGACCAAGCGGTCGAATACGGCGTCGATCGCCGCGAGATCCTTGTAAAAATCCAGATGCTCGGGCTCGATGTTCAGGACGATCGCATGGCGGGGCTGGTAGTTCACCAGCGTGCCGTCGCTCTCATCCCCCTCGGCCACAAAATACGAGCCCTCCGAATCCCACCGGGCATTCGTTCCGAGGATGGGAATCTCGGCGCCCACATAGTGCGAGGGTTTGAGTCCCCCCGCGCGGAGGAGGTGGGCGGTCATCGCCGAGGTGGTCGTCTTGCCGTGCATTCCGCAAACGACGATTCCCTGCTTCGAAGCCATCACCGCCGCGAGGGCATCGGCGCGGCGAGCCATCGGAATTCCCAGACGAACCGCCTCATCGTAGGCCGGATTTCCCGGCCGGATGGCGGAGGAATAAACCACGAGATCCGCGCCCCGGACACATTCCGCGGTATGCGGGCAGGAAAACCGGAGCCCCTTTTTGGAAAGGCGGCCCACCTCGACCGTATCCACCTTGTCGGATCCACCGACATCGTGACCAAGGCCCAGAAGGAGGGCGGCGATACCGCTCATGCCCGAGCCCGCCACACCGATGAGATGGATTTTTACGGGAGCCGGTCCGGCCAGAAGGTCACGGAGTTTTTCGTCGTTCATTTCATCCCCTCCGCAACGGCCCGTTCCATCACATCGGCGACATTGGCTGCGGCCGACTCCGGGGAAAGTTCGCGCGCGGCCGTGGCCATGGCGGCACGGCGCCCGGAATTCTCAAGCAACCTCAAAACCATGGCGGCGAAAACCTCGGGCTGGATTTCCCTTTCATTCACCAATTCGGCGGCCCCGGCACGCACGAAGATCGCGGCGTTCGCCTTCTGGTGGTCGTCGGTCGCATAGGGGTAAGGTATGAGGATCGATGGCAATCCGAACATCGCGAGTTCGCTCAAGCTCGACGCCCCGGCGCGGGATACGACAAGATCCGCGGCGGAATAGGCCTCTTCCATCCGGTGGTGGAACGGTGCGACATAATGCGGAATATGGTCGCGCTGGTAATTCGCCGCCGCGAGTCGGTCGTCGTTTTTTCCGGTCAGGTGGATGATTTGAAGACTCTCGGACGGCAGGAGCGGGGCGGATTTGAAGAGAAGCTGGTTGATCCCGCTCGCCCCCTGGCTTCCGCCAGTGACGAGAAGCGTGGTTCGGTTCGGATCCAGATTGAAAGACTTGAGAGCCTCCTCCCGGGGAATGGGACGGCCGAGGTTTTTGCGGACCGGAGTGCCGGTGACGACGCAGGACGAGCCGGGGAAAAACGGCCGGCAGTCCTCGAAACCAAGGAGAACACGGGTGGCGAATTTCGCCGCGAGACGGTTCGCGCGGCCGGGAATTGCGTTCGACTCGTGAATGAAGCTCGGGAGCCCAGCGAGTCTCGCCGCCAAAATCGGCGCGGTGGAGGTGAAGCCCCCCATCCCCAGCACAACGGCAGGCCGGGTTCTGCGATAAACCGAGCGACAGTGGCTGTAGCTTTCCCAAAAACGCTTGAGGAAACTCAGGAAGGCGGGGGAGACAATCATCGACGGCATACCGATCGAAGGGAGTTTTTCGGAACGGAACTCGGGATGGGCCTGGAGCGCGGTGGCGTCGATCTCCTTTTCGGAAACAAAAAGCAAAACCTCGTGCCCGCGTGCATGGAGCGTTTCGGCGACAGCAAGTCCCGGGAAGAGGTGGCCGCCCGTTCCACCGCAGGCAATGATGGCTTTGAATGGTTTCATACCCGGGGTTCGATGTGGGGCCGCAACAGAACCGGGGCGAACCGGGAGACCAGCGGCTGGCCCTGACGGTGGATGTTAACGAGGAGTCCAATCAAAAACAGGCAGACCACAAGGTTTGATCCGCCGTAGCTGATAAAGGGAAGAGGCATGCCTTTGTTTGGAAGAAGCGAGGTGGTCACACCCAAGTTCACGATGCTCTGCAGGGTGATCAACATGGTGCAGCCGAAGCCGAGCAGCATCCCGAAACGGTCGCGAGAATTCGCGGAAATCAACGCGCCGCAAAGCAGGATCACCAAAAACGCGAAGACTGTGAGCGCGGTGGCCTTGAGCCCCAACTCCTCGCCAATCATCGGAAAGATGAAGTCCGTGTGGGCATACGGAAGGTAGTGCATTTTCTGGCGTCCCTCCCCGAGTCCAAGCCCGTGGAACCCGCCGGAGCCAAACGCAATGAGGCCCTGCCATTGCTGGAGTCCCTCGCAGAGGCGGTATTTCTCCGGATCCAGAAAGGCGAGAAGCCGCTGGACCCTCTCGGGGACGGCCAATGCCACCAGGAAAATGGAGGCGAAAGCCAGCGGCGCCAGGACAAAGAGCCAGCGCAGCGCGGCACCTGCCACAAACATGACGGCGATGGCCGCCGCGCCGATCAGGGCGGTGTTTCCGATATCGACCTCGAGAACGATCAAAGACAAGGGAACGGCGAGGACTGCGAGCGGAATCAGCAGGCCGGTTTTGAATTTTTCGAAGGGGATATCCTCGCGGGAAAACCACCACGCCACAAAAAAGATCGAGCTGATCTTCGCAAATTCACTCGGCTGAAGCGTGCCGAATCCGAGATTGATCCAGCGCGACGAGCCGTTGATGCGCTGGCCGATCGGAGGAATGAAACAAAGGACGAGGAGAATTGCGCTTCCGGCGAAGAAGACCCACCACCACTTGCGCCAAAAATGATAGTCCACGCTCGCCGCGAAGGTCGCCGCGACGATTCCGACCGCGAGCCAAAATCCCTGTCGCTTCACGAAAAGATACATGTCGCCGTGGCTGTCCCGGGCGAAGGCCCCGGTGCTGAAAAGCATAACCATGCCGAGCGCGATCAATCCCGCAACCGCCAGCATCAGGAAGGTGATGACATTTTTTTGCATGGTTGGTTTCTGCGAGTCGCTGGAAAGTGGAAACTCAGGGAATGACGAGGGCTTGGCCGATCTTGAGCTTGCGGGGATCGTCGATGTTGTTGGCCTTCATCAACGCCTCCTGGCTGACCTTGAGTTTTCTGGCAATCGAGTAGGGATTGTCCCCCTTCACAACAATATAGGATTGTCCGGCGGCGGATTTCGTTTCAGCCACCGGCGCGGCGGGAGCCGTTTTTGCGGCCACGGGCTGGACGGGAGCGGGCTTTGCGACAACCGAGGGCGTGGCTTGCGACACGGGAACCGGTTGGGCCTTTTCGGGAGCCGCAACCGCCCGGGAGGAAGAAGCCTTTCCAACCACGAGAACCTGACCCGTGCGAATGATAGAGGTGCTCGTGAGATTGTTGGCTTTCTCCAGCGCCTCGATGCTTGTTTTGAATTTCGAGGCGATTTTCTTAAGCGTGTCGCCAGCCACCACCGTGTAGGTCTGCGGCTCCGCCTCGGCCACGGCGGTCTTGGAGACCGGGGCTTGGGACCTGGCTTCCGCCGCGGGTTCTGGATCTTTTTCCGAAACGACGGCCGCCGCTTCTTTTTTCGCAGCCACCGGTTTTGCGGAGGTTTCCTTGAGTTTGTTGAATCCGTAGATGCCGCCGACGGCGACGACATGGAGGATGAGAACCACGATGAAAGCCTGGGAAAGCTTCATGCTCGGCTCGGCCTCGGACTCGTATTCATCGACTTCCTCCCGTCCCGAGGCCGCGCGGGCGTGGAGTCGTTTGCGTGGAACCAGTCGGCGGTTTGGACGCTGTGGTGCAGGCTTTGTTTTTTTGAACAGCATGGTTTTCAGGGTGTGGTGGTTTGGAGTTGATGAACGAAAGTTTTGAAAAGATTTCCGCGCTCGCCGTAGTTGCGGAACATGTCGAACGAGGAGGTTCCCGGGGAAAAAAGAACCGTGTCGCCGGGCTGCGCGAGCCCTCGGGCGGAGGCCACCGCTTGCTCGAGCGAATCAACGCAATGGCATTCGGTGCCCTCCCAGGATCCGGCGATGCGGTGTCGCATTTCGCCGATTAAAACGGCTGAGCGGGTGCGGGCTTTGACGAGTTCCGCGATGTCGTCGAATTCGAATCCTTTGTCCTTGCCGCCGGCTATCAGGACAACCGGCCCGGGGGCGGAGCGAAGGGCTTGCGCCATCGCGTCGAGATTGGTCGCCTTGGAATCGTTGACCCATCGGACGCCATCCAGTTCGCGCACAAATTCACAGCGGTGGGCAGGCGGGGCGTAATCGGCGATCGCCGCAGCGAGCGCGTCGATTCCGACTCCCAGCGCATGGCCGATACCGAGCGCGGCCATGATGTTTTCCGCGTTGTGGGGGCCGGTCAGGAGGGTTTGCGATTGCTCGATAATTTTTTTCGAGCCGAACCAAATGGCGGAGTCGCGAAGCGTGAAATCCGCTTTGTCGGTCGCGGCGCTGAAAGTGATCGTGTTCGCCTTGAGCGCGGGGAGGTCGTTGATGGCATTCACCACCGCGAAGTCCTCGGCCGTCTGATTTTCGAAGAGGCGGAGTTTGGCGGCACGGTATTCCCTCATGCCCGGATAGCGATCGAGATGATTGGCACTGAGATTCAGCCATGCGGCGACTTTTGGCCGGAAACTCCGGATGGTTTCCAGTTGGAAGGAACTCACCTCGAGAACCATCACATCCAGCTCGCGGCTTTCGCGGACGGCGGTGGCAAAGGGCAGTCCTATGTTGCCGCTGGCCATCGCACGAAGTCCACAGCCTTGCAGAATGTGGGTCGTCAATTCCGTGGTGGTTGTTTTTCCATTTGTTCCGGTGATGGCCACCACTGGACACGCGCACTCCTCATAGGCCAACTCGAGCTCGCCGATGAGCGGAATGTTCTTATCCACCACATTCCGGACCAGGGGAACCAGCGGATCTATGCCCGGGCTGAGAACGGCCAGATCGTAGTGAGTCGCGTCCGTTTCAGCCCCGGGGCCGAGCAAAACCCGGGCTCCGCGCGTGCGGAGGACTTCGGCTTTTTCACGGATCGAGGGCGAGTCTGAGGATTCGCAGACCGTCACAGCGGCTCCCTTCTCGAGCAGAAGCGCGGCGGCCGCCTCGCCACTGTGGCCCAGGCCGAGAACAACCGTTTTTTTGCCGCTGTGGTTCATTTCAACGCAGTTTCAGTGTGGCAAGGCCGAGAAGGGCGAAGAAAACCGAGAGAATCCAAAAACGCACGATCACCGTGTTTTCCTTCCAGCCGCTGAGTTCAAAGTGGTGGTGGATGGGGGACATCTTGAAAATCCGGCGGCCGGTGGTTTTGAAGCTCGCAACCTGCAAAATCACCGACATCGCCTCGATCACGAAAACCCCTCCGACAATCACCAAAAGGAGTTCCTGTTTGCAGCAAATCGCCACGGCTCCAAGCATCCCACCGATGGCGAGCGAGCCGGTATCGCCCATGAACACGCGGGCGGGGTAGGCGTTCCACCACAGGAATCCCAGACAGGCTCCGAGGAGGGCGATGCAGAGCACGGTGAGTTCCCCGGAGAATTGGACGAAGGGCACCTGAAGGTAGGCGGCGGCTTTGAAGTTGCCGGCCACATAGGCCAGCACCGCGTAGGTTGCCGCCACGGTGGCGGTGCATCCCGTCGCGAGGCCGTCCAGCCCGTCGGTGAGGTTCACCGCATTGGAGGTGCCGACAATCACGAGCAGGTAGAAAATGAATGTGAACGCCCCCATGCCGAGCACGAGTGGTTCCTTGAGGAACGGGATGTAGAGCTGCTGGGCGGTGGCGGAGATCTGGGGATTGAGCAGGAAAAACAGGGTGAAGATCCCGGCCAGCGCGCACTGGAGGACGAATTTGAGGCGACTGCTGATGCCGTTCGAATTTTTCTTCGAGACTTTGAGCCAATCGTCGTAGAGCCCGATGCCACCGAGGAAGACCGTGCTGAAGAGGACCAGCCAGACAAACGGATTTTCGGGCTTCGCCCAGAGCAATGTCGAGACGACGATCGAGCCGATGAGCAGGATGCCGCCCATGGTCGGCGTTCCTTTTTTCGCCCCGTGGAGTTCGAAGAGTTTGTGGACCTCGGCGGCGGTGCGGATGGGTTGACCGAACTTCAGCGAAATCAATTTCCGGATGACGAAATTCCCGAAAAGCAGGGACAGCAAAAAAGCCGTCACTCCCGCACAGATGGCCCGGAAGGTGATATAGGAGAAAACATTCAGCGCCTTGAAGAAGTCGCCTGTCCAACCGCGCGCCACAGCCCAGTCGCCGAATTCAGAAAGATAGTAGAGCATTAGTTCTGGAGGTGTTCGAAAAGGGTTTCCATACGCGCGGAGCGGCTTCCTTTCACAAGGACGAGGTCCCCGGGCCGGGCGAGTTGTGAAAGCATCCGGGCGGCGGCGGCAGTGTCCTCCACCTCGTGGACGCGTCCCAGGCCCGCATCGCGGGCGGCCGCGGAGATCGGGAAGGCGTCGGGGCCAACAGTCAAAAGAATATCCGCAAACACGGCGGCCGCCTTGCCGGTCCGGCGATAGCCATCCGCGGCGTGCTCGCCGAGTTCACCCATTTTACCAAGCACGGCAATCCGGCGCCCGCTTCCGGGAACGAGGCGAAGGGTGTTCAATGCCGCCTCCATGGATTCGGGATTCGCATTGTAGCTGTCGTCGAGATAGGTGACGCCCGCGATGGTTTTTTGCTCGAGCCGTCCTGCGACGAGACGGGCCTTGGCGAGGCCCTTGACGCCTTTTTCGAGGGGAACACCCATTTCCAAGCCGGCGGCGAGCGCGAGAAGGGCGTTTTGAACCATGTGGGTGCCGTGCACCGTGATCGACGCGGGGATTTTATCCCGGCCGTGGCGGATGGTGAAAACCGTTCCCTCGGGCGTCGATTCAATGTCGGTGGCAACAAGATCTCCGGCCGAGATACCTGTCCGGACAACCTTCGCGGCGCAGCGCAAGGCGATCGAATCGGTCTTGTCGTCCTCCGCAGACAAGACGACCGCGCCCTCCGCGGTCACGGCCTCGGCGAGCGCGCCTTTTTCAAGGGCGATGGCGTCCCGGGTTTTCATGTATTCAATATGGGCCGTGCCGATATTGGTGATGATCGCGCAGGACGGCTGGATCAATGCGGCCAGCGGGGCGATTTCACCCGGATGGTTCATTCCGACCTCCCACACGGCGGCTTCGGCATCGGATCCGGCCGAGAGAATCGATAGCGGGACGCCGATGTGGTTGTTGAGATTCCCCTCGGTTTTGACGACACGATATTTTGACCCAAGAACGGCGGCAGCGAATTCCTTGGTGCTGGTCTTGCCGCTGCTGCCAGTGATTCCCAGGACGCGGATTTTCAAACGCGAACGCCACGCGGCAGCAAGCCGGGTGAGGGCTTGAAGGCTGTCCCCGGCGAGAAGAACCGGATGCGACTCCGAGAGCTTTTCGGCAACTGCCGGCGAATCGAGCAGGACTGCGGCCGCACCCAGCTCGAAGGCGCGCGCTGCGAATTCATTTCCGTCGAAATTCCCGCCGCGTATCCCGATGTAGAGATCACCGGGCTTGATGGTGCGTGTGTCCTTGTTGAAGCGGGACGGCGTGGCACCGGTGTCTTTGCCGAGGAGGGATGCTCCGGCCATGGCGGCGATTTCGCGCAGTGGAAGCGGATCCATCAGGCCTCCCCTCCCTTCTTTTCCGAGATCGCACGGGCGGCCACGGCCACATCGTCGAACGGCATTTTGCGGTCTGCAAATTCCTGGGTCTTCTCGTGCCCCTTGCCGGCGATCAAAACAATGTCACCGGGCCCGGCCAATTCAATCGCGCGGCGGATGGCCTGCTCGCGATCCACGATTTTCTCATGGCCACGGCGGGAGATCCCCTTCTCCATCTCGCTCAGAATTTCCTCGGGATCCTCGCTGCGCGGATTGTCCGAAGTGAGAATCACATGATCGGCCAGTGTTTCCCCCACGGAGGCCATCAAGGGACGCTTCGCTCGATCCCGATCACCGCCACACCCGAAGACGGCAATCACACGCTCTGGAGCGGCATCACGGAGGGTCTGAAGCACATTGCGAAGGGCGTCGTCCGTGTGGGCGTAATCGACAAAAACCTGGAAATTTCTACGGGCGGGAACGCGCTCCAAGCGCCCTGGCACCTGCGGGGCATCCGCCAGGGCATCGATCGCGCAGCGAAGCTCGACACCGCAGGTCATGCAAGCCGCCAGGGCACCAAGGACATTGTAAACATTGAACAGACCGATGAGCGGCGTGCGAACAAGGTAGCTCTTGCCTCGGGCTTCAAGGGCGAACCGGGTGCCGTGCAAATCCTGCCGGATCGAACTGGCGCGAAAATCCGCCAAGACATTTTGCCCGAACGAAACCGTTTTGATTCGTTTGGAGAATCGATCAAGGAGCCGCTGGCCGAAGCGGTCGTCGTAGTTGATCACGGCCCGGGCTTTTTTGATTTTCTGCTCCGAGAGGGCCTCGAAGAACAACGCCTTCGCTTCGAAGTAGGCCTCCATGGAGCCGTGGTAATCGAGATGATCCTGCGTCAGGTTGGTGAAAATTCCGGCGTCAAACTCCACGCCGCGCACGCGTTTTTGAACAAGCGCATGGCTCGAAACCTCCATGGCCACGGCGCGGCCCCCGGTGTCCCGGATTTCGCCGAGGATTTGTTGGAGATCGATCGACTCGGGCGTGGTGTGGGGAGCCGGACGCTCCTCGCCGGCCACGATATACTTGACGGTTCCGACGAGTCCGGAGCGCATTCCGGCCGCATCCAAAAGGTGCTTCGCGAGAAACGCGCTCGTGGTTTTTCCATTCGTTCCAGTGACCCCCACGCATTTGAGATCCCGGGCGGGATGGCCGAAAAATTCAGCGGCTACATCAGCCATGGCGGCTCGGGCGTTTTCGACAATAACAACCGGGCGATCCACACCGGTGTCAGGTTTTTCAGACACGATGGCGACCGCGCCTTTTTCGACTGCCTGTGCGATGAAGCGCCCTCCATCGGATTTCGCGCCGGGTAGTGCGAAGAAAAGGCAGCCCGGAGCGGCCATCCGGGAATCGTGGCAGAGTGACAAAATTTCGGGGTCGGCCAAGCCGGGGGCGATTCCCGATGCTTGGAGAAGGGCGCGGAGTCGCATGGGATCAGCGGTTGCCCTCCCCGGCATTGAGCAATGCCGTGATCGGATCGGGTTGAAGTGCGATGGCCGGCTGGGTCGGAACCAGATCGAGATGGCGGGCGGACCGCTCGGCAATCCGGGAAAAGATCGGTGCGGCCACGAGCCCGCCGTAATTCAACCCGGAGGAAATTTTGGCGTCGTCCACCATGACAAGGCAGACAAACCGGGGATCCTCGGCCGGCATGTAGCCGACAAACGAAACGACATACTTGCCCGGCGCGTAGCCGCCTTTTTCGCTTACCTTCTGGGCGGTTCCGGTTTTGCCGGCCACATCGAAACCATTCACGCGGGCGAAAGTGGCGGTGCCACCGGGTTGGGTGACCGCGGCAAGCGACTTGCTGACAAAACGGGCGGTCTCATCGGGCACCACCTCCCGGACAACGCGGGGCTCCTTGCGCTCGACCTCCCCGTTCTGGCTTTCGATCGACTTGACGATTTGGGGAGCCATGAGACGCCCTCCGTTTGCGATCACAGCCATTCCCATCGTGATTTGAAGCGGCGTCACCGCCACGGAGTGGCCCATCGGCATGCGGGTGATGGTGAGCTTGTCCCAACGCGATGGCGGGTGGACCAGGCCTGGAATCTCGCCGGGAAGCTCGACCCCAAGGCGCTCACCGAATCCAAATCGGCGGACATACTCATGAAACTTCTCCGGCCCCATCATCATCGCCATTTTCGCGCATCCGATATTCGAGGACTTCACCATGATGTCATGCACGGTCATGTGGCCGTAGCCGTTGTGATCCTTGAGGGTTCGGCCTCCATAGAAAAAACGGCCGTTCTCGCAAAAGATGGTGGAGTTTTCATCCACCTTGCGCTCGTTGAGCGCGCCGGCGGCCACAACAATCTTAAAGGTCGAACCCGGCTCGACCATGTCGATGATCGTGCGGTTTTTCATCGTTTCGGGGTCGGTGGATCCTGGAGAATTTGGATCGTAGCCGGGACGGCTGGCCATCGCGAGAATTTCGCCGGTCTTGGGATCAACCATGACGGCGTTGACGGTATGCGGCTTCAGGTCGCGGTAGGTCGCATCGATCTCCTCCTCGAGGATCGCTTGAAGACCCATATCAATGGTGAGACGGATGTTTTTTCCGTGCTTCGGCTCCTGCTCCTGTCCCCGGTAGAGAACAATCTCCCGTCCGGTGCGGTCGCGCTCGGTGTAGCGGTAGCCATCCTCGCCCGAGAGGTGCTTTTCCATCGTCCGCTCGATGCCCTGAACGCCCTTGCGCTCGTGGTTGAGGTATCCCAGCACATGACCGAGCATGGAGCCGTTCGGATAGGCGCGGATCGAATCCACCTCGGTGTAAATGCCTCGCAGGTCGCGCTCGCGCATTTCGGCCTGGAGTTTGAGAACCGTCTCATCGGGAACCTTGCGCTTTAAAACGAGGTATTTTCCTCCGGTGCCGATTTTTTGGGCGACCTCCGACTCTTTGAGACCAAGGTGGCGGGCGGCGAGTTCCGAGATGGATTCCGTATCCTTGATGTGGGAGGCATCCGCGAAGACCGTGTGAACCGGCAGATTGACGGCCAGTTTGTCGCCGTTGCGATCCAGGATCAGCCCCCTCTTGGCCGGGATGGCTTGGCGAACCGTGTTTTTTTCCGCGGCGATGCGGGAGTATTCCTCGTGCTTGGCAACATGCAAATCGACGAGACGGGCGGAGACGATGGTGAAAACCAGGGCGCCCGCACCGCAGGCCCAGGCAATTCGCATCTTCTCCGCTTTCCTCACTGGGCCGGCTCCGAGTTGAGGGCTGTGCGGATCACACCGCTCTCCGAGGCCAAGGCCGGAGGAGTGAGGCGGGCGATCTTATCACCAGTGATCGCAACCACGGTGATGAAATTTTCGGCGACCCGCTTTTGAAGCGCGGGGCGCGAGGAAAGCTCGGTCACACGCGCGACCAGGACCTCGTTGCGCGACTGGACTTCGCGGATTTGGCGCTCGGTCTTGCGGATTTGCTCGGCCAGGACGAACTGCTGGTTTTTTAAATAAACATAAGCGAGTCCAAAGGCCCCGACGAGGAAGGTCAGGGCGACGAACTTCGCAATTTTGGCGGCATGGATGGGATTCGAGGCCTGAGGCGCTGGAGTCTGGAGTGCTGGGCTCATAGGGGTATTTCAGAGTTTTTCCACGACACGCAGCTTGGCGCTGCGGGCACGGGGGTTTTGCTGCGTTTCCCTCGCAGTCGCCGTGATGGGATGCGGGGTCAAAAGTCGGAAGATCCGGTCGGGATTGCGGCGAGGTTCGGGCCACTCGGGGCGATCGATCCACTCGCGGCTGTGCTCGCGGAAAAAGACCTTCACGATCCGGTCTTCCAGCGAGTGGAAAGAAATCACGCCAAAACGCGCGCCCGGCGCGAGTCGCCGGGGAATTTCCAAAAGGGCCCGGCGCAGCGCCCCCAACTCGTCGTTCACATGCATGCGCAAGGCCTGAAAGACCCGCGTCGCCGGATGGCGCGGCCCGCGGCGGGGGATGATTTCGCACACGGCATCCGCCAACTGGAGCGTTGTTTCAAAGGGTCGTGTCTTGCGCATCCTCGTCAGATGCGCGGCGATCTGACGGGCCCTGGGCTCCTCGCCGTATTGATGAAAGATCGAGGCCAATTCGTCACCCTCCATCGTGTTCACCGCCCCGGCAGCGGTTTGTTTGATGGAAGGGCCCATGCGCATGTCGAGGGGACCGTCTTGCTGAAAGGAAAATCCGCGCTCGGCGGCATCGAGGTGTCGCGAGGAAACCCCGAGATCCAAAAGCGCTCCGTTGAAAAGTCGCCTTTCGCCTATCCGGTCGAGAGCCTCCCCGGCATTCTGGAAATTGGTTTCAACCAAACGCACGCGGCCGCCGAATTCCTCCAACTGCCGACGGCATTCCACCAGAGCCTCGGGATCCTGATCCAAAGCGACCACCTCCGCACCGGCTTCAAGCATCATCCGCGCGTGCCCTCCCCCGCCGGCGGTTCCATCGAGGAAAAGCCCCCCCGGGCCGGGTTGCAAATAGGCCATCGTCTGCCGGCCCATCACCGGCACATGGTAAACGGCGGTTTTATCGAGGTGTTCCACGCTTGTTCCTAAAAATTGATCGCAATCGAGATTCTTCATGGTTTCTCCATCCTTGTGGCCCGCCACACGCCGCCGACCCGCTTGTTTCAGGTCACGCATCGCGGTTGAGGCGGTCTTCTTTTCAGTCTTCCCCCTTGGTTGTTGTTTTGAGGTTCATAAAATCCGTCACAGACCGATCTCCACGGCCACTCGCTGGTAGATGCCGGTATTCGCGCTCACATCCGCCTCATGGCGTTGTTTCGACCAAATCTCGAAGCGCCGCCCCGCGCCAACGATCACGATCTCGGCCTTCAAATCCGCGGCGGCCGCGTGGGTGTCGGGCACGAGGATCCGCCCCTGCTTGTCGGTGGTAACCTTGTGCGCCTCGCTGAAAAAACGCCGGATCGCCTGGCGTTTCTCCTGGGCGGACGCCCCGGAGGCCATGATGCGCTGCTCCGTGGAGTGGAATTCCTCCGGCGGCATCACCATCAAGTAACCGTCCTGCGGATGCGGAATCACATAAAACTCCGCCTCCCCCCCCTTGATCCAAGCCGACGGAACGGCCGCGCGTTTTTTCGCGTCGATCGCCCGCTCGTAAGTGCCCGAATAGAAGGGCACAGCTGGAGGTTCGGTAGGCATCAGGTTTTTGGGTTCATTAAACAATAATCACCACTTGCCCCCACAATTACCCACCATACTCCACGGACGCAATAAAAAATTTTTGAAAAAAGTGCGCCGGCGCGGCCAACCGATGTCTCGCCCCGGGAGATCTCTTTCCACCCCTTTGGATGCCTCGAATTCGCCTCGTGGAAATTTCAGCTTGCCGCGCGGGAGACGGAAAATACCCTGTGCCGCATGTCCACCACACAAAGCCCCGTGGCTTACGACGGGAAGATCGAGGGCAATGTCATCTTCACCCAAGTTGACGCCGCCATCAATTGGATGCGCAGCAATTCCCTTTGGCCGATGCCGATGGGTCTCGCTTGTTGCGCGATCGAACTCATGGCCGCGTCTTCTTCGCGCTTCGACATTTCGCGTTTCGGAGCAGAGGTCATGCGGTTTTCGCCCCGCCAAGCCGATGTGATGATTGTTGCCGGCACGGTCACTTACAAAATGGCACTGGCCGTGAAGCGCATTTGGGATCAAATGCCCGAGCCGAAATGGTGCATCGCCATGGGGGC
The DNA here is from genome assembly GCA_964403605.1 of uncultured Chthoniobacter sp. GTDB lineage: Bacteria > Verrucomicrobiota > Verrucomicrobiia > Chthoniobacterales > Terrimicrobiaceae > UBA967. Next base: position 20,948 of record CAYOGR010000021.1, read on the forward strand.
CTGTGCGTCCTCCGGCGGCATGTATCGCAGCTACGCGGTGCTTCAGGGCATCGACCACCTCATCCCGGTTGATGTTTATGTCTCCGGCTGCCCGCCCCGCCCCGAGGCCCTTCTCGACGGCCTGATGCGGCTCCAGAAAAAAATCATGGGGGAACACTCTCTGGTCGACCAGAAGAAGGAGCTTTTCGAAAACCTATGACCTGCGAAGACGCCGTCAAAAAGCTACGCGAGGCCTTTCCAGGCTCGATCCGCGACGAAATCCAATTCCGCGGGGAGACCACTCTGAAAGTCTCGAAATCTTCCCTGCGCGACATCTGCCTCCACGCCCGCGACAAAATGGGTTTCGACTATCTTGTCGATGTGTCCAGCGTCGATCACTTCGGCCAGGAACCGCGCTACGAGATGGTTTACGAGCTTTACTCCCTGCGCTCCGAGATCCACCTCCGGCTTAAAACCGAAGTAAGCGAGGATGACAATTCCTCCCCCACCGTTTCGGATATTTGGCCCACCGCCGATTGGCACGAGCGCGAGGTTTTCGACCTCATGGGAATCCGGTTCGAGAACCATCCCGACCTTCGCCGCATCCTCATGTGGGAGGGCTACCCCTACCATCCGCTTCGGAAGGATTTTCCGCTCGAAGGCAAGTCCACCGAGGTGCCTGGAGTGGCCTTCAGCGAGCCCGCACCGCTGGCCGGCGGGCCGTTTGTCACGGTGCCGACCGACGGCACCACCCAGGTTCGCGAACCCCGGGCCCGCCACGCCGGCGAAATTGCCCCGCCCGGGAAATTCATCGCCGAGCCTTGATCGCCGACCAGAAGGCGCTCGAGGAGCTTGTCGATGAACTCCGCAACCAGCAGCGCATCGCGATCGACACCGAGGCGGACAGTCTCCACTGCTACTTTGAAAAGGTCTGCCTGATCCAGATCAGCAGCGGCTCGGGCCACTGGCTCGTCGATCCGCTTGCGAAGCTGGAGCTCCAACCCCTGCTTGATGTGGCTTGCTCCCGGAGACTTGTTTTCCATGGCGCGGACTACGATTTGCGCCTTTTGCGCCGCATCGGGAGTTTCGAGCCCGTCGATCTTTTTGACACGATGATCGCCGCGCGGCTCGTTGGAAAATCCGGCCTCGGCCTCGCCGCGCTGGTGAAGGAATTTTTCGGGATTGAGCTTTCGAAGGCATCGCAGAAAGCCAACTGGGCGATCCGCCCGCTCCCCCCCGAGATGGTCGATTACGCGCAAAATGACACGCGCTACCTGCTCGAAATTTCCGACAACCTTGAAGCCGATCTGCACCGCCTCGGCCGTTGGGAATGGTTTGTCGAATCGCGCGACCGGATGATCGCCTCCGCCCGCGAGGTGAAGGAGCGCGATGAAAACACCGTATGGCGTATCAGCGGCTCGTCCGGCCTCTCCCCGCGCGCCCAGGCGATTCTTCGTGTGCTCTGGTTCTGGCGCGACTCCGAAGCCCGTTCGTGGGACCGTCCGCCCTTCCATGTCATCGGCAACGACGACATGATCCGCGCCGCGCAGCAGATCGCCGAGGGCGGCAAGTTCTCGTCCCCCCGCATGAATGGCCGTCGCCGCAAAAGTTTCGAGGTCGTCATCGCCCTCGCGCTTCAGATTCCCGAATCCGAATGGCCGAAAATTGAAAAAGTCCGCCGCAAGAGGATTTCGAAAGAGCAAGCCGACCGCTCCGAGCAATTGAAAAAAATCCGCGACCGCGTGGCGCGCGAGCTTGGGCTCGATCCCTCGATCATCGCTCCCCGGGCCGCGCTGGAAGCCACAGCGGCGGATATCTCCGCGAATGTCCTGATGGGTTGGCAGCGCCGTCTCCTGGAGCTTCCTGCCACCTGACGCGACATGCCGGACCTCATCGATCTCGCGCTGGCGGAGGACATCGGCTCCGGAGACATCACGGCAAAATTTTTCACCAAACCCGGCGCGACGGCTCGCGCGAAAATCATCGCCCGCCAAAACGGCTGCCTGGCGGGAGTCGACCTTGCCGAAGCAGTCTTCCGGCGAGTGGATGGAAGCCTCACCGTGGACTGCGAAAAACAAACCGGCGACCTCTTCCAAAAGGGCGATTGTATTTTGCAGGTTTCGGGAAATGCCGCCTCGATTCTCACCGCCGAACGCACGGCCCTCAATTTTCTCCAGCATCTCTCCGGCGTGGCCTCGCTGGCACGGCGTTTTGTGGACGAGATCCAGGGCACCGGCGCCCGGATTCTCGACACACGCAAAACCACCCCGGGGTTCCGCACCCTCGAAAAACAAGCCGCCGCCGCCGGAGGTGCCCTCAACCACCGCATGGGCCTGCATGACATGTTTCTCGTGAAGGACAACCATCTCGCGACCGGCCTGGATCCCGCCATGCTGCAGGAAATGATCGACCGCGCCCGGGAGGCCCACCCTGATGCGAAGCTGGAAATCGAGGCCGATACCCTCGAGCAGGTCAAAAAATTCTACGCGCTGCGCGGAGTGGATTTCATTCTGCTCGACAACATGACTCTCGAAGATTTGCGGGAGGCCGTGCGCCTTTGCCCGCCGCATATCCGGCTCGAGGCCAGCGGCGGCGTGAATCTCTCCACCGTCCGCGCGATCGCCGAAACCGGAGTCCATTTCATCTCGGTCGGGGCCATCACCCACTCCGCCCCCTCGGTGGATTTCGGTCTGGATTTCGAACCCGCCGGCTGACGCCTCGATCAAGGATTGGCCGCGACGCGGCGTCGGGCGATACTCCGGGGCGTGTTTGGAAAAATCAAACTCCTGCGGGCATCCCTGCTTTTATCGGTCCTCGCGCTGATGGCGGGTTGTGAAAAGAAACAACCTCCCGCCCCACCGCCGCCCGAAGCCCCCTCATTTCCGCGCATGGCGCCTCCGGATCGCGTGCAGGGAAAAACTCCCGAAGCGATCCTTGCCACCCTCCACCACGCGGCGCAAGAAATGGCGTTGGATGGATTCCAATTCGACAAGGCGGAACTCGGATGGCCCTTCGACAGCGGGGCGACCAATTCCTCCGCGTATCTCGGATCGCTCGCCGAAAACGGCTATTTGTCACCGCAGGATCTCGGGCTTTTCTCGGAGGTGGAGATTGCGAATCTCAGCGACTCCGACCCGGGCGAAACCGTTTTTGCAAAAATTTCCCGCCAAAATAAAATCCACCTGCTGCGCAAGGATGGCAGCCTCTCGGTCGAAAAACCCGAGGCAACCCTTTCGCCCGCTCCTGCACGAAATCCACCCTGGCTTCCCAAATGAGTCCCGTTTTTTTTAGACTCGCAGCGCTCGCAATGGCGTTTTGCCTGTCCTCCTGCGCCACAAAAACCGACCCTCGCGCCAACTCCGGGAATTCCCCCTCCTTGGAGGCCGTTTTTGTCGAGGAGACGCCTCCCGCCGAAAAAAAGTCGCCCTTCGCGGGCGCGGCTTCGTTTTTTTCCAACCTCCTGCCAAATAAAAAACCCCGCCCGCCGGTCGCCTCGCCAGTCCAGTGGGCGGGTGAAATTCGCATGGTTAACATCGCGGAAAATTTCGTTCTGGTGGAATCGACCTCGGCCGTCGCCACGATTCCGGGCGAACGGTATCTGGCCGTTCAAAACGGACGCGAAACCGGGGCCTTGCGAATGACCTCCCTGCGCAATCCTCCCTTCCTGATCGCGGACATCGTCTCCGGAGATCCGTCTCCCGGAGATAGAATCCATCTTCCGAAGCCGATGGTTAAGATTCCAACAGACGAAGCCAACCCTGCGTCGAAGCCCGGTTTTTTTCAAAAATGGCTTGCTGAATTTCTTCCCACCGTAAAACGCAAAGAGTAATGTTTCCCGCCAGAATTCTCATGAACCGTTATTTTTCCATTTTTTCCGTCCTCGCCGCCACCCTTTCGATGGCGATCGCCCAATCCCCCTCCCCGACTCCTCCGCCGCAAGCCCTCCCGACCCCTCCGCCGCTGCCGCAGATCACTCCGCTGCCTTTGCCCACGGGCTTGCCCGCCGACAGTGCGAATGCCGTTCCATTGGCCACTCCTCTTCCGGATGGCACCATGCCCCTGCCATTGCCTCCGATGCCGACGCCTCCGCCGCTGCCGGATGCCTCGCAAATTTCCAGCGATTTGGTGGCCCCCCTCCCGCCCCAGCAGGCGGAACCCCTCGCTCCGGGCCCTGAAACCGGGACCCTGCAGGCCACCGGGCGCCAGGCCATGACGAAAGAAATGGCGACGACGAATTTCTACAAGGCCCTCGATGAACTCATCGCCAAGCAACGCAACCCGAAGGTGCCCGACCTCACGATCCATGAGGCCATCGTCAAAGCAATCC
>CAYOGR010000022.1:0-5477 GCA_964403605.1 uncultured Chthoniobacter sp.
TTCAACAAGTTTCTCCACTCGATGACATCGCTCTTGAGGTTGGCTGGTGCGGGTGTCGGCCTTGTTTTAACGACGCTTTGGGCCGGGGAGACACCCCAATCCTCCCAGAGTTTTTTTGGGAATAGCTTTCCCGGAGAAGTCTGGATTCAAAACAATGTGGAGGCCATGGCGGTCGGAGCGGACGGTGTGATTTTTACGAACAGCGGATGGGACGAAGCTGGACGGGAAGCCGGCATTTATCGCGAGGGGCGTCCGGTCGGCCAGCTTGAGGAATTGCATGGCTGGGGGCGTCGCGGTGGAGCAGGGATTGCATTGGCCGAGGGGTTTGTTTTTGCCTCGATGTCGCAGGCCGGGGGCTTCAAGTATCCGGAGGAGGACTTTCCGCCGCCCGGGGAAAATTGGTTTGGCGTTGGCCGCTACACACCCGAGGGCAAGGTGGCGAAGTGGGAAGGGGGTCGCGGTTCCACAGGGTCCATGGCTGTGCTGAGCAAGCAGCATCCCGTAACCGGGATGGCAAATTTCGGCAATCAAATCGCCGTGGCGATCGCCGGCGAGAACGCGATTTTCCTGATTGATCCGAAAACAATGGAAGTGGGGGAGCAGTGGAACATCGAGTCACCGGGTCCGCTGGCCGTGTGGGGAGAAAAATTGTGGTGCCTGCCTTCGAATGGCGGCGTGCCTTTTGAGATCGGTCGCGATGGAAAGCCGACTGGGCGCTCGATTCCTGGAGTGTCCAACCCCACGGCCCTCGCAGCCGGTTCCGACCGGCTCTACCTGGCGGACGGAGGCCCTTCCCAGCAGATTCTGGTTTTTGATTCCGAACTTCGCGAGACTGGTCGGGTCGGGGCGGCTGGCGGGGTGTATGCCGAGCCACGCGGGGAATTTGGCGAGGGCCGCTTTGGGGGAATCTCGGCGATTGCGGTTTGTCCCCAATCCGGCAACCTGATCGTGGCGGAAAACGGCGGCCCCTCGGGCTTTGAGTTGGGAAACGGCCTTTTCCTGAGTGCCTACAGCCCGGACGGAACCCGACTCTGGCAGGTTCAAAGCCTCGAATTTCTTGACCGTGGCAGCCTCGACCCGGCCGACGAGACGACCATCATCACCAAGGACACGCTTTACCGGATCGAGCGCTCGCTTGCCGAGCCGGGGCCGGCCGCCCGTCCGCTGGCGACCACGCTCGACCCTTTCCGTTTTCCGCAGGATCCCCGCCTCCACTTCAAATTCTGCTCGGCCGATGTCGTGAGAGTGGAGGGCCACAAGTTGATGGGCTTGATTGATCAAATGGGGGCGAATCTTGCTCTCTATCGTTTCGACGGGAACACGGCAGTCCCCGTCGCGTTGTTCAGCCAACAGGGCGCTCAGGGGCCCACGGCTTTCCCGCCCGGCAGCCGGCGCAACATGCCATTCCGGTGGCAGGATGCGAATGGGGATGGCAGTTTTGAAGGGCTCGAATTTCTCCCGTTCAAAGTGAGGAGAGGCTGGGCGTGGCATTTGGCCGACAACGGGGATGTTTGGTTTGCAACCGAAGGAGGCGAGATTTTTCACTATCCGCTCGAACGCATCGAGGAAAACGGGGTGCCCCGCTGGGCGGCCCAGCCTGCCAAGCACCGGCTGCCAGAGGGCCTCTTGACGGAAATCTCCCGCATCGTCATCGAAGGGGACACCCTCTATGTCGGCGGCTACAGCGAGGCTGATCCCAAGCCAAAGGGCGATTGGGGACTCATCGGCACACGGCTCGCGCGCATTGATCATTTTCCTGCCGACCCGAAAGTGGCCTGGAATATCCGGCTTGCCTATGACGGAGCGGATGTGGGGCGCGACAAGCGAAGATTGCCCAAGGCGCTGGATGTCGAGGACGGGCTGGTTTTTGTGGGCTATGTGACCGACGCCGAGATCGAGGTGTTCGATGCCGCCGATGGACGCTCCCTGACCACCCTGCGGCCGGGACCTGCGGTGGACAGCCTGACCGGGTGGTTCGACATCCCTTACGCCATTCGCGCCCACCGCCGGAAGTCCGGCGATTGGCTCGTCATTGCCGAAGAAGTCTGGCGCGGAAAAAATTTAATCCACCAACTGAACGATCCCCGATGAAAAGAACACGACTACTCCTCGCCTGCGGACTGGCCGCGCTGGCAGTGCAGGTTTCGCTGGCAACGGACTCGCCCCTCCCGGGCCAATGGGTCGAGGCCGAAAGCGCCCGGAATTTCACCAAATCGAAACCAAACCCCAAGGCCTCGGGTGGTTCTGCCCTCGGGTGGTTTGTCAACGGCTCACTCAACACAGCAGACTTCCGGGATCTGCCCCGATCAGGGGGTCTGCTTTATCTGCGCTACGCTCGCGGCGCGAAGACGCCGGGGGCGGTGGATGTCATCATTGGGGAAGATCGGTCCGCAAAGCCGTTGGTCACGGTGGAGTTGCGTCCGACAGGTGGCTGGGACCGGTTCGCCTGGACGCGGGTTCGCCTTCCGGATCTTCCCTCGGAGCCCGGCTCAAAAATGACGCTTTCCTTGCGCGCAACTTCCGAGTCGGCCGACATCGATTGCTGGGGCGTCGTCCCCGCGGCGGACGCCCTCAACGGTCTCTGGATGCCGCCCAATGATTACCGCGCAGGCAAGCCAGTAGACGCGCCCACACAACTGCCGCCGGTTTCCATCGCGTCGGTGGACTCGCCGCTGCTCGGCCACCTCCTCGTCAGCGAAACCGGGGAGGGCACGCTGCCGCTGAAAATTGAACTTGCCAGCAACCTTGCCGAACCGGTCACAGCCAAAGTTCGGGTTCGCATCAAGGACGAGTCCGGCCGCGGTGGCGAACCTGTGGAAACCTCTGCGAACTTGGACTCCGGCGGGCGCGCCTCGCTCGATGTCGAGCTTCCAGCACCCGGTTTCGGGCATTGGACCGCGGCAATTGAAGTCGTCGCCGGCGAAGGCGAGGCCAACGCCACGACTGCATTCGGTGTGATTCGACCTTCCCATCCAGGCCTTCGCCCCCAAAGCCCGTTCGGCCTGAGCATCGGCGACACGGCGACCGATGCGGAAATCGGCCGCCTGATCGGGGTCAAATGGCGGCGCAGCATTCCCGGGCTTCCTTCGGACACGGTTTCCCCGGCACCCGGCAAGTTTTGGCAAGCGTCGGACGCCCAGCCATTCCGCAAGGTCATTGAAGACTGGAGGGCCAAAGGCATCGAAACCCTTGGGATCGTTGACTACAACATGTCCTGGAATATTCAGCCCGACCCGCTCGGGCGCGAGATCAAGCGCCACCAAAACCGTCCCCGGGATCTCGAGGCCCACGCCGATATGGTGGCGGCGATGATCGACCCGCTGGCCGACCTCGTTCCCAACTGGGAACTCTGGAACGAGCCATGGGTGCACGGGTGGACATGGCGCACCGGCACCGCGCAGGATTACCGCGATCTCACGCGATTGATCTGGGATCGCGTGAAGCCCCGCCACCCCCAGGTCATGCTGATTGGCGGGGGCTCGACCCCCTACCAGCGGGATGTCCCTTATGCGATGGGGGCAACCAACGCCGGCTATTTTGACGGCACCAGCACCCATCCCTACGGAATCCCGGACCGCGCGACACCTGTTCCCGCAGCCACCGAAGCCGAAATGAATCGCAGATTTTCCAAAAGCGGGGGCAAGGGCGGCATCTGGGCGACAGAGGTCGGGACGGCCGAATTCATGTTCGACGACCTCCCGCAACCGGAGCGGCCGCTCGCGGTGGCTCGCTCGGTGGCCCCCGTCTATCTCCTCAACATGCTGGGAGCCGGCGATACCCCGATCCGGCTGTTCTTTTTTGCGAGCAAATTTGACCGTCAGTTCAGCGGCGACACATTCAATTGGTGGAACGGACGCACCCCCAAGCCAGCCGTCACGGCCTATGCCACGATGACCCATTTCCTCGAGGGGGCGGACCTGATCGGCGACCTTTGGTTGGATTCCCGTGCCGGTTGGGCGCTTCTCTTCAAGCGGCCCGATGGCGGCAGCCTCGTCGCGCTTTGGGCCGAGGATCCCTACCATGGCTCCTCCACTCTCCCCGGAACGGATTGGCGCGCCTTCGATTTTCTTGGACGCCCCACCGGCAAGGTCGAAGGAGAAAACTTCCGGGTCCCCTTTGAACCGATGAGTGTCGTTTACCTGGAGACCGGAAGCTCGCCGGAGGCGGTGACGAAGGCTTTCCATCACGCCACCTTCGAGGGCTTCAGTCCGGTGGAAGCCTATCCTCTCAGCCTGGCTTCCCCCGTCGATGGCCGCCCGCCGCTTGCGGTTCAGCTGGAAAACCTCACCGGCCAACCACAGACCGTTCAGGTCGACGCCTCGGGAGGCGGCTTGGTTTTCGCCCGGCAAACCGTGAATCTCAAGCCCTACGAACGCACCACGGCCAGGCTTCCGTTTGTCTCGGGAGCCGCCTCGCCGCTGAATCGCTACCCGGTCACTGTGGCCACCACCATCGGTGGAAAGCGCTTCGCGAAAGAATCCACCCTGCAGGTCGCAGCCTTCCAGAGCTTCACCCCGAAAATCGACGGAGACCTGTCGGATTGGGAGGGCATCCGGCCTGTCACCATCGTTTCCCAGGGCACTCGCGACACCCGCGAGATCGCCCTCGACCCCTCGAAAGCCGAGGCCCTGCTTGCCGCCCGCCGGCCTGAAGACCCCGCTCTCTATCGCCTCCGCGCCGCCTACGACAGCGAGAACCTTTATTTCGCCGCCGAGATTCCGGACGAAACACCCACCACGAACAGCACATTCGACGATGATCCCAATGCCTTCCCGTTTCTGGCCGACTCGCTGCTGCTGGCTTTCGATGTGCGGGAGGATAACCCTGACGATCTGCTCCGCGGCCATCCGCTCTGGGAGAAGTCCCTCGGCGCGGAAGTCGATTACGAGTTTGCCATCACTCCAGCCCGTCGCACCGGCGCCGGACCATCCTATTCGTCGAAGCCCGCACCGGATCCCGCTTTGCTGGCGGCGCTTCCTTTCACGCCGGAACTCCACCGCCTCAAGGCCCCGGGCACGAATTTTCAGACATTCTACCCAACAAACCCGCCAACCAATCCGCCGCTTGGTCCCATCACAACCCCGGGCATGTCGTTTCGCCACGATCGTGAGAAGGGCCTTTTCATTTATGAGTTTGCCCTGCCCCTCACCGCGATTCCGGAGCTGAAGGCGGCGCTTGCCAAAGGAAACGGCTCGAACATCCGCTTCGCCTGGGCGGTCATCGACCGCGGAAATGGCGGCCGCGGCAACAGCTACTGGACGCAGGAGGCCGGTCTCGTGCGTGAGGGGGCCTACGGTTTCAGCCCACACTGGGGAGGCGGAACCCGGCGCTTTGGCGGACGCATCCTCACTCCGTGGACTTTTGAGCCAAAAATTCCCCGGTAGGCCAATGGCGAATGGCCAAGCGCTTTTTATAAAAGCCGCCGAGAAGTAAAATTCATCACAAAATCCCGGATGATCCGCAATCTCCCGCACGGC
>CAYOGR010000022.1:5577-23736 GCA_964403605.1 uncultured Chthoniobacter sp.
CCGAGAAGTAAAATTCATCACAAAATCCCGGATGATCCGCAATCTCCCGCACGGCCTGCTCCTCGACCGCAGCGGGTGCGATCCCGCAACCCTCGCCGATCTTCATATCCTTGCGAAAAAGTAACGGTTCAGGTGGAGGTGCAAAATTGCTTGTAAGCAATAACCGCTTGGTTTAGGTTTTCACATACAATTCTCCTTTGAATTCCACCCCTGCCATCCCGTTTGCCCAAGCCCGCTTCACTCTGCTGGCCGATGCCACGGCGCGCCTGGAGTGGGCGGAGGATGGGGTCTTCGAAGATCGAAGCACACTGGCCGTTCTGAACCGCCCACCGGCTTTGGAACCGGTTGTTCGAATGCTGGACGGCGGGTGGATTGAGATGGAGGGGCCCTTGATCCGCATCCGTCATCGCGAGGATGGAAAATGTTTCCACCGGGACAACCTGGTGGTTTCATTTTCGCATCAAGGGGAATGGTCCGAGTGGCGGCCCGGAGACCCGCCCACCGGCAATCTTGGAGGAACCGCTCGGACTCTGGACATGGCGGACGGGGATCGAATCCTTGCTTTCAAGCCGGTGGAGGGTGGCGGCATGCAGATCGATCGCGAGACGGAGATGCCAGTGGATTGCGGGCTGGGGTTGCTGTCCCGCGATGGCTGGGCGCTGATCGATGACTCGGCGGGGGTTGTTTTGGAGGAGCGCGGGGGTGGGCTTTCCCCGTGGGCGGTGCCCCGACCGCCCGGCCAGCGATGCGATTGGTATTTTTTCGGCTACGGGTTGAATCACAAGAAGGCGCTGGCGGATGCCGCACTCGTTTTCGGCAAGCAACCTCTAATGCCGCGCTGGGCTCTGGGATACTGGTATTCGCGTTACTGGGCTTACACAGATCGTGAACTCGAGGCGCTCGCCGAGGATTTCAGCCGGATGGGATTGCCTCTCGATGTGGTGGTCATCGACATGGATTGGCATCTGCCGGGATGGACCGGCTACACATGGTGCCCGGACTTTTTCCCCAACCCGACGGAACTCCTGCAAAGCCTGCACGCGCGGGGGCTGCGGGTGGCGCTCAATCTTCATCCGGCCGACGGTGTGGGTCGTCACGAATCCGCGTTTCCGGCAATGTGCCGGGATCTCGGTCTCGATCCGGAAAGCACCGAGCGCATCCCGTTCGACTGCACCGACCCCCGTTTCATGGCCGCCTATTTCAAGCATCTCCACCACCCGGAGGAGGAACGCGGGGTTGACCTGTGGTGGATGGATTGGCAGCAGGGAACAGAAACTGCCATCCCGGGCCTGGATCCCCTCGCGTGGTTGAACCACCTCCACTGGCAGGATCAGGTGGAACGCCGCCCGGACAGGCGGCCACTCATCTTCAGCCGCTACAGCGGCATCGGCTCGGGGCGGCAGCCGATCGGTTTCAGCGGCGACACATTCTCCAACTGGGCCTCCCTTGCGTTTCAGCCGAGGTTCACCGCGCAGGCCGCGAATGTGTTGTTCGGAACCTGGAGCCATGATCTCGGCGGCCATCTCGCTGGCACCCACGCCTTCGGAACCGGGTCGGTCCAAGCCGATGAATTTGACCCCGAAATCTTCGTGCGTTGGGTGCAGTTCGGAATCTATTCCCCGATTTTTCGAACGCATGCTTCGAAGTCGGCAGACTCGGACCGCCGGTTTTGGATTTTCCCGGATCCTTTTCGAGAGGCGTTGTTCCAAGCCGCTCTGGAACGCCAGGCCCTCATTCCTTACATTTACACCGAGCTCCGGAAGACCGAGGACCATGCGGTTTCGCTCTGCCATCCCCTCTATGTCGAGTGGCCGGAGGAGGAAGAGGCCTATTGCCATCCTAGACAATACCTTTTTGGTTCGCAGATGATGATTCACCCGGTCGTAGGACCGGTGGATTCCGAGACCGGTCTTGCCGATGTCGAGACCTGGGTGCCGCCCGGCCATTGGTTCGATGCCGCGCAAGGGTGTTTGGTCAAAGGGCCCGCGCCACGGAAAGCCTCCTACCTTCTCGATGAAACCCCGCTCTACATCAGGGCTGGTGCGGTTGTGCCCCGGCAGAGTGCAAGGGCGCGGGCGGGAGGCGATTCCGGCCTGGTTCTCGACGCCTATCCCGGCGGCAGCGGGGCGTATGAGATTTTTGAGGACGACGGGGAATCGCTCGCCTATCGGAAGGGCGAAGCCACATGGACGCCGATCATTCATGAAGAGGGACCCGGTTTCCGGCGGCTGACTTTTGGGCCGGCTCGTGGCACTTTCTCGGGGGGGGGTCGCCCGCGTCGGCTCACTGTCCGCTTTCATGGCGTTCCTCCAGCGAGCAATGTGTCACTCAATGGCCACCCGGTGAAGTGGCATTTTGACGGGCGGAATGGAGTGGTTGAAACGATTCCTTGCGAGGTGTCCCCCATGGAGGAACATGTCTTCGAAGCCAGCTTCGCCCACGATCTTCAGGGGGTTTTCGCGCACGGATGGAAAGGCTTCATGGCTCGCATGGCGGTGATGCAGCGGATCGTCAACAGCGTTTCCCCCGCACGCCCAATCCACCCGGAGGAGCGGCTTGCCACCCGCATTGCGCAGACCGGAAACCGGCTCACGCGGAATCCGCAGTCGTTCACCACGGAAATGGCGGCCCTGGAACATGACATCGAGCACTTGCCCCGGGTGCTTCAAGAATATGTAGAATCCTGCACCCGGGTAAAAAATCAGAATGCGGCAGCGACCGTTCAGCGTGCTGCCCGCTTGCTCTCAACCGTCGAGCCCCCCTCCAACCGACTCCGTCCTCGAAAAAATGGCGCCTTCACACTCGTCGAAATTCTGGCAGTCATAGCCATCCTGGCGATCCTTGCTGCGGTCTTGTTGCCTGTCTTCGGACGGATGCAGCAAAATGCGGGAGCTTCCAGATGCGCCTCCAATCTCCGACAAATCTCGACCTACATAAACCAATTTATGTCTGACAACAATGGTTGCCTTCCCATTTCGAGAGTTTGGGGGTCTGGTGGAATAGCTTGGTATGAGCAGCTTACTCCTTACTCTGGAGTGGAAAACACAACCGCCATCCAGCCCGCTGTGAAAACTTTTGTCTGTCCCCAGAGCAACTTCCCGAATCGTCTTGATGGTCGCGCAATGGGTTTAAGTTATGGATATAATGCGAAATTCGGTCAGGCCCAATGGCGACCCGTCAATATGCGCCGACCACTTTCTCGCATCATTCTTCTTGCCGAGCGCTGGGCATCCAACACCCCTGACCCCAACGGAAGAAGGGGCGGTGCCGATTGGAATTGGGCAGTCAATCCACCCTACGATGCGGCGCCGAACACCGGCGGAAACGCGTGTCTTAGGGTAAAACACGGGAAATCCTCAAATTACCTCTTCCTCGACGGCCATATTGAGCGCCTCGAACCCGCGCAAACCTTCCCGGACGGCAAGGAAACCGCAACAGACTTATGGATTGTAAATTAAGTGCACCCACCCAACATAAACGCCACGAATGCGAGCAATCCGTCTTTCGGATGGTCTACTCGGAACAGGCCCGACTGCTAACGGAGGGCCAGGTCGCGGGCGGTCCCGACGATGGGGCGCTTCCTGAATTGCCGCCACCCGCGCATTTTGACGGCTGGCACAATGGACGCACCACGGCCTACATGCTCTCCCGCCTGCTCGAGGCCTGGCTTTACCCGCCTGCCACCGGCCAGCTTGATGTGGATTTTGCGGGCGTCGCCAGCCGTGCGCTGGCCTTCCTCGAACGCCGTCAGCTACCGGACGGTCGCCTCGATCTCGGAGGGGGATATTCGCCCAACGAAGCCGGATTTCCGATTCCCGGCCTCGCCGTTCATTGGAAGCCGCTCGAAGGGGTCGCTCCGGAAGGGTTCCGCGAGCGCTTGAAATCTTTTTTACTTCGCGGAGGAGAAGCCGTTCTCGCCGGGCATGCCTACACCGCAAACCACCGGTGGACTGCCGCCTGCGCGCCCCTCGCCTCCCTCCACGCGCTCTGGCCCGATGAGCGTTACATCGAGAGGATCGAAGACTATCTGGCGGATGGCATCGATGTGAACTCCGAGGGCCTGTGGGAATACGAGCGGAGCCCCGGATACAACATGGTGGCCTCCCTCGGCCTGCTTGTCGTTGCCGATGCCTTGGCCCGGCCGGAGCTTCTTGAACCCGTCGTGCGCAACGCCAGGTTCCTCCTCCACTTCATCCAGCCGGGTGGGGCCTGCGATTCCTCCTTCAGTCATCGCCAGGATCGCCATGCTCCCGGCGCGCGGGTTTTTGCCTATGCCGTCCTCCGCCGCGTCGCCCAACTCACAGGCGATGGCCGATTCACGACACTCCTCGATCAGCAACTTGAAGATCCATCCCGAATCGATTACGGGTTTGTGCCGTTGCTGACCGAAATCGCCGCGCATCCGGAGAGCCTTCCGGAGCCCGAGGCGGTCGAGGATCATTATGAATGCTTCCTCCCCGTTTCCCAGATCGCCCGCACTCGTCGCGGCGGAAGCGCCCTGACGCTCACGGCAGACCGCGGAGGGCATTTTTTCGACACCGTTCTGGAGCGTTGGCCGGCTGCCAAGCGCTCGGCCGACTGGCTCCAGTTGGTTCACGAGGACATCACTCTCAGCGGTATCGAACTGGTGGCGGCGGGAGCCACCGCATTCCAGCCCCTGCGGATAATCAAGTCGCAGGAGGGCTGGCTTCTCGACGAGACCTCCCGGGGGATGATTCACACCCTCCACTTCCGTCCCGGATCGCCCCGGATCGAAATCCCATGGGGATTCAAGACCCGGGCCCAAGTCACATGGGCCGGGAACAATCTCTCAATCCACCTCGAGAGCAGTTCGAGTTCCTCACTCGGCGCATCGCTGAATTTCTGGTTCCGCACAGGCGTTCGCATTCGTGAAGGCTCTCGGGAATGGACATTGAAGGAACCCGGCATCTTCCACGATTTGGATGGCGGGCAGCCCGTGGAAATCCAGTCTGAATCTGCAAAGATCGCAATTCTTGGTCTGCCTCCGTCCATCCACAAAGCGCACTTCGGCGCCGCCGGCGGCATTCCCGGTGCAATCAAATCCACCTGCGCCAGCTTGAGCCTCGGATTTCGATTTCCGGTGAATCTCCAGTTGGCTATCGAACTTCAACGGAATCCAGCGGGATTAACCGCACGGGACAATAAGGGCGAATAAAGTAAAGAAAATCCAATCCGGGCATTGTGTGCGGTTCTCCGCGATTGCAAACCGCATCCTGCGAGCCTCAAAACCCGCGCGGCCCCGGGGTAGACTCCGAAGATCAACTTTTTCGACTTTTGCACATTGTGGCGGGGGCGATTCGATCTACAACATGCAGGAAATCTGGACGCCTCGCGCATCCGTCTGTCGGGTGACAAGTCCGTGATGGATGTCGAAGGTTTCCAAGCTCGAGAACATGCCGACAAACATTCTCCTCATCACCTCGGACCAGCAGCACTGGTCGGCTTTGGGTTCGGTGAATCCGAAAATCCAGACACCGGCCTTGGATCGATTGGCCGGGCAAGGAACGCGATTCGACCGGGCCTATTGCGCGAATCCGACCTGCACCCCCTCGCGGGCGAGCCTGCTGACCGGCATGATGCCTTCGCAGCACGGGGCATGGTCGCTCGGAACCAAGCTTTTCGAGGATGTCCCGACCCTGCCGGGGATTCTCGATGCGGCGGGCTACCACACCGCGCTCATCGGCAAGGCGCATTTCCAGCCGCTGGCCTCCCGGCCCGGCATGGAATCCATCGAGTGCCAACCGCTCTTGCGCGATCTGGATTTTTGGCGGGGATTCCACGGGCCTTGGTATGGCTTCCGTCACATCGAGACGGCGCGCATGCACACGGCGGAATCGCATGTGGGCGGGCATTACGCGCTTTGGATGGAAGAGAAGGGCCTTGCGAACTGGCGGGACTACTTTGAGTCATGGCCTAAGGATCCCGCCACTTCCGAAAAAATTTATTCCTCGAGGACATGGAATCTCCCGGAGGAATTCCACTACAACCGCTGGACTTCCGAGCGAACGATCGCCGCGATGGAGGCTGCGGACGACAATCCGTTTTTCATCTGGTCGAGTTTCCACGATCCGCACCCGCCTTATCTCGTGCCCGAGCCGTGGGCCTCGATGTATGATCCCGCCGACATGGAGCCGGGCCGGATGGTGCCGGGCGAGCACTCGCTCAACGCCCCGCATTTTCGCCATGCCGCGGAGGTGAACGAACCAGGCTGGTGGGAGCGCGCCACCGGCGGGGAGCCGATTCACGGGGGTTGGTTCCAGGCCCATGACGAGGAGCGCCTCCGTCGCGACATGGCTTGTTATTATGGAATGACAAGCTTCATGGATCGGGAAATCGGCCGCATTCTGGATGCCCTCGAAGCCTCCGGGCGGGCCAACGACACGCTGGTGGTTTTCACCTCCGACCACGGGCACTTCATCGGCCATCACGGTCTCACAGCGAAGGCGATCCACATGTATGAGGATCTCGTTAGGGTTCCCTTCATTGCGCGCTGGCCGGACAGGATTCCACAGGGTTCGAGGGACTCCTTGCAAAGTCTGGTCGATTTCGCGCCCACGGTCTTGTCCGCCTGCGGTCTTCCCGTTCCCGGTCGCATGACTGGAAAAAACCAACTTCCGGATTGGGTGGAAGGCAAACCCGTCCGCAGCGATGTGGTGATCGAGAACCACCACGGCGCGGAGCGATTTCACATGCGGACTTTCGTCACCGAAGCCCACAAGATCACGGTTTACAGGGAAGGCGAGGATGGGGAGTTGTTCGACCTGCGGAACGATCCCGGCGAAGTGCGTAATCTATGGCATGATCCCGCTGCGGCGGATTTGAAGCGGGATTTGCTGTTGGCTTTTCTTCAGGCCAACCTGCGCGACGAGCCGATGCCCATGCCTCGCATCGCACCGGCTTAGGCTCCCGGATCCGCAAAAAAGGCCTCGAGGCGATCCCCATCAGGCAAATCGGGGCGCATCGAGGCGCATCGAGTTTTTTGTTCCCGGCTGATTCGCGGCAAAGCCGACATTGCATCGAAGAAAAACGCCGCCCTGTCCAAAAGTCCCTTTTCGGATTCAAAAAAACCGGACGCGGTAGCTCCATTCGTGCGGGCCGGGGCCGGTGCGGTATTCGGGAAGCGTGTCGGGCCCGCAGCTGCCCGAGCCAAGACCGCGATGGGCCGCGTCGATGGAGAGAAAAGTTTCGGGAGCGGGATCGAGGTCGGTTTGCTTTTTTGCCGCGAAGAGCATTTCGGGAGTAAAGTGCAGCGCGGAGAATCCCAGCGGTGTCTCGAACTCGAACCTCAACCGGCGCCCATCGGCGGAGGAGAGTTCCACCCAGCGCGTGCCGCCGTGGTGTCCGGTTTCCTGGGGCATCACATACGGGAAGAATTCAGATGTCACCGCTCCGCCATGAACTCCGAGGAGCGCCCCGCTTTGGCGGTCGGGGTAGTTTTCCCGCGGACCGAGGCCGAGGTAGCGCAGGTCTTCGAGACCCTCGGCCAATGTCCAGAGCACGCCGACGCGCGGCAGGTCGTCGAGATCGGGTCCCCTCAAATCGATGCGGTGGCGCACGAGAAAGGAATCTCGGGCGTCAAAGACAAAGCGGGTTTCGAAAATTCCAATCGGCTTGCCCTGTCGCCCGGAAAGTTGGCGGCGGGTTGTGAGAAGGATTTCGCCATGGGATCCCGTGTCGATCGAGGCAGGGGATTGCTTTTCCGAAACCGCATCAAGGCCAAGGGAAAGCCAACGGCCAAGGGGTTTGGAGTCCTGTCCGTCCCAAAGTTTGATGCCATCGTTGTCGGTCGCGGCGCGCCAGAGATTCGGCTTGGGATCGCAAGCACAGAGAAGGCCGGCCGGCGTTTTCAGTGAGAGCCAACGCCCTGTGGCCTCCTCGATTTGGAGCGAAAAAACGCCCGTGTCGATGCCGAGGCGGCCCGCTTCGCGTTTTACCTCCGGCGGCCCGCCGGATGGCAGCATGGTTTTTTTGGAGGAGGAAGAAATGGGAATTTCCACCTGCGCGACCTCCTCGCCCGGATCAAAAAACGGTTTCGCAACAGCAGCCCGCCAAGTCAGCCTCCAGTGATGTTCCTTGCCTTCTTCGAGAGAAAGGGCGGGCAGGGAGCAGGTGACGGTTTCCTGCGGCGGACAGACCGGAGCCTCGAGGCGACCCGAGGCCGAGGGTTCGCCATCCGTTAAAAGAATCCACTCCAGCGAGAGCCAACCGGTGTCGGTGAACTCCTGGCGGTTGTGGATTTCCAGAGTCTGAGGATCGCGCAGCGTGGCGTGGACGGGTTGGGCGAGGAAGCGGTGCTCCCACATGGCCGGGTGGGGGTGTCGATCGGAGGACACCAGGCCGTCGCAGACAAAGTTGGCGTCGTTCGGGGTGTCTCCAAAATCCCCGCCGTAGGCGAAATACGGTCGGCCATTTTGGTCTTGGCGCAGGATTCCATGATCCATCCATTCCCAGATGAAGCCCCCCTGGATGCGGCGAGACGAGCGGAAGAGGGCGAAGTAATCGGCCAGCGAGCCGTTGCTGTTGCCCATGGCGTGGCTGTATTCGCAAAGGATGATCGGGCGGTCCCAGGGGCGGAGGAGGCTTTTCTCCAAAGGCCGACCGCTGCGGCAATCCGCTTGGGGCGGCGGGAGGGGGGTATTTTTCACCGAAAGGCTTTCCAGCCATTCCTCGGCCTCGCGCAGGCGTTGGATTTCGGGATACATCGGGCAAATGATGTCCGTGGCCAAACTTCCGTGCAGGTAGGAGAGGCCCGATTGGAATTCGGAGACCGCACCCTCGTAGTGGACGGGGCGGGACGGATCGCGGTGGCGCACCCAGCCGGCGCAGGCGTCGTGGTTGGCGCCGTGGCCGCTTTCGTTGCCGAGGGACCAGGCAATCACGCTGGGGTGGTTTTTATCCCGCTCGACCATGCGGATCGTGCGGTCCAGCCAAGCCGCCGAGAATCGCGTGTCGTTGCAGAGCGAGTTGTGGAAGGCATGGGACTCGATGTCGGCCTCGTCGATCACATACAACCCGGCCTCGTCGCAGAGTTCGAGCCAGCGGGAATCAGGCGGGTAGTGGGAGCAGCGGACCGCGTTGAAGTGGAATTTCTTCATCAGCGCGATGTCGCGCCGCATGGTTTCCTCCGGCACCGCTCGTCCATGCACGGGGTCGAAGCCGTGGCGGTTGACTCCACAAAAGAGAACGCGGCGGCCGTTGACCAGAAATGCGCCGTCGCGCACCTCGATGCGGCGGAAGCCTGTTTTGATGGCCGAGTGCGAAACGCTGTCGCCATGGCGCACCGTCACGAGTGCGGTATAAAGCGCGGGGCTTTCATGGTTCCAAGGATCAACCTTGGCGATTTCGTGATTGAAGCGGGCGAGGCCGCGGAAATGTTGACTCGGCTCCCGCGTCCATTTCGCCTCCGCTTGCAGGGGGGCTTTGAAAACCGGGTTCCCCGTGGGATCGAAAAGTTGTAGTTCCACCCCGGCCGAGTTCGGAATCTCCGCAGGCGGGGACACGGTGACCTCGGCGGAAAGACGACCCGAGCCATCCGCGTTGAGATGGGAGCGCACAAACACATCCGCTGCGTGAACCTCCGGCATGGCCAGAAGCACCACGCGGCGGGGCAGGCCCGAGAGCCACCACATATCCTGGTCCTCGATGAAACAGGCATCGCACCACTTGGCGACGAGGGCGTGGATTTCAATGGTTTTCCCCGGAACGGCGAGGGGTGTGATGTCGAACTCCGAGGGCAGGCGGGATCCTTTTCCCATGCCCACGGGCTGGCCGTCCACCCATACGGCAAGGAACGACTCGGCGCTGCCAAAATGCAGGACGATGCGCAGGCCGTTCCAGTCTCTCGGAACTGGGATTTTTTTCCGGTAAAGGCCTGTGGGATTATTGGGCGGAACAGCCGGCGGTTCCTCCCGAAACGGCATCGTGATATTTGTGTAATGCGGCACACCGAAACCTTGGAACTCGGGATGCCCGGGGACGCGGATCGATTGCCAGTCGAGATCCGTTTTGGCAATCAGAGCCTCCGCCTCGGCCGGGCCGCAGGCTGTCAAAAAATCCCAATCTCCACAGAGGTCTGCCTCCCAAGGCGAATGGCTGTTTTCCCTGGCTCCTTGGGCGTCCGGGTGGAACCGGTGGGAGGATCGGGCGGGGAGTTTGTTGAGTCCGGTGGCAGCGGGGTCTGACCAAAGTTGGACAAGACCGGAAGAGGTGAAAAACATAGTCAAAAAGCACCCCGGCGCCGCTCGAGTTCGGAACGGATTTCCGCCATCCGGGCGGGTCCGAGGTCATAGAAAAATAAAATGGCTCCGGCGACGAATAGCAAGAGGGTTGGTGCAATCGAGAACCCGAGCCGCATCCGGGTCATCACCTCCTCGGGTTGGTTGGCTCCCAGATCGATATGGAAACCGCTCCACTCGAGGAATGGGCCGCTGAGCGCCAGGCCGAGTGTCATGCTGACCTTGAGTATCCAGGAAAAGATCGAGGCAAACGAGCCCTCGCGCCGCTCGCCGGTGGAGAGTTCGTCGAAGTCCACCGTGTCCGCCACCATCGAGGGCAGCATGACCCAGAGACCCGCGTTGGCAATGTAGATGAGAGTCTTTTGAACAATCACGAGCGATGGGAAGTCGGGGGTGTAGAGCCAAAAACTGCCCGCGCTGCCCACGATCTGAAGGAGGACGCAGAGTCCGAGCGTCCGGGTTTTTCCGATGCGGCGAGAGAGGAGGTTGAACAACGGCAGGGAGGCAATCGCAAAGGCCAAGCCGATCGTTCCGGCCATTCCGGTGATGACCGATGCCCGGCCTTGATCGCCACCGCAAACATGGAAAGTCGTGATGTAGGGGCCGAAGGAAAGTGTGATCGCGCCAAAAGAGGAGAGCACGGCGAACGCAAGAATGAGAAGGAACGGCCTCGAGCGGAGGGTGAGCTTCAGGCTCGGAAGGAGTTTTTCCTTTTTGTTGCCTTCCACCTTCGCATAGTGCCGCTCCTTGAGAAGCAAGCCGGGAAGGACGCCGAGCGCTATGATGAGAAGGCCCATGACGAGCGCCACGGTGCGGATGCCGGAGAGCGTGTCCTGTTCCCCGGTGCTTTCGTCGATAAAGAAGGGCAGCTGTGTGATCGCCCAAACCCAACTGCTGATCACCGTGGCGAGGTTTTGAAACACGGCGCGGAAGCTGGTGACCGAGGTGCGCTCGTTGTAGTCGCCGGTCATCTCCAGGAGCATGCTCTGGTAGGGCATGTTCCAAATGGTGGCGAAGGTGAAAAAGACAATGCCGGCGACGATGAGCCAGGCGGTCATCGCAAAGTGGCTCCAGCCCGGCTGCACCAGCCAGATCAGCGGAAAGGTCAGGCCGGTGAGAACCGCGCCCGCCACAACATAGGGCCGCCTTCGCCCCCAGCGTGTGCGTGTGTTGTCGGAAATCCACCCCATCAGCGGATCGATGATGGCGTCGTAGATCCGGAAAATGGCGAAGGAAAAACTGATCAACGCCGGCGACAGGCCCAGCGCCATGTTGAACACCTGGTAGGCCATGGTGAGCGGCACCCAGGTGGCCCAGATATCCACCGGCCCCGCCGCGCCGTAAACCAGTTTGTCTCGCAGTCGGACTTTATCGGGCGCCGTAGGGGATTGGGCGTTCACTGGCCGGTTGCGGAAAGTTGGTCAATCCACACGGTGGCCGGGCCCTTGATCGAAACCGAAAACTGCCAGTGGGTGGCGTCCTTGGCGCGCTCGATCCCCTGTTCGTGGATATTCCAAGTCGAACTGATCTGCGAGGAGGGGAACAGGGGCTTGAAGTCCACGCTCTTGAAGCCACTGCTCATCGTGTAGCTCTGGATGCCGAACTTCACATCCGCTCCCGCGCCGAGGTCACCCCGGTATCCGAAGCGGATCGACCCTTTGGCGGCGGAGGAATCCATCGGGAAAGAGACGCTGGCATGCGCCGCCACGGGGAGGGAAATTTTGAGGCTGTTTCCGCCGGAAAGGTCGTTTTCCGGATCGATTTCAATCTTCAGGGCGTCTTCGGCACCCGGGGATTTGTAAATCACCATCCCGGCCGTCGGCAGGGTTTCGAATTCCGGGTCGGCGATTTGAAGGATGTTCCGCGCATTGGCGGCGGTAACGGTTGCGGCGAGCGCGAGAACAAGAACAGGTTTGAGTTTCATGGCGGGGCGGGATTGGAGGGATTTAGGGGTTGCGGGTTTGGCTGAATGGTGGCGGGGGCATTCCAAGGGCTCAATGTGCAGTTTTATGGAATGAGTGCATTTTAAGATTATTTAGGAGAGTCATCGCGGGTGAATTCTCCAAAACTTCCCGGCAGTCCACGAAGAACACCCTTCATTTTTTCCTTCATCCCGGCCAATCGATCGGCGTAGGCGGGATCGCCGGCGAGATTGCGCTCCTCGGCCGGGTCGTCCCCCAGATGGAACAACTGGTCGGCCTCGTAGTAATGGGCCTTTTTGCCGGTCGTCGAATGCTCGGCATGGGCACCGCCGGGGATGGCGCTCAAGTGGCTGAACGGCGCGGCGGGGTCGGTATTGACCGGGGCGATGCCTCTTTCGATCAGACTTGCGTTCCACTCCTCCAAACGCTGTTGCCGTTCCTCGATGGTCATTTTTTCCACCTCCTCGGGATAGCGAATGGCCAGATATTTCCAGTCTCCCACTCGAATGGCACGGGTGAAGCCCATTTCGGAATAAAGCAAACGGTCTTCCGGCGGCGACGCTCCAAGCAGGATTTCCCGGAAGCCTTGTCCGTCGAATGCCTCCTTGGCGAACGGAATGCCTGCGAATTCGAGGATGGTCGGCGCGAAATCCACATTGCTGACAAGGGCACTGGAGGTAGAACCGCAGGGGAAGCCTCCTTTGCGCCAGACGACGCTGGGAAATTGGAGTCCGCCTTGGTAGAGCGTGCCTTTGGCATCCGTGCCGTGGTCGTTGAAGAAAAAAATGATCGTATTGTCGAGTTGGCCATTTGCCTCCAGGCGGTTCATCACGGCTCCAATCGCGTCGTCCAGCGCGAGCATCATCGCCGCGCCTTGCTCCGGATCCTCGAGGGATGCCTTCGGCAGACCCGCTTTTTCGAGGCGCTCCCGGATGGTGTGGCGTGGAGGAAGGACAGCGGATTGAGTGTCTCGCGGGCCATAGGGGCCAAGGGTTGGGTCGCTGTTCCAGGATCTCGATTCCTCCACGGGGCCATGGGGGAGGGTGGTCGCCATATAGAGGAAAAATGGTTTCTCCGAAGCGGGATTGTCTAAAAAACTGACGGCCGCCTCGGTGATATAATCCATGTTGTGGATTCTGAGCGCTCTCGGTCTTAACTCGTCCGGATTGCCGGGGAAAATACCGCCTGCCTCATCGAACCCGGCAGCCTGGAGTGCGGCTTCGTAGGGCGCGCGGAACGATTCGAGGGTTTCCACGACTTTCGGGTCGCGCGGGTCGGCTTCCAGGGGGATTTCGGGAAGGCCCGGAGCTTTGATGACATGGTTTTTCCCGACCATCCCGGTTCGGTAGCCCGCCTCGCGGAGAAATTTGGGAAGAGTGGCGTCGGGCGGTTTGATGTGGGTTTCAAATCCCACCACGGCTTGTTCAAGCGGTCTGACCGGCATGGCCCGGCTGGCGTATTGACCGGTGAGGACATTGTAGCGGCTGGGTGTGCAAACCGCGGAAGCCACATGCTGGCCGGTCATCAGCACGCCTTCCTTGACCAATCGATCCAGGTTCGGAGTCAGGTTGCGGCCTTTTCCCTCGGGGAGCGCGTTGAACATGGTGCGTTCCATGTCATCGACGATGATGAACACAAAATTCGGCCGGTTCGCTGATGCGGCGCCCGGGCTCTGTTCGGGGGAGGCGTCCGGTGTGGCCACCTGCCCCGCGTTCTCCGCAGGGGATTGGGCCGCAAAGAGGAGAGTGCCGGCAAAGAGCCCTCGAAAGAATCCCCTCATTCCAGGGAGGCGTTTTGGGTGGTGGCGGGCCTTCCAAAGAGGGAGTTTGCGCGGGCAAAGGACATATCCTGAAGGTTCACGGAACCCTCCCCCTCGAAAAGAAGCACAATTTCCCCATCGACCGCATCCGGGTGGAGCAGGCAGTAGAAATCGAAGGGTTGTTCCCCCTCGCCCGCCACCAGTCTTCCCAAGGGCTTCCAATCGATCTGCTTTCTTCCGGGGCCATAGGAGCGAAGCGCCAGATTGGCTGCGGCTCCGTCGCCGCCCTCCACCATCCATTTCCCTTGCACATTGAAATCCGAGCCGGTGGGTTTGAATGTCCATCCGGTGGAGCCGGCCGCCTTGCCATCCAACGATTTGAGAACGACCCCCAATCCCTCGCTCGAGGGCGTGGTCTCGAGATTTCCCTCGCGCTTCCAAGGGTTGGCCCACCGGTTTTCCCCGGAGGGCAGCGGGGTCTCCGCCTCCTCCAGCACCGGCAGAAGGCCGCTGGCCGGGGCTTTGGCTGCCACAGGGTTCGCGCCCCCGGGGCTGAGTGCTGCCATGAAAAATCCCCCGCCGCGCGTGCCAGCCAGCAACCGGTCGCCGGCAAACCCCAATGCGGAAATTTGTCCAAACGGTGGCGTGCCCAATTCCTGCCATGTCGCACCGGAATCGTTGGAGAGTTGCACGATGCCATTCGTTGCGACCGCCAGGCGGCCCGGCACCGCCCTGTCCACGGCCAAGACCTCCCATTTGCCCGGGTGGACCTGCTCCCATGCGGCCCCGTCGGTGCTGCGCCAGAGTCCCCCGTTGGATCTGGTCAGAAACAAATACTCGCCGTTTGCCCGAAGTTGGAAACTTGTGCCGGGGAGGGGCTGCTCCACTTTTTGCCAGACGCTCTCTCCGACGGGAAGGCGGTGGATCATTCCATTCTTGTGGCTGGTGGCCACGAGGGTGCCGTCCGCCGCATGGGCCAATTCCGAGACCAATCCCCAGATTTCCTTGTGGAAATACTCCTCGCCCTCCTCAAAGCCCTCGATCAGCGGTTCAAAAGTCAACCCGCCATCCACACTGCGGTAAACCCCCCCGCTTTTTCCAACCGGACCGGAATACGCGACGGCGATTTCATAAGGGCTCCCGGGCCGCACCGAGATGGAGTTCATGGCTTGTTCCGCAGTCGTCGGCGCACCGCGCATCGGCGAGCGGACCCAATTTTCTCCACCATCCGCGCTCACCCAGAGAAAGCCTGCCCTCCACTCGCCGGCTCCACCGTCGCCTGCTCCATACACGCGGCCAGGCAAGGAGGAATCGACGGCGAGCGTCTTGATGTTGGAGAGGAATTTTTTCCCTCCCTCAAACCGCATTCCGCCATCCACCGAAGGAACATACCCGTTGTCGGCCATGCCGGAATGCACGCGCCCCGGATCGGTGGGATCCTGAGCGAAACAATGGATCACCGTCACCTCGATCCCATCGATCTTCAGCGCCCAGTTTTTTCCGGCATCCTTGGATTCATAAATGCCATACCAGTCCGTCATCCACCAATTGTCGGGATTCGCAGGGTTTACCGCCAATGTGCCCATGGCCGCCCCGAAGTGCTGCCATTTGCCGGGCTGCATGCGACCCCACCAGGGCCTTCCCTCGAAGATTTCCTCGACCCCCTCGCGCGCGACTTTGGTCCAGGTTTTCTCGCCATCGTTTCGCCGGTAGGGGGTGCCACGGGAGGAGCCCACAAGCTGGAAGTCGGGGCCGCTTGCAAGAGCCCTGAAGCGGTGCTCGCTCGTGAATCCTTTGGCGGCATCCTGATTAATGGGCAGGCCCTCGGAATCGGATTCCCATGTGCGGCCTCCGTCGGTGCTCGAGCGCACATCCCAGGAGTCGAAAACGCCTGTCAGTGTGCCGTCGCGTCCGATAATGATCTGGTCGGGCCCCGCAGGGAGGGAGGTCCACTCACCCCCGGGAACCCGGCTGAAAAAACCCGCAGCGAACTCGGCCCCCTTCGGCATCTTGTGGACCTTCGCGCAGACATACACCACACCCTGCCCGTCGACTTTGATATCGGAGATATTGAAGCCCTCGAGCCCTTCCAGTTTCCATGTCTCTCCCCCGTCGGTGCTGCTCCAGAGGCCGTCTCCAGCGGTTCCCGCAAGTAGGCCTCCCTCGGGCGTGTGGGCAAAGACAAAGCCCGTGCTGCGGTGCTGCTCGTTCCCGAGGAATTGAGCATCCAAGACCTTTTTCCAGCTTTCACCGGCATCGGTGCTCAGAAAAATCCCGCGATTTTCTGTCCACTGGTTTCCAACGCCAATCACCAAACGGTCGGCATTCTCGGCATCCACCGCGAGTCCACGCACACATTGGTAGCCGTCGCCGACGGGCAATCCCCCGTGGATCATCCGCCATGTCTCGCCCCCGTTATCGCTCCGGTAGACCCCGCCCACATCCACATAGGCATAGAGGCGCTCCGGCTTCGAAGGGCAGAAAACCACATTCTGGGTGTATCCACCGCCGCCGAAGGACACGCTCCTCCAGTTTCCATGGGTGCGATTGTCACCGGGCTTTTCCGCCTTCGGGGCTTCCGCATTTCCGCAAGCTCCCAAAAAAAGAGCGGCGGCCAGAATCGGCAGGATGGATTTCAAATCAACAGCGCGGGGTGTGCATTTGGGAAGAGGCATGGAAGGAAAAATCCGCAGGCGTCCGAATCTTGACAAGGTGCAGTTTCGGCTCAAGTTTGCATTTTGATTTATGCCTTCAAAGCGCGTTGCCTCCCAGCTTCCCTTCGAAATCCCGGTGATGCGGAGCGACGGGCCGTTTTTCCGCCCGTCGATTGTCGGCCATGAAATCGTGGGGAGGGATTTCAAAAGCGGCCTCTACCATGATTACTCCACCGACGCCGTGGAGAGGATGGAAGTCGTGTTAATCACCGTTTCCGGTTTTTCCCAAGTCACGATTGGTAACACGCGCGAGCGTTTGCGCCGGGGGTCCATCCTTCTGCTCTCGCTTCCCTGCGAGGCCCGCATCCATGTGCGGGACGAGGGGTGCCCCTGGGAATTTCTCTACATCCACGCCTCGGATGCCACACCCTCCGCCGCCTTGGAATGGCTTCGCTCCAAACACGGCAACATCCTCCACCTCCCGCCTCGATCCCGGGGAGTGTCCCGGCTCGTGGAGGTTTCCAAAGAGCTTTGCCGCGATCTGCGCTCCCCCGCGAATCACAATCTTCTCTCCTGCTCCCGTCGAACCTATCTTTGGTTCCTGAACCTCGCGGAGGCGCTTCAGGAGTTCCGGTCCCACGCCTCCGAAGTCCGTGTGGGCGGAGTTCTCGAGGCCTCCAAGGTCATTGGCGGGTGTCACACCATCAAGGAATACGCCCGCCAACTCCACTACTCGCCCTCCTATCTCTCCCGCAAACTCTCCAAAACCTGGCAAAAACCCGCGGGCCGAACCCTTCGTGTCGCCCGATTGGAACAGGCCGCGAGTCTCCTGAGGGATTCCGACCTCGCGGTTTGGGAAATCGCCAATCGGGTGGGGTATTTTTCCACCAGTTCGTTCATTCGCGCCTTCCACGCGATCTACAAGACCTCGCCGGCAAAATTCCGGCACAGCCCCGTTCAGGTTCGGCCTGCGCTCGAGGCGAGCCCCGCGCGGAGGAAATCGCGCAAGACTACTGCCACCAGCGCCAGCGCGAAGGCGAGCCGTCGGATGGCGTCAACCTAAGCTCCGCTTCGCTCAGCAGTTCGGTATGGCCGTCCATGAAAAGCATCATCGCTTTTTTCTTCCCGGCATGGCGGTAGGCGGGCAAGCCCCAATCGGGGCCTGTTCCATACCAGTTTCTACCATCGCTGGTGTTTAAGAAATCGCTTCTCCCTTGCTGCATGTCACCAGCCAAGATAATCTTAGACGGTTGAGGCACATTTATGATTCGGTAGTTCCAATTTTGCATGTCTCTCATGTAATTGTTCAAACCAAAGCTGCGGCCTTCCAGCCATATAGCCTGACCTCCCTTGATTTTCTGATAAGGGGAGTTAAGGACAAGTTTAGGGTCTTCCTTGTTGACGGTGAATACAACGAGATTCAAGTAGGGGTAGAGCTTTTCCTGCCAAGTCCAATTCGTGTTGGCGTAGTTCGTATCGTTCCAAAACGGCGTCAGTCTTCCATTGTTATCCTGCGCAAAGGCCATCTGCAGCATGTGAACCTGCCGGAGTCGCCCTGCGGTGGTCGC
>CAYOGR010000022.1:23836-25025 GCA_964403605.1 uncultured Chthoniobacter sp.
CGCCCTGCGGTGGTCGCCTGCTTGCCGGAATCCGCAAAACGCCCCGCCGCAGCCAGGGCCAAAGCCGCCAGCACGGCAATGATCGCAATCACCACCAGCAACTCGATCAAGGTGAATCCCCGGGAAGTCGCTTTCGCTGCGGATTCGGGCTCGGGTTGTGGGACGCGGGGAAGGGGATTCATCGTTTCAACACTACCATAGTCGGGAGGCCTCGGGATCCGATATGCAATTATTGTGATTCAGTGCATCCAACACACTAAGTTTTGAGAAATGAAAATGTTTATTCTAATAAAAAATGCATATTTTTTTAGCTGTCTCTGGCGACGAGATTGTCGCCAGAAAAATCTCCCCGCATGTGCTCCCCTGCATCCAACTCCGCTCGATCTTCACGGCTTCTGTTATTTGCCGTTATTTGCGGATGTTTGCAGCTCTCACCGAAATCCGATGCCCAATTTACTTTCGCCACCGACAACGCATCCAACGCGGCCTATTCGGGCGGTTTGGCAAACGGCAACAACGGAGGTTCCGGATTCAACGCTTGGAGTATCTCCTACGGTGCCCTCACCAGCACCTTTGTCGGCAATCCCTCGAGTGCTGGCATAGGCACCACTGGCATCGGCACCACGGCCTGGGTCGCCAGGGCGGAGGGTAGCACGAGCGGATGGGTAAACGCCTCCCGCCAACTCTCCACCGCGATGCAGGTGGGGGATTCTCTTTCCTTTTACTGGGCCATGAACTGGGATTCCGGCGGTGCGGGCGGGAGCAAGGGGTTCGACCTGAAAGCTGGAGGAACGAATGTGTTCACGCTGATAAATACCAATACGCAGAATATTACCTACTCAAATGCTGGAACAGGCACCGTCTCCGGCAACTCCGGAACCACCCCCATGCTGGTCACCGTGAACCGCACCAGTTCCTCCCAATATCAAGTCAACATCACTCGGCGCGATACCACCGAGGGAACATTCTCCCTTACTGTCAACAGCGCTCTCAACCTCGACACGGTGAATTTTTTCCAAGGCAAGCAAGGGGGGGCGAGCGTCAATCACAACACCTATTTCAACCACTTGCTGAATGCGAATTCCGGCAACTACAATTCCGGAGGATACCGCACCGAGGCCCGTGCCCTCACGGGGACTGGCAATCTCGTTGTTTCCAACAGCACCAACCTCACACTCACCAACGCGGG
>CAYOGR010000023.1:0-3159 GCA_964403605.1 uncultured Chthoniobacter sp.
CCGGCCCGCAAAGCGGTGGATGATACGATCAACACGCTTTTCGATATCCTCGGACGCTGATAGTTTTCTTTTTGTGTCCACTGAAAACGCCCATCTCGCCGACCGCGCGGCGCGTGCTGAAAAAATCATCGCCGCCCCGGACAACTTCAAGGTTTGCGAGGGCTGCGAGTCGATCGTCGCGGCCCGCGTGGCGAGTTGCCCGAATTGCCACGGATACCGGTTTGACGAGTCGCCCGAGCGGGTGGTCGAGCAGGCGCGACTCCTCGCCGCGAGGCCCCAACAAAGCGTGACGGCCCGGGATTTGTCCTGAGTGCGCATGTTGGTTGTGCGACGAAAGGTTTTCCCTGTGCTCAAACTTGCCGTTTCGCCCCCCGGCAATAGGATGTCGCGCCTATGACGGTTTCCAAAGTCCCGATCCACACGGTGGCGGGGTATCGGGTGAGTTGCGGGCACCTTGTTCCCTTCGGAGCAAGCGTTGTGCGCACGGGTGTCAATTTTTCATTGTTCAGCGCGAACGCCACCGGCTGCACGCTCGTTCTCTTGAAACACGACAAGCCAAAGCCCGTGGCGGAGATTCCGTTTCCCAAGGAATACAAGCTGGGCCATGTCTGGGCGATGGTCGTGCACGATTTGGAATTCGAGGATCTCGAATACGGCTTCCGCATGGAGGGGCCTTCGAACCCGGCGGAGGGCCATTATTTCGATCCCTCCAAAATCCTCCTCGATCCCCACGCTCGGGAAATCGTCGGCCGGGAGGAATGGATGCAGCCTGCGGAGTCCTCTCAAAAGCCGGTCTTCCGTTCCCGCCTGTCGGGCGGACCGGCCCTTCTGGAGCCGAATTCCATCCGCCGCGTGCCGGACAGCGAGTTGATCATTTACGAAATGCATCTGCGCGGTTTCACGCGCCATCCGAACTCGGGCGTCGCCCATCCCGGCACCTTCGCGGGGTTGGTGGAAAAAATCCAAAGCCTGAAGGAGCTTGGCGTGAACTGCGTGGAGTTGATGCCGGTTTTCGAGTTCGACGAGATGGAAAACAAGCGCACGAATCCCACGAACGGCGAGCCGCTTTGCAACTATTGGGGCTACAGCACGGTGGGGTTCTTCGCGCCGAAGGCCAGCTTCGCGGCCGGCGCCAAGGAGAGGCGGCAGGCGCAAGAGATGAAGGACATGGTCCGCGCGCTGCACCGCGAGGGCATCGAGGTCATGCTCGATGTGGTCTTCAACCACACGGCCGAGGGCAACGAGAACGGGCCGGTTTTTTCCTTCCGGGGGATCGACAACAAGACCTGGTATATCCTCGACGAGAAGGGCCGCTTCGCGAACTACTCCGGGTGCGGAAACACGGTGAACTGCAACTACCCCGCCGTGCGCGAGTTTGTGATCAACTGCCTCCGCCACTGGGCGGCCGAATACCATATCGACGGATTCCGTTTCGATCTCGCCTCCATCCTGGGACGGGATTCGAAAGGAAACCCGCTTGCGAATCCGCCGCTGCTGGAGTTCCTCGCCCACGACCCCGTGTTGGCCGATTGCAAGCTCGTCGCCGAGGCCTGGGATGCCGGCGGCCTCTATCAAGTCGGAAACTTCCCCGACTACGGCCGCTGGATGGAATGGAACGGCAAATACCGCGATTGCGCGCGGCGTTTCCTGAAGGGCGATCCCGGCATGGTCGGCGAAATGGTGCAGCGCATCCTCGGCTCGCCGGATCTCTACCGCGAATCGGGGCGCAAACCCACGGCGTCGGTGAATTTTATCACCTGCCACGACGGATTCACGCTGCGCGACCTTTTTTCCTACAACGGCAAGCACAACCTCGAGAACGGCGAGAAAAACGGGGACGGCTCGAACGACAACTTGAGCTGGAATTGCGGCGCGGAGGGGCCGACGGACGACCCCGGCATTCTCGCCTTGCGGTTGCGGCTGTCGAAGAACGCCATGGCGTTGCTCCTCACAAGCCAGGGCGTGCCGATGATCTACATGGGCGATGAGTGCGGCCGCACCCAGCGCGGCAACAACAACGCGTATTGCCACGACACCGATTGGAACTGGTTCGATTGGGAGCCCGACGCCCACGGGCGCGAGTTGTTCCGGTTCACCAAAAACATGATCGCCTTCCGCAAGGCCCACCCCGCCCTGCGCCAGCCGGAGTTTTTCGCCGAGCGCGACCAGATCGGCAGCGGCTACCCCGACATCAGCTGGCACGGCGTGCTGCCCTGGCATCCCGATTGGTCGCCCTCCAGCCGCACGCTGGCGTTCATGATTTGTGGTCGCCACCATGCGTTCATGGGCGGCGATGCGCATTTTGTTTATGTCGTTCTGAACATGTATTACGAGCCGCTGAATTTCGGCTTGCCGGTGCTGCCCAAGAAAATGCTCTGGCACCGCTTCGCCGATACCGGCCTGCCCTCGCCGGACGACATTTGCCAACCAGGACAGGAAAAGCCCCTCCCGGTTCAAAAAAGCTATGCCGTCCGCGAGCGCTCGGTCGCGATCCTGCTGGGAAAATAGCATCCCATGCCGACCGACTGGATCCTTGCGGCGCATTTGTTCGCCACCTTCGCGATGACCGGCATCATCTGGTTCGTCCAAGTCGTGCACTACCCGATGCTCGCCCGACTGCCCCGCGAGGATTTTGCAAAGCTCGAGCGCGAGCATTGCGACCGCACCGGTTTCGTGGTTGCCCCGCCGATGCTTGTGGAACTATTCACGCTCTTGTGGCTTGTCCTGCTCGGATTCGACTCGCCGCTTTTCCTCTTCACGGCGGGACTCCTGGGCGTCGTCTGGGTTTCGACTTTTACCCTTCAGGTGCCCGCGCACAGGGCCCTCCTCCGGGGGTGGAACGAATCCGCCCACCGGCGGCTGGTTTTAACAAACTGGATCCGCACCGCGGCCTGGACCCTGCGCAGCGGGATTCTGGCCGGGATTTTTCTTTGAGAATTCCCCTTGCCCTCGCGGTCGCGCTCCGCTAGTTATCTCGCCCCTTTCACTAATTCCAGTCATGGCCAATAAAGCGAAAAAACCAGCGAAGGCAAAAGCCGTTGCCAAAAAGGCGGCTCCCGCCAAAGCCAAAAAACCTGCCCCCAAGGCCAAGCCTGTTGCCAATAAAAAGGCTGTCCCGGCCAAGAAGCCTGTCGCCAAGAAGCCTTCGGCGAAAAAAAC
>CAYOGR010000023.1:3259-18783 GCA_964403605.1 uncultured Chthoniobacter sp.
AAGAAACCCGTGGCGAAAAAAACCGCTCCCGCCAAGCCCAAGGCTCCCGCGAAGCCGGTCGCCAAAAACCTTCCTCCCATTGTGAAGAAGGCCGTCAAAACGGTGAAACTCACGGGATGGGTCGCCAAGCAGAACACCCGCCTTCTTCAACTCAAGGACGAACTCCTCGACGCGATGAACGGCGTGGGCCGCGACACCCTCCGCACCCGCTCCGAGGGGAGTGACGCCTCGGCGTTCGGCATGCACACCGGCGATGCCGGCAGCGATGCCTACGACCGCGACTTCGCCCTCAGCCTCCTTTCGCAGGAGCGCGATTCCCTTTTTGAAATCGACGCCGCCCTGAAGAAAATCCAGGACGGGAACTACGGTCTTTGCGAGATTTCAGGGAAACAAATTCCTCGCGAACGCCTCGAGGCGCGACCCTTCGCGCGCTACACCGTCGAGTGCCAGGCCGAACTCGAAAAAACCAACCGACTCCATCGCGTCCGCCAACCGGTCACCTCTCTCTTCGGATTGAACGAAGACGAGTCCGAGGGCGAAGAGGAGGAGACCACCACAGATTCCAAGGAATAAATATATGGCACAAGAAAACATCACCCTCGAATGCACCGAGGCAAAAGCCGAGGGCAAACCCGCCTCCCGCTACATCACCACCCGCAACAAGAAGAGCCCCCGCACCCCGAACCGGCTCGAAAAAAAGAAATTCAACCCCTTCCTCAACCGTCACACTCTCCACCGCGAGATCAAATAACACGCCATGCAGCCAAAAACTCCTCAACGCCGCACGAACTTCCGCCGCGCCAACCGCTCGATGCCCCGGCGCCGCATCGACCTCAACATCGAGGCGATCGACTACAAGAACCCCGAGCTTCTCAAGCGCTTTGTCACCGAGAGCGGCAAAATCCTGCCCCGCCGTGTCACCGGCATGTCGGCGAGGATCCATCGCAAGATCACCCGCGAGGTGAAGCGCGCCCGCGCCGCGCTCCTCATGAAGTAATTTCCTCCTTAGACGGCCCGGTCGGGATGCCCCGCGCAATTCCCGGCCGGGCCCGTTTTTTTGTTCGGTCCGTCTTGAATTTCCAAAAAAAACCGGCAATCTCCCGGCCATGAAAAAATTTCTCGTCCTCTTCGCCATCGTCTCCATCGCCTCCCTCCCCGCTTGCAAGAAAAAGCAAAAGGGCGACCAGTTCGCCGGCATCGACGGAGATTTCGTCACCAGCACACCGCTTGGCGAGCGCTTTGAGGGCGACGCGAATTTCTTCAGCTCGAGCGTCGTGAAGGGCCAATTCTCGCCTGTTTATTTCAGCTTCGACAGCTACAGCGTCGAGCCTGCGGAATCCTCGAAGATCCAGCAGGTCTCCTCGGCCCTCTCCAGCGGTTCGGATCGCTTGATCATCGCCGGCTTCACCGACGAGCGCGGCACACAGGAATACAACCGCGGCCTTGGAGAGCGCCGCGCGCAGGCCGTCCGTCAGGCGTTGATCGACGCCGGCATTGCGGCCGACCGCATTCAGACGGTGAGCTTCGGCAGCGAAATGCCTGCAAATTCCGCCAGCAACGAAGCGGCTTGGGCCCAGAACCGCCGCGCCGAATTCGGCGTCGTCAAGTAAGGCGTTTTGTTTTGCGCGGCCACCCGACCGCGCGAAAAGACCACTCCCGGCAGGCGAGACGCCCGCCCAACCGATCGGCAAAACTCGCGCCGCCTTCTGACGACCTCGCTCCAGTTCCGGCTCGAAGCCCGCGCCAGCGGCTCCCGCGCGCGTGCCGCCACATTCCGCACCCTCCACAACGAGGTTTGCACGCCGCTCTTCATGCCTGTTGGCACCCATGCCACGGTCAAAGCCCAGACCCAGGATTTTCTTCGTCAATCGGGCTCCCGGATCCTTCTCGCAAACACCTACCACCTCTTGCTGCGGCCGGGGCCGGAGGTTTTTCGCCAAGTCGGCGGCATTCACAAATTCATGGGGTGGGGCCACTCGGTCCTCACCGACTCGGGCGGGTTCCAGATTTTCTCCCTTCCCCATTCGCGCTCGATGACCGAGGAGGGCGCGGTTTTCCAAAGCTATCTGGACGGCCGCACGATCCTGCTCAGTCCCGAGCGAAGCATCGAAACCCAGGTCGCCATCGGCAGCGACATCATGATGGTTCTCGACCAATGCGTTCCCTCCACGGTCGAGGAATCCACCGCGCGCGCCGCGATGGAGCTGACCCATCGCTGGGCCGCGCGCAGCCTCGCCGCACGGGGCGACTCCCCGCAGGCGATGTTCGCCATCGTCCAAGGCGCCTTGCATTTGGGATTGCGCAGGGAAAGCGCGGAAGCACTTTGCGCGATGCCATTCGACGGCTATGCCATCGGCGGCCTCGCCGTCGGGGAGGGGAAAAGCGAACGCGAGGACACCTGCGAATTCACCGCCGCGCTGCTGCCGGAGGACAAGCCGCGCTATCTCATGGGCGTCGGCACCCCGCTGGACATCCTCGAAGCCGTGCACCGCGGGATCGACATGTTCGATTGCATCATTCCCACCCAAGTCGCCCAGCGCGGCGGGGCCTTCACCTCGCGCGGCTTCCTGCAACTCCGGCGCGGGATTTACAAAAGTTCAAGCGCCCCGCTGGATCCCGATTGCCAATGCCCGACCTGCGCGATCCACACCCGCGCCTACCTGCACCACCTCACGAAGTGCAAGGAGACGCTCGGTTGGCAGCTCATCGGCCAGCACAACATTTTCTTCTACCACCGCCTCATGGATCAAATCCGCCAGAGCATCCTCGAGGACCGCTTCCTTCCGCTCTACGAGGAAAAACGCGCCATCCTCGCCGTGGACGACCTTGACAACCCGGTCACGCCGATGCGGCGAAATCCCCCGAAATCCCTCACGCTCGGAGCCTACAAAATCCACACCGCCCAGGAGGGATTCTCAAGCATTCTTCATGTCGAGTCGGGCGAGATCATGCACTCGCGCACCCATCCGATGGTCGAGGCGCGCCAGCTTTACATCGAGCAATCGCGCCTCGCCGCGCGCCTGCGCGAGGAAACCCCGGAACCCCTCGTGCTCTGGGATGTCGGCCTCGGTGCCGCCGCCAATGCCATGGCTGCGATCGAGTGTTTCGAGTCCCTCGCCGAAACCGGCCCGGTGCGGCCGATGCGCCTGGTGAGTTTCGAGAACGATCTCGACTCGTTGCGGCTCGCCTTCAAAAACCACGACCGCTTTCCCTACCTCCGCCACGGCGGCCCCGCTGCGATTTTGGAAAAGGGCCACTGGCAATCCAAGAAGCACACGGGCCTTTCCTGGGAACTCCTTCAGGGCGGCTTTCTGGAAAACCTTGCCGCCGCTCCCGCTCCGGATCTGGTTTTCTACGACATGTTCTCGGGAAAAACCTCCGGCTTTGCGTGGACGCTCGACGCCTTCCACCAAATCCTCGCGCGCTGCGCGGGCCGGGATGTCGAACTTTTCACCTACACCTGCTCGACCGCTTCGCGCGTCGCCATGCTCGGTGCGGGGTTCGGCGTCGCCCGCGGACGGAACGCCGGCGACAAGGAGGAGACGACCATAGCCTTCACCAATCTGGAAAACGCCCGCCGCCGCCAGCGCGACATCCTGGGCTCCGACTGGCTCGCCAGATGGAACCGCTCCGCCGCGAAATTTCCAAAGGATCTGCCGGAAGATGCCCGTGCGGAATTCGAGCAGCGGCTCCGCGCACTCCCTCAATTCGCCGGGGGTTGATGGGGACTCCGCGTTTTTCCAAGCTGACCCGCGAGGGCGGGTATGATCCCCGAGATCAGACGGCGGTTTGCGCCTGACATTTGGGGCCGCTCGGCGCGCCGCCTCTACCTCGATTTCAAGCCATGCGGGCGAGCAGGCCGGTGAGATAAGGCAGGAGTTGTTTTTTTCGGGAGACGATACCCTCGAGATTCCAGGCGTGCCGTCCGTCCTCGGGAAAATCGATCAACCGCGTGAAGCTCTCCGATCCCCGAACGAGCAGGATCGAATTCTGGGTGTTCACATCGGTGATCAACAAGGATGAGAAAAGGTAGCTGTGCGAGACGCGGTATTTTTCCAACTCCTCGATCAGGGTTTCGCGCTGCTTCTGGAACGAGGAGAAGCTGATCTCCTCGATCTGCGACACGCTGAACTTGATGTCGTGCTCGTCGTATTCCTTGCAGTCGGCGGTGATGACATCCTTCGCGGAAAGCGTCATGAGGGGCGAGCCAACGGTAAAAATCTCGTTCGCGAGGTCGTTGGGATTGACGCCGCAAACCTTGGAAAGTTCAGACATGATCTCGCAGTCCACCGTGGTCGTCGTCGGCGAGGTGAGGTTCAGCGTGTCGGCGATCAGCCCACACATGAGCAGGCCGGCGATGGGTTTTGGAACGGGAATCCGGGCCTGGCGGAAACAATCGGCCACGATCGTGCTGGTGGAGCCGACCGGGCGGTTCATGAAAAGAATGGGTTGATGGGTCGGCGCCACGCCGATCCGGTGGTGGTCGAGGATTTCGATGATCGGAACCTCGTTCGCCCCCGCGACGGCCTGGGTGATTTCGTTGTGATCGACGAGGATGAGCTGGCGCGGAACGGGCTTGAGGAGGTCGCTCTTGGAGATGATGCCCTGGAGCCGGCCGTTCGAGCCGAGCACGGGAAAGGCGAACTGGGAACGCATGGCGAGGTCGAGCCGCGTCTGCGAAAGCGTGGCCTCGCCGTTGAGGTGCAGAAAATCGGGTGTGAGCATCTGCCCGGCAGTCACGGCCGCCCGCGAAAGCATGACGGTGGTGGCAGTGTCGTGCGGCGAGGAGAGAAGCGTGGCGCCGTGCTCTTGGGCAAGGGCCAGAATGCGGTCGGGGGGCGAGAAATTGTTCGTGATGATGACAACCGGCACGCCCGCGAGAATCGACATTTCGTGGATATTCCAGCGGTCGCCGACAATCAGGACGGTGGAGGGAATGTCGAGTTGCTCGAGCCGCTTTTTGAACGAGGCGGTGAGCATCGCGGCGACCACGAGCATGCGGGGCTTGATCGCGGGATCCTCCTTGCCGGTGATCACCATGCCCCGAATGGCGTCGCGGATGTGCGAGACGGACGCCTCGACAATGCGGCAGGAGGATAAATTCTCAAGCGGCGGGAAGAGATATTTGCTGAGCTTGAACGCGGAAAGCAGGCCGATGCAGGCGCGCGTGTCGTCCACCACCGGCAGCCCGCGGAACTTGTCTTCGCCGAAACGCGTCATCGCCTGGTAGATCGGGGCGTCGCGGTGGATGCTCACGACATTTCGCTGCATCACATCCTCCACGCGCGGGTAAACATCGGGAACAAACGACGGCTCTTCCACGCCGAACTTGCGGAGGGCGAAATCGATGCGGGCGTTGGTGTTTCCACAGCGGACGGCCACGACATTTTCCATTCCGCCAGCCCGCTTGAATTCGGCATAGCCGATGGCCGAAACGATCGAATCCATGTCCGGGTTGCGGTGGCCGATGACGAGAGTTTTCATGAATAGAGAAGCGATGCCAGTGCGAGCCCGCCAGAGACGACTTTAGCAAACCGGGGGCGCATGGCAACGCCCGCGAGGCCGGGGGCGCGTGGGCCGGAGCCATTTATCCAGTGCCACTGAAGCCGCCCGAGAACATCGGTGGCGCTGGCAACGAACCTCGCCTTGCGGAGCTTCAATACAACCGACAGGCTGTCTGCCCCGATCGCAAGGTGGCTGCCATGGCCTTTGCTTCGGAGCTGGCAGATGAACCAGGCTTGGGTCGCGCAACCCTAAAAATTGCCTGAGGAAAGGGTGCTTGAGGAAAGGGTTGCGAGTCCAAAGAGGCACGAGTAATGTTGCGGCAATAATCGCGATACTGATTTGCGGCCTCGGGCGTCGCGGCTAGACAAGCTCTCCTTGGGATGTCTTCGTCTCGGGGGAGTCAAACTGGGGAAAAAATATCGATATTACATTACAGTTGGAGGCGATTCTGAAGATCGAAAAGAGGGAGCACCTCTTGAAGAACTTCTTGAACGAAGGGGTGGACGACGCGGTTCTGGGTTATCTCACAGACGCGGACCTGAAGGATTTGGGTGTCGCGAAAATCGGAGACAGGAGGCGTCTCCTTGCCGCCTTTGCGAAGCTGAATCACGAGGCGGGGGCGATCCAAGTCACGCCAATGCCCAAGGCGTCGGTCTCCACGCCGCATGTGAACAGCATTGGGATGCCCTTTGTGCCGGTTCCCCGCTTCAAGACCCTCGCCTGCGTCTGGCCGACCCGCGTGTGCGACTACAAACTTTACTGTCTGGACAAGGGCATCGATTTTCCCGACCAGAAAAATCCAACCGACTCCACCCATCCGGTCGTCAATGTGAGTTGGCACGACGGCATTGATTTTTGCCTTTGGCTCACAGCCAAGGAGCGCGAGGCGGGGCTCATGCCCGAGGATCAGTTCTACCGTCTTCTCACCGATCTCGAGTGGAGCGCGGCGGTCGGCCTGCCGAATGAAACCCAGGATACCCCGGCCGAGCGCAGCAAGCAAAAGCCCGGCTACCCCTGGGGGCCCGGCTACCCGCCCCGCAAGGGCGTCGGCAATTACCATCCCTCGCTCAAGGTGGACGACTTCGATTTCACCTCGCCCGTTGGTTCGTTTCCCGCGAACGAGCAGGGATTTTACGATCTCAGCGGCAATGTCTGGGAATGGTGCATGGA
Organism: uncultured Chthoniobacter sp.; assembly: GCA_964403605.1. Taxonomy (GTDB): domain Bacteria; phylum Verrucomicrobiota; class Verrucomicrobiia; order Chthoniobacterales; family Terrimicrobiaceae; genus UBA967. The sequence continues at coordinate 9,935 of CAYOGR010000023.1, forward strand.
CAATTTCAACGCTTCGCGCACCTACCACACCCTGCGCGGTGGGGCGTGGGACTTCTATGGAAGCGGCCTGATGTCCTCGGCGCGCAACGCAAACGACCCGAATGGCCGCGGAACCAGCGTGGGATTCCGGATCGCGTGGGCGGTGCAGGAGCATTTCAGCAACCAACCCAAAGCCGTCCGCACCTGAGCATCGGTCTGTTGCGGAAATCGAATCGATCTTCGAAAATCGGCTTTCGTCGTGACATCCCGGCGCGTCTGCGGAAGATGCCGCCTCCATGAAGTTGCTGTGGCGTTTTTTGGCTTTGGCTGGGCCGGCGCTGGCCTTGGCGGCGGGCCTTCGGCTCTGGCTTGGCCAACCGGTTTCCGACCAGGAATTGTTGGCAAATTTTGCCAAGGCCGGAGACTTTCTGCGAGGCATTCAGAGCCTCGAATGGTGGCCGTGGTGGTCGCCGATGTTCCAGCAGGGAACCAGCCTGGCGCCCGCGTGGGGAGTGATGTTCTCCAACGCCCTCTTGCTCGTCGGCGCTTGGTTCTTTGGTTTTTTGACGGGAAGCAAGGCGGCTGTCGCCGGATGCCTCCTTCTGGGAGCGTGTGGAGTGTTTTTCTTCCTGCGCCGCTGGGTTGGCAATCCTCTCGCGGCTTGGCTGGGCGCGGTTTTGTTTCTACTCCATCCCTCGGTGCTCACCCGTGCGGCGGGTTTCGAGCATTTTGTTGTCACGGCTTCCCTGGCGATTCTTCCGTGGGTGTTCTGGGCCTTGGTGGAGTTTCTCCGTCAGGGAACGCCCCGTGCGGCGGTGATACTCGGTGCGGCTTTTTCCGCGCTAGCGCTCACCTACGGTAAAACCGCACTGATGGCCGCGCCCGCGCTCGCCGCTTTTGCGTTGGTGGAATTTTTGGCGCTTCCTCGCGAAAAGCGTCCTGGTTTGAAGCCAACCGGTTTGGCGCTGGGCGTCGTGATTTTGCTCGCCGCCGTGCCGAACCTTCCGATGCTGAGGGAAACCGGCTTTCTCGCCATGTTCGAGTTCGGGCCGTTCGAGGGGTGGCAGCGGGCTTTCAGCACGAAGAGCGCCCTGAGTTGGTTCGACCGCGGCGGCTTCTTGGGCGAGGGCATGGATTCGGGCTTCGCGCCAACCACGCTGAACGGCGGGACTTATCTTGGCTTTGTCTCGGCGGCGGTTCTCTTGGGTTTGCTTCTGGGTCGCCGCGTGCGGGAATCGGAAGAGGGGCACAAAGCAAAAACGATGCTGGCTCTGGCGCTGGGGATGTTTTGGCTGTCGTTTGGCCCGAGGAGTGTTTTGGGCGGGCACTTGGAATTCCTGCGTCTCTCGGCGGGCGCGGCGGATTTCACCCCGGCGATCGCGTGGTTTCTTTTGGCCGCCCAAGTATGGGTGATTTTCAGGATGCTTCCGAAATGCACCGGTCCCTGGTTGTGGGCGGGGGCTGCGATCTCTCTGATCTATCTATTCGTCCCAGGATTTCGATTGATCGAGATGTTGCCCCTTTATTCAAATATCAGGGCACCCTTCGACTTTTTTCAGGTTACTGGTGCGGTGTGTATTGCCCTGGCAGTCGCGCTGGCCGCAACGGCATGGCTTGGGACGGTTCATGGCAAATGGTCGCGGCGCGCATTGGCCGGTGGATTTTTGGTTTTGGCGGCCATCGACACGGGCGTTTATGCCAAGCCGTTTTTCACTCCGAAAATGGATCGCGCGGTGTGGACCGATTTTTTGGAGGCGCAGGAGTTTTTGAAATCCGCTCCCGCTCCGGGCCGCGTCTATCCCTTCTCGGGCCGCTATTTTTATCTGATGACGCCCTGGCTCTCCGGGCGTCCGCTGGCGGCAGAGGCTTTCAATAATTATCTGCAACAACGCCAGGCAGCCATCCTGCAGGCGTCGGCGTTTCTCGCCGATGAGCAACTCGAAAGCTACTTCCGCGTCGCCGGTATCGCCTATCTTCTCGTGGATAAGACCGACCCCGACACACCCGCCGCGCAGCAGGAGCGGTTGCGGAAAATGTGCCCCGTGGTTTTTGAAAACACCCACATCGCCGTGCTCGAGGTGCGGAACCCCCTCGGCTACGCGTTCCTCGCCCGCGATTTCATCCAAACCTTCTCGGACTCGCCGGAAACCGCTCTGGCAGCGCTCGGCGGGGCCGAGCACCACTTGGCGGTGATCCGAACTTCCGGCGGGGAAACGGAAGAACCGGGGCTCCAGGGGCGCGTGGTGGAGGGCCGCATTGCAAAACGCGAAGGAGGGGTCTTGGAAGAGGGGCGGCCGTTTCTTCCCGTCGCAAAAACGGGCGCGTCGAACTACCAGCGCGCCGAATTCGAGGCGACTGGCGAGCCGGGTTGGTTGATCTTCAACGAGGCGTGGCATCCCGACTGGCGCGCGCGGGAGGCGGGCAGCGAGATTCCCGTGACCCAAGGCCTGCTGGCCTTTTCCGCCGTCCGCACCGAGGGGAAAAGCCCCGTCGTGTTCGAGTTCCAGCCTCCCTGGTGGTATGACTGGTGCGCGTCGTTTGCCGTCGCGGCGTGGCTGGGGGTGCTGTTTTATCTGGCGCTCGGCGTCAGGCGGGGCGGCGTCCGGTCAGGGCCCGCTGAAGCGTGAGCTGATCGGCGTGCTCGAGTCCGCCGCCGGCCGGCAGGCCGTGTGCGATGCGGGTGACGGGAATGCCAAGCGGCGCGAGAATTTCTGTGAGGTAGTTCGTCGTCGCCTCGCCTTCGACATCGGCGCTGAGAGCGAGAATCACCTCGGCGGGGCGGTTTTTTTCAATCCTCGCAAGAAGTGGTTCGATTCGGAGTTGGTCCGGGCCGATGTGATCCAGTGGCGCGAGGCGTCCGCCCAGAGCATGGTAGAGCCCTCCAAAAACCCCGCTGCGCTCGAGCGGGAGGATGTCGGTCGCCTGCTCGACCACGCACAGTTCCTTGCCTTGCCGCGCGGGCTGGGAGCAGATGACACACAATTCCTCCTCCGCGAAAAAACCGCACTCGCGGCAGGGGTGGATCGAGGCGGCGGCGGTGGTGAGCGCGGCGGCGAGTTGGGCCGGGCGGGCATCCTTGTGGCCCAGGAGCCAAAGCGCGCAGCGTTCCGCGCTTCGGGGGCCAAGGCCGGGGAGGCGCCGGAGCTCGCGGGTGAGTTGGTTGAAGGGGGCCGGGTAGTCGAGCGGCATCGGGGAAATCAGGCGAGGAGGCCATCCACGATCCGCACCAGGCGATCGCCCCGCGCCGCCAGGCGTTCATCGTGGGTGACCACCGCGAGCGTGCGGCCATCGGCTTTGGCGAGATCGAGCAGCAAGGCGATGATCACCTCGCCGTTTTTGGAATCGAGGTTGCCGGTGGGTTCGTCGGCGAAAAGGATCGAGGGGTCGTTCACCAGCGAGCGGGCGATGGCCACCCGCTGCTGCTCGCCACCGCTCATTTCGGCGGGCAGGTGGTCCATGCGATCCTTCAGCCCCACCCGGTCGAGAAGTTCCCGCGCGCGGGATTCCGCTTTTTTGCCGCCGATGAGCGAGGGAAGCAGGACATTTTCCAAGGCGGTTAGCTCCGGCAGCAGGAAGTAGGATTGGAAAACAAACCCCATGCGCTCGTTGCGAAGCCGTGCCAGCGCATTTCCCGAGAGCCCGTAGAGCGAGCGCCCCTCGAATTCGACACGGCCGGCTTCGGGTGTTTCCAGCCCCGCGATCGTGTAAAGGAGCGTCGTCTTGCCCGCGCCGCTGGCGCCGCAGAGGAAAACCGACTCGGCCGGTGCGAGGTCGAGATCGATCCCGCGGAGGACGGGGATGCGGTTGCCTCCGATCCGGAACGACCTCTCGAGGCCGCGGGCCGAAAGGCGCGGCGTCATGCCCGCTGGGCGAGGGGAATGAATTTTTTGCCGACGGCGGGGCCGGTGTATTCGCTGAGCGGGCGGTAGAGGCGGTTGTCGGCGAGCTGCTCCATCACATGTCCCGTCCATCCGGCGCAGCGGGCGATCGCAAAGACCGGCGTGAAGAGGTCGGTCGGCAGGCCGAGCGAGTAGTAAACCGTGGCGGAGTAGAAATCGACATTCGCATTCAGGCCCTTGCGTTCCTTCATGATCTTGGCGATCTGCTCGCTCATGCGGATCCACTTCGGCTCGCCGAGTTGGTCGCTCAGCGTGACGGCCATGGCCCGGAGATGGGGTGCGCGGGGATCGAGGGTTTTGTAAACCCGGTGCCCGATGCCCATGATTTTTTTCTTCTGGGCGAGCTGGTTCTCGATCCAGGCCTCCACATTTTTCTCCTCGCCGATTTGTTGGAGCATATGGATGACGCCCTCGTTGGCACCGCCGTGGAGTGGGCCCTTGAGGGTTCCTATCGCGGAGGTGATTGCCGAATACATGTCCGAGAGCGTCGCAATCGTCACGCGGGCCGCGAAGGTCGAGGCGTTCATGCCGTGGTCGGCGTGGAGGACATAGGCGACATCGAGTGTTCTGGAGGCCTGTTCGGTTGGCTCGGTGCCGTTGATCAAATAAAGAAAATGCGCCGCCTCGCCGAGGTCGGTTCGCACGGGCGGAAGATCGAGACCCTTGCGGGCGCGGTGGAAATACGCGGCGATCACCCCGATTTTCGCGGTGATGCTCACAGCTCGCCGGTAATTCGCCTCGGGGCTGTCGTCGGAGATCGACTCGTCGTAAAGGCCCAGCATCGAGACCGCCGTGCGAATGACATCCATGGGAGCGGCGTTCTTCGGGGCGGTCTTGAGGAAATCCACCACGGTAGACGGCAATTCGCGGGCCGAGCGCAGTTTTCCCGACAGGGATTCAAGCTGATCCTTGGTCGGGAGTTCGCCATGCCACAGAAGATAGGTCGCCTCCTCGAAGCTCACCTTGCCGGCGATCTCGTTGATATTGTATCCGGCGTAGATCAAAACGCCCTCCACCCCCTGCACATCGCTGAGGTTGGTGGTATTGGCGACGATTCCTTCGAGTCCTTTGGCAATGATGGCTGGCATGGTTTTGTTTTATTGGTTGAAAAAGATTGAGTCGGACAGGTTGCCCGAGAAGCCGGCGGTTGAAAAGCCCGGTGATGAATTTTCTCCGGGGAATTCTTTGAAAATCCAAGCGCTCCCGATTCGCGCTCGCGAGTTTCGGATTTGGGGTTGACGCCCTGCAAAATCCTCCTAGTCTCTCGCCTCCATTTGCCAATTTTATGAAACGCACATACCAGCCTTCCAAGCGCACGCGCAAACAGCAGTTCGGCTTCCGCGCCCGCATGAAGACCAAGGCCGGCCGCGCCATCCTGAGCCGCCGCCGCCGTCACGGCCGCAAGCGGCTTCTCCCGAAAGGTGTCGAAGTCCACTTCGCCAGACACACCCAGGCCTGAGCGGGCGCGGCTGCGTTTTCCAAAAACCTCCCGACTCCTCAATAGCCGCGACTTCCGCAAGGTTCGGGAAAAAGGGAAATCCTCGCAGGGTCGTCTGCTTCGGCTCGGTGTGCTCAAGGAGCCCAACACCAATCCCGCCCGCATCGGACTGGTCACCTCCAAGCGGGTCGGTGGCGCGGTGGATCGCAATAGAACCCGCCGCCGTCTTCGCGAGATGATCCGGGCGGTTTTGCCTTCGATCGCTCCGGGACTCGATGTCGTGGTGGTTGCCAAATCCCCGGCCGCGAGTGCCAGTTTCGACGAATTGAGAGCGGAATGGTTGCTTCTCGCCCGCCGACTTTCTATTTTCCCCGACTCTCAATGAAACACCTGCTCATAGCCCTGGTGCGATGTTACCAACTCGCGCTCTCGCCGTTCCTGCAGGTGATCGGCGGCCCCGGCTGTGGCTGTCGTTTTGAGCCTTCGTGCTCGAACTATTGCATTGAAGCCCTCCGCGCCCATGGAGCCTGGCGCGGCTGCCTCCTGGGACTCCGCCGCCTCGCCAGATGCCACCCGTGGGGCGGCTGCGGACACGACCCGGTTCCAACCCAACTCAAGACCCTGTCACACTGAATGGACCGCACTTCCTGGATCGCCATCATTTTATCTGTCATCGGCCTCTTCGCCTGGCAGTGGTATGTTTCCGAGCACATCGCCCCGCCTCAGGCCGCCCCGGCGGCCCAGGCTCCCGCCGCGACGCCCCCGCCGTCTCCTTCGGCCGAGCCGGCCACCGCTCCCACACCCTCACCCGCGGTTATGACCGCGCGGGCCGAGAGTCTGGAGCGCGAGGGCGCGGAGTTTGTTTTCAACAACGACACCGGCGGCATCGAGCAGGTCGTGCTCGGCATGCACATGGGCGAGAACAAGGAGCATGTCTCGCTGAACCGCAGCCGCACCCTGCCCATCGGCGCGATTGGTTTCGAACCGGGCCAGGCGGTCGGGGGATTCGCGATGAGCACCGACCGCGCCAAGGGCACGGCTGTTTTCACCCTCGCCCGCGAGGATGGGTTGGAAATCACCAAGCGGTTCCAACTGCCCCCTCCCGGCGACAACACTAAAAGCTATACCGTCACGCTCGATGTCTCTTTCCGGAACACCGGGGCGACACATTTGCAGGTTCCCGATTTCTTCGTCGCCGCCGGCGGCGCGGCTCCAATCCACATCTACGACCTCCCCATGTATACCCGCTTTGATTGGGGCCACGGAACATCGATGTCGAACATCGATGTGAACTGGTTCTCCGCGAGTTCGATTCCGCTGGTCGGCATTGAGCTTCACGGCGAGCGCGACCTCTATCAGGAAAGCGAACCCGAGATCCGCTGGGCCGCTGTCGCCAGCCAATATTTCTGCACAATCGTGACTCCGCTGGGCGACGCCGCGTTGACAAAGTCGGTTTGGGCAAAACGCTTCGAAGCTCCGAAACTGAACGGCAGCGATGTTTTCGGCGTTCAAGGCGGTCTGATGCAAGCCGGCCTCTCGCTCGCGCCAGGGGCCGCCGAGACGCGTTCCTTCCAGATCTATGCCGGCCCAAAGGAACTCGAGCGCCTCCGCCGCCTTGGTGCGACGCAGGACCAAGTGATGAGTTTTGGAATTTTCGGTTTCGTGAGCGAATTCCTCCTCTGGGCGATGAACAGCCTCCACGCCCTGATCGGCAACTACGCGTGGTCGATCATTGTCCTGACCATCCTCATCAAGACCGCCCTCTGGCCCGTCCAGAACAAGGCAACGAACGAGATGCGCAAGATGGCGCTCCTCTCGCCGAAAATGACCGAGATGCGGGAGAAGTTCAAAGACGACCCGCAAAAGATGAACCAGGAGGTCATGAAGCTCTACAAGGAGTATGGCGTGAATCCCTTTAGCGGCTGCCTCCCGCTCCTCGTCCAGATCCCGATTTTCTTCGGCTTCTACTCCATGCTCGGCACCGCCATCGAGCTGCGCAACAGCTCGTTTTTCTGGGTCGCCGACCTTTCGCAGCCCGACACCATCGGCTACATCCTCGGCTTCCCGATCAATGTTCTTCCGATCGTCATGGCCGGCACGATGGTCTGGCAAATGGTCATCACGCCAAAAACCGGCGACGCGATGCAGCAGCGGATTTTCTACTTCATGCCGATCATCTTTCTGGTGTTCTGCTACAACTATGCCAGCGGTCTTGCCCTCTATTGGACAACCCAAAATCTTTTCTCTATCGTGCAGCTTTACATGACCCGGAACAAACCCCTGCCGACCCTCGAGAAGAAAAGCATCATTGCCAAGCGCGAGGCTGTGCAGGCTAAAAAGAAAAAGAAAAACCGCCACTCGCCATGAACCCGCAACCGGCTGAAATCCTCGACACCATCCTCGGGTATCTCGGCTTCGTCGCCACCATCGAGCAAGAGGAGCACGACGGCACGCCCGTCCTTCAAATCCTCACCCACGAACCCCAGCGACTCATCGGCCGCCACGAGGAGGTCATGGAAGACCTCCAGCATCTCGTCAACCGGCTTCTCCTCGCCCAAAATCCCCCCGCCCCGCGCGTCATTGTCGATGTCCAGCACCACCGCGCCATGCGCGACGACGCCTTGGTTTCCAAGGTGAAACAGCTCGCCAATGTCGTCCGCGCCACGGGTCGCCCGATGCAAACCGCAACGCTGAATTCCTACGACCGCCGCATCGTCCACAATCTCTTCAAGGACGATCCCGAGATCGCCACCTGGAGCCCTCCCGACGAAGCCCGCCTCAAGCGAATCACCCTCCGCAAACGCCCTGCCGGGAAATAGGGTGGCTGTCGAAATTTCTTCGAAATTCCGCTACGGATTGGGCACGCGGCATCGACGGGCGTAGCGGAATTCGGAACGAATTTCGAAGGGCGGTTGCGATGCGGGAGATTTTTTGACATCGAAATTTTTTCAAAATTCCGCTATGCGCTGAAGGATGATTCGGCGTGAGCGGTTGCCTCGGCTGGAAGCGGAGTTTTATCGCGGGCGGTCGGTTGTGCACTGGACGATGTCCATGGAGAAGCGGGCGACGGGATGGCTGGATGCGCGGTTTCATGCGGGGTTGCGGGAGGTGTTGGTGCATGTGTGTGCGCGGTATTTTCTGGCGTGTCCGGTGTATTGCCTGATGCCGGATCATGCCCATTTTTTGTTGATGGGATTGGGGGAGGAATCGGAGCAGCGGGTCGGGGTGCGAATGCTGAGGAGGTATTTCAGCGAGTTGCTGCCGGAGGAATTTTCGCTGCAACGGCAGGCGCACGATCATGTGCTGAGGGAGAAAGAGAGGGAGCGCGGGGCGTTTGAAGCCACGGCGGGATATGTGCTGCGGAATCCCGAACGGGCGGGGTTGGTGGGGCAGTGGGAGCAATATCAGTTCTGCGGGGCGATCGTGGCGGGGTATCCGTCGCTGGATCCAAGAAGGGAGAAGTTCTGGGAGAGTTTCTGGATGGCGTTCGAGGCGGCAGGAAAGTAGCGGAATTCGGAACGAATTTCGAGGAG
>CAYOGR010000023.1:18883-23912 GCA_964403605.1 uncultured Chthoniobacter sp.
AGGGCGTGAGTTTGTGGAGCCGGTGGCTGTCGAAATTTCTTCGAAATTCCGTTACTTGTTGGAGTGGCGTAGCGGAATCCGGAACGAATTTCGAGGAGTGGGTCAGTTTTTTTCGGCGGCGACCCAGTCCAGGAGTCCGCCGACGGTGCAGTGTTCCTCGAGCGGGTGGCGGAGGCGGCTTTTGCGGACGATGCGGTAGTGGTTGCAACGGCCGACGCGTTCGCGGATCAGTGCGCCCGCCGCCTCGAGGTCGGCGAGGATGCGCTGGACCGCCCGCTCGGTGATGCCGATGCAGTCGGCAAGATCCCTCACCCGCATGTCCGGCGAGGCGTCGAGCGCCACCAGCACATGAGTGTGGTTTGTTAGATAAGTGAAGCCTGGAAGTTCGGCCGCCGGGGCGGGCTCAAATTTTGATTTTTTATTCACAAGGGGCTTGACGGGTTCATGCGACATATAATACATGACTTTTGTGTCGCGTATTTCATGTCGTGACACATTCTACCATACCCGAGCGGAAACTCAACACACCCGACAATCCATGGATACAATGAACGCGCTCGTGATGAGCCTCCTCAGCCCGATGGTGCTGGCCTTTTTACTGGGAGTGGCCGCCAGCCTGATGAAAAGCGACCTCAAGATTCCGCCCGAGATTTACACGGCGATGACGATCTACCTGCTTTTCGCAATCGGCCTGAAGGGCGGGGCGAAGCTCGACGGGGTGACCCTCGGGGAATTTTGGAAGCCGCTGACGGCCGCGCTGGTTCTGAGCCTCGCGATTCCTTTGTGGAGTTATGCGATCCTGCGGAAGTTTTGCAAACTGGACGGCGTGAACTCGGCGGCGCTGGCGGCGCACTACGGGTCGGTGAGCGCGGTGACATTCGGTGAGGCGATTGCGTTTTTGCAGTTCGCCAAGGTTTCCTACGAGCCGTATGTGGCGGCTCTGCTGGCGGTGATGGAGGTGCCGGCGATCATTCTCGCGATTTTCCTGGTCGGCAAAAAATCCCTCGAGTCAGGCGGAGGGAGCCCTGGCAAGATCATCCGGGAGTTGCTCACGAGCAAATCGATCGTTCTGCTGATGGGCGGAATGGGGATCGGCCTGCTGGCTGGCAAGGAGGGCGCGGCGCAGGTGGCCCCGTTGTTCGATGATCCCTTCCGGGGGGTGCTGACACTTTTTCTTTTGGAAGTCGGCCTGGTGACCGGTCGGCGGCTGTCCGACTTGCGCCATGCGGGTTGGCGGTTGGTGGCATTTGGAATCGCGATGCCGTTCGCGCACGGTTTGCTGGGTGTTTGGCTCGGGCATTTGAGTGGAATGGGTGTGGGCGGTGCGACGGTGCTCGGCACTCTGGCGGCCAGCGCGAGTTATATTGCGGCTCCCGCGGCGGTGCGGGTGGCGCTGCCTTCGGCGAGTCCGGCACTCTACCTCACCTCGTCGCTGGCGGTGACCTTCCCGTTCAATGTGGTGGTGGGAATTCCGCTCTACTTCTCGTTCGCCCGCTGGATTGCGGCGTGAGGGAGTCTGGCCCGGCCGAGCGCTCTCATTGTGAAAGCGCCGGGCGGGCGAAATTTCTTCGAAATTCCGCTACGGGGATTTGTCAGGCTCGGTTGGCCAGGAACCAGGCGTAGGCGTCGGCGATGCCGTCGCGCAAGGGGATGCGGGGTTTCCAGCCGAGCGAAAACAGGCGGGAGCTGTCCATGAGCTTGCGGGGGGTGCCGTCGGGTTTGGTGGTGTCGAAGACGAGGTTGCCTTCGAAGCCGATAACATCGCAGACGGTTTCGGCGAGTTCGCGGATGGTGACATCGTCGCCGAAGCCGATGTTGATGAGTTCGGGGGAGTTGTAGGTTTTTAGGAGGAACACACAGGCTTCGGCAAGGTCGTCGGCGTGGAGGAATTCGCGGCGGGGGGTGCCGGTGCCCCAGACGATGACTTCGCGGTTGGCGGATTTTTTGGCTTCGTGGACTTTGCGGATCAGCGCGGGGAGAACATGGGAGGTGTGGAGGTCGAAGTTGTCGAAGGGGCCGTAGAGGTTGGTGGGCATGCCGGAGAGGAAGTTTTTTCCATACTGGCGGGCGTAGGCCTGGCAGAGCTTGATGCCGGCGATCTTGGCAATGGCGTAGGCATCGTTGGTGGGTTCGAGCGGGCCGGTGAGGAGGGCGGATTCGGGGATGGGTTGGGGGGCGAGTTTGGGGTAGATGCAGGAGCTGCCGAGGAAAAGGAGCTTGGCGCAGCCGAAATCGGCGGCGGCCTGGATGACATTGTTCTGGATGGTGAGGTTCTCGACGAGGAATTCGACGGGTTTTTCCGAGTTGGCGATGATGCCTCCGACGCGGGCGGCGGCATCGATGACGAATTCGGGGCGCTCGGTTTTGAAAAAGGCGCGGACGGCGTGGCGGTCGAGGAGGTCGAGTTCCTGGCGGGTGCGGAGGAGGAGGTTGGTGTGGCCTTGGTTTTTGAGGGCGCGAACGATGGCGCTACCGACCATGCCGCGGTGGCCGGCGACGAAGATTTTGGAGTCGGGTGACATGGTTGCAAAAATAAACCACGGAGCACACGGAGGGCACGGAGGAATTTTTTTGGAGGGAGGGGGAAATCTTTAAGGCTGGTTTTCCGTGCGGAAGCCGTCCTCGAGAGTGGGGTGGCTGTAGCCGTAGCCGAGCGCGAGGGCTTTGGCGGGACGCACGCGGGAGCTATCGAGCATCAGGTGGGAAAGCTCGCCGAGCGAGAGCTTGAGGGCGAAGGCAGGGGAGGGGAGGAGGGCGGGGCGATGCAGGGCGCGGGCGAGGATCTGGGTGAAATCGGAGTTGCGGACGGGATCGGGATTCACGGCATTGAGAGGGCCGCGAACGGCGTTGTTTTCGAGAGCCCAGAGAATCATGCCCGCGACATCATCGACATGGATGCAACTCATCCACTGGCGGCCGCTGCCGAGTTTTCCACCGAGGCCGAGTTTGAAAACGGGAGCGATCCATCGCATGGCGCCGCCCGGGCCGGTGACAAAGCCGATTCGCAGAAGAACCACGCGAACTCCGAGGTTTTCGGCGGGCAGGGCGGCGGCTTCCCAGGCTTGGCACACTTCGGAGAGAAACCCGCTGCCGGCGGGCGAGGATTCATCGACCCCGTTTTCGCCGGTGTCGCCGTAGTAGCCGATGGCGGAGGCGTTGATAAGAGTGCGCGGGCCGTCGTTGTGCAGGCTCTCGACAACGCGGCGGGTCGTCTCCACGCGGCTGCGGAGGATTTCGTCTTTCTTGGATTTTGTCCAAAGCCCGAGGATCGGCTCGCCGGCGAGATTCACCACGGCATCGAGACCTGAAAAATCCAGGGGCTTGTCGGCGAGGATTTGGCGAAAGCCCGGCCCGCCGCTTCGCGAGAAGGGAACAATCCAGTGGCCTGCCACAGAGGCCAATTGGCCTAGTCGGGTGCCGACATAACCGCGCGCGCCGAGGATTCCGATTTTCACGGGTTTCACGAGTCTCACGGCGCGAGGTTTATTCAAGCCCTGTTTCATCCCTTGTCGGGTTACTCTGCGCGAGATCGTTGCAATTTTATCGACGCAGTGAGGGCGGTTTTGGGATTCCATCACGCCATGGATATTCGAAATGTCATGCGGGCGGGTTGCTTCGCGCTAGTTGTTTTTTTGACGATGCCGTGCGGGCGGGCCGAGGAGGAAAATGCGGCCGTGCCGATCCTCGAGCGCGACCAAATCCTCGGCGAATGGATCACGGCCAACCCGATGCTGACCGATCGCGGAGTGACGATTTTCGGCGGCTATCTGGCCGAGGTGTGGGGAAACACGAGCGGAGGTATCGAGACGGGGGCGGTTTACACGGGGGTGCTGGAGTTTGGCTCGGAGTTGGATTTGGAGAAGGCGGTCGGCTGGCATGGCGCGAGCGCGAGCACGACCTGGCAATGGCTGAGCGGCCGCGATGCGAGCGAGGATCTGGTCGGCAATTTTCTGACGATTTCGAACGCGGCGGGCTTCGACACGCTTCGGATGGTGGAAATGTGGTTTCAACAAAGCTTTTTTGGCGATGCGGTTTCGGTGCGGTTCGGCCAGCTTGCGGCCGACTCCGAGTTTTTGATTTCGGACTACGGCGGGCTTTTTCTGAATGCCACCTTCGGCTGGGCGTCTCTCGTTTACATGAACATTCCCTCCGGCGGCCCGGGAAGTCCGATGGGAGCCCCCGGAGCCCGTGTGGCGGCGAGCCCCGTGGATTGGTTCACTTTCCTTTCGGCGGTTTATCAGGGAAATGTTTTCGCGCAGGATGTGAACCGCCACGGCTTCCGCTGGCGTCTCGACGCGCAGCAGGGATTCACCTTTTTCAACGAGGCGCAAATCCGCTGGAACCAGCGCGGGGAGGAGACCGGTTTGCCGGGTCAGTTCAAGGCCGGCGCGTGGTTCCAGACCGGCCAATACGCTGATGTGCTGGCTGACTCCACGGCGTCGGGAAATTCGGGCTATTACTTCATCATCGATCAAATGCTCGTGCGCGAACCGGCGGAGGTGCCGCCGGGGCGGTCTGCGTCGGGAAAAAATTTCAAGGAGGCGGAGCCTGTGGCGAAGTCCGACCAAGGCCTCGGTTGGTTTTCGCGGATGGGATTCGCGCCGTCGGACCGCAATTTTGTGGATTATTATTTCGATGCGGGATTCACCTACAAAGGCCTTGTTCCCGGCCGAGACGACGACACGGCGGGTGTGGCCTTCGGCTACGCGCAACTCAGCTCTGGAGCGCAAGGCGGGATCGCGGCCGGGGGAGGCACGCCGGCCGGCGCGGAGATGGTGCTTGAGTTCACTTATCAGATGCAGGTTACGCCGTGCCTCGTCGTGCAACCCGATGTGCAATACATCCTCAACCCCGGTGGCGCGACCGACCTGGAAAACGCCTTCGTTGTCGGCGCACGCGCGTCAGTGGTTTTTTAGTCCGCACGGGGGCGGCGGAAAACTCCGGACGCAATTCAACAAAATTGTCACATTTATCCTCCTCCGGTGGAGGATTCGAGGGGATTAGGGTCTGGGTTTCCTCATGGAGTCCA
>CAYOGR010000024.1:0-16433 GCA_964403605.1 uncultured Chthoniobacter sp.
GATAGGGGAAGCCATTTTCACGAATTGGCTCGGCGGTCCACTCCGGGCACCACGCCGGCTCGACAAGGTAGGGGGTGTGATGCACGCGGCCGCATCGAATCCGTCCTGCTCGATCCGATGTGAAGAGAAGATAACGCTCCACTAGAAACCAGTCGAGCGAACCCTCACAGGCAGGCTTGGCCTCGATCGGAGGGCGGTAGCAGAAACTGGAAATGGCTTGGGAGCCTTTGCGCTGGCTCGAATAAACGATGTCGCAGCCACGGGAATCCGCACGCATTTTGGCGTGATTGTAGGGGAGATGGAAAAACCGCCGCGCCACTTCGACGGCGATTGGCTGGTTGCAATCGAGCGAAAAGAACCAAACGCCCGGGCGGCCGGCCTCGTCATGCACATAGGTTCTCACATTGAGTTCCAAAAACCACGAAAGCCACGGCACGGGAGGCAGGCCGACGGGATGAACGCGTTCCATCGAGAAGGGAACGATTCCCATCCATGCCTTGCCGTCGAACAAATCCACATGCAGGCCCTTTGGCAGGCGGCAACGGATCCACTCGGGTTCCATCGGCCAATGAAGGAAGAGCAGCCTGCTCCACCGCTGCCGCATGACGGGTCTTCCGCCGGGTAAATCCCTCAAGGAGAGACGCTGTGGGAAAGTGGGTGTCTTCAAAAATGGTTCTCCCCGTCGGAACCCGGCATGCCCGGAGGCCGTTCCGCCTTGGAATCCTTCCGATTTTCACCGGGAGAAATTCCTTTCGCAAGGAATCTTGCGGCAGGCGTTGAAAAATGCCGACAAGAATTGCCGGATGCAGCGGGACATTTTCCACTCCCGCCCGCGCGGCCGGTTCACAAAAATCGGGTGCCAGTCCCAAATGGGGATTGAAGGAAAAACCCTCCGCGTATAACAGCAAGGCAGCCCTCGACACCATCGCTTACTTAAACCGGCAAGTGGTCTAAAAAACGGGACTACAGCAATCCATGAAGACAGCGAGACCTAACGCAGCGAAGGATTCCTACAAACGGCTCCGCTGCTTTTCCTGGGAGCGGCTTTGGGAGGAGCATGTGCCGGCCTTCAACGCGGCAACCCAGCCCTCGGAAGCAAGGAACGCAGGGTTGGTCCGCGCTGTGGGGGTCGTCTTCTCCGAAAGCGGTCGGATTTCGCAGAAAGAGGAGGTGGCGTCTTGGCTGCGTTCGCTTTTACAGGATCAAGATGAAAAAATACGCCGCTATGCGATGGCGGCCTTGCCGAAGATCGGTGCCGACTCCGTGGACGAGGAAGCACTGATCAACCTTCTCCGGAAAGCCAATCCCCTGGAGAGGGAGAAAAAATTTCTGGCCCGTGCGCTCGATAAGATCGGAGGCAAGGCCACGCTGGAAATCGCTGAGGAGCTTCCCGGCCAGACCGCCCTGAAAGTCAAAGCCAGCTTGGCCAGAAAGGAATCCCCCTCGGAAATACGCTTGGATCAGGCGGTGGATTGTTTTTCCGGTCTTCGGATTCACCTGCGCGGTCGGCGGGGGCTTGAGGGATTTGTTCGCAAGGAACTGGAGACGACCACGCCGGCCAGAGGACTCTTCGAGTTTCGGAGTTCCCAGCCTGGTTTGGTCGAGATCGCGCCGAGGCGTCCTTTTCGGCTCTCGGATTTGCTCACCCTCCGCTGCTTTGGAACGCTGGCCTTCGTCTTGGGAACAATCCCCGGGCTGGAGTCAGCCCAAATCGCCGCGCTCATCACGGCACCCCCAGCGCGTGCCCTTTTTCAAGGACTCACCAAAGGCCCGGTTCGCTACCGCTTGGAATTTCCAGCCCTCGGCCACCAGCGCGGCCTTGTGAGGGAGATCGCCAACCGCGCCTTTGCCTTGAGCCCGGATCTGCTGAACGATGCGCGAAGCGCCCCTTGGGCTGTCGAGATCCACCCCCACCGCGGCCGCTTCGCCGTGGAACTCCGCCCGCGCTTTTCGCCGGACCCCCGTTTCGCCTACCGCAGGCTGGATGTCCCGGCGGCCTCGCATCCGCCCCTCGCGGCCTGCATGGCGCGCCTGGCGGGGATTACAGGCCATGATGTCGTCTGGGATCCCTTTTGCGGTTCGGGTCTGGAGTTGATCGAACGCGGATTGCTCGGCGGCGTGGGGAAACTGCTGGGGTCGGACCGCAGCGCGGAGGCGATCGATGTGGCAAAGTGCAACCTGGCGGCGGCGGGACTTCGCGTGGCTTCGGATTTTTTCCACGGCGATTTTCGAAATGCGGATCTCGCCCCGGGTTCCATCAGCCAGATCATCAGCAATCCTCCGATGGGCCGCCGGGTTCCAATCCACAATCTCGAGGGCCTCATCCACGACCTCTTTGCGATCGCCGCCAGGGTCCTGCAGCCCGGCGGGGTGCTGGTTTTTGCAAATCCCCTTTCCGTGCGACCGTCGGATGCGCGACTCAAGCTGGATACCACCCGGCGCATCGACCTCGGGGGGTTCGATGTCCACCTCGAGAAATTCATCAAAACCAACCGCTGAACCTTTTTCGCTCCCTCCGATAAAATGACGCTCTGGCTGCAAAGCGCATCCGCAATCGATCCCGGCCAGGGCAGCGGCGGGGATATCGAACTTGTCCGCGCGGGGGCGCAACCGGAGGCCCGTGGTTTTTGAAACCGGCGACTTTCCAGGTTCCATTCGCTCCCTTGCACCTGCCCGATCTCTGGCAGCAGGATGCGGTGCGCCATCTCAAGAGCGGGGCGGATGTGATCATTGACGCCCCGACCGGCGCGGGAAAGACGCGCGTCTTCGAGTTGTTTCTCAAAACTCCGGAAGCCGCCCGGCTTGGGCAGGCGGTCTACACGGTTCCCACCCGCGCGCTGGCGAATGACAAGTGGCATGAATGGCGGGGGCTCGGGTGGAATGCGGGCATCGCCACAGGCGATATCGCGGAGAACCTCCAAGCCCCGGTTCTGGTC
This sequence comes from uncultured Chthoniobacter sp., assembly GCA_964403605.1. Taxonomy (GTDB): domain Bacteria; phylum Verrucomicrobiota; class Verrucomicrobiia; order Chthoniobacterales; family Terrimicrobiaceae; genus UBA967. The sequence goes on from CAYOGR010000024.1 coordinate 2,937, forward strand.
GCGACCCTCGAAACCCAGCGAGAGCGCATTCTGAGCGGGAATGCCCCGGGTTTCCTTGTTCTGGACGAATACCAGATGCTTGCGGATGCCCAGCGCGGCCTGAATTACGAAATGGCCATGGCGCTTCCTCCGCTTTCCACCCGGCTGCTGCTCCTGAGCGGCAGTGTGAGGAATCCCTCGGACATCATGGAGTGGCTGCGGAGACTGGGGCGCCGGGTGGAGTTGATTCAAGTCCGGGAACGACCCGTCCCGCTGGACGAGTTGCCGGTTGAAAATCTCCCGCGCGTGCCGGATTGCGTGCATGGATTCTGGCCGCGCGTCGCTGCGGCAGCCGTTCTAGGGGGGCTGACGCCGCTATTGCTTTTTGCTCCCCGCCGACGCGACGCGGAAAAAATGGCGACCCAGATCGCGGCCGCGCTTCCTGTGGACAGCCCGCAGCCGATGACGCCAGGAGATCAAAACCTGCTTGGCCGCGACCTCGCCAGACTCCTGCAACACCGCGTGGCTTTTCACCACAGCGGACTCCCCTACTCGGCGCGGGCGGATTGGATCGAGCCTCTTGGCAAGGCCGGGAAGCTCCATGTGATCGTGGCCACCACCGGCCTGGCCGCGGGAATCAATTTTTCCGTTCGTTCCGTCATGGTCACCTCGACCACTTATGGCGACGCCCGGTTTCAGAGAGAACTCCGCTCCGACGAGTTGCTGCAGATGTTCGGAAGGGCGGGCCGCAGGGGCCTCGATGAGCGAGGGTTTGTTCTCACGGCACCCAATTTGCCGGGGCTTCTCTCCGCCGCCCCACGCCAACTCCGCAGGGTGAATCAAATGGACTGGCCAACCTTGCTCCGCGTCATGGAAGCGGCGGCCGCGGAAGGGCAAAATCCGCTCGCGCGAGCCTCTCTCGTTTGCGAGAGGCTCTTCAGCCGCCAGAAAATCGCCCCGGATTTGGCAAGCGCCCTGGGATCCTCCCAATCCACCGGGCGGCACGGGCCGAGCCGAGTCGAATTCCTCGGCCCCGATCGTTGCTGGCATTCGCTCAAAGGCGCGCGCGAGGAGACGCGGCCGCTTGGCGAGTGCCTCTCGCTCCACAAGGAACGGTGGATTTCGGCGCTGCGCGTTCCCCTCGCCCTCGAACTCCTGCCCTGCGGCAGGGCCTGCAAGATCGCTGAGGGACGGAGCTTCGCGTATGGCAAGGAAGTGCCGGTCGCGCGCGCCAGGGACACGCGATTTCAGCCGCTCCCCTGGATTCAAAAACTGCTCGGCCTGGGCAAGTCGGAGGCGTTCCCCGAAGACGAACTGACCCGGGACATCATCCCCCTCCTCGAATCCCAATGGTCGCCCGGCGCCTTCCACAGCACCGCCCTGCACGGCTCGAATCTGATGGCACGCCTCTCGCTGGCGAATGTCCCAGTGCCCTCGCTTGTCCTGCCCGATGGCGTCGTGCTTTGGAATCCCCCGCGCCGGAGGGTGAGTGCCTTGCCGGCGGCGGACGGATCGAGCGTCTTCAATCCCCCGGCGGGCTCCGCCGCGCACGCTTGGCGCCAACTGGGCCTCGTGGACCGGACCGGGGCGCCCACCCCGCGCGGGAGGCTCTTCAGTCGCTTCCAAGGCGGCGAGGGCTTGATGATCGCGGCCGCCCTGGAGGACGCCAAGTATCCGATCGAGGACCTCGTTTCACATCTGGCAAACCTCCGGGGCGGCGCGCGTTTTGTGGATTTCGCGGACGGCGCAAGCCAGCGCCTGGCGGTGGCCGCGCGCGAGACTTTCGGGCATGTGGATCACGAGGGCTACCTCGAGGGCGGCCTGTGTCCCGGCTTCGGCGAGGGCACCTGCGAGGCTCTCTCCCTGCACCGGAGCGGGGGAATGCGCGCGTTGGAAAAACAAACCGACGCCATTCGCAGAGGCGACATCGAGCGTGCGACATTGGAGTGGAGGAGCCTGCTCCGGCATATTGTTCACGCTGCGGATCCGTTGTTTCCTCGCTGGGACGAACTCCAGGCCGCGGCACGGGCCGCTCTGGAAAAGCCTGCCCTCTAGCAAGTCGTCCCGCCTCTTGAGTCCGGCCAGGGCACTTTTTTCGGGGAAGAGAAAAGCGTGGTTTCGAGCATTCCTTCTTTTGTTCGAGTCGCCGGGCGCGGCATAGTTCGCCCATCCATGTCCGTTTTCACCGGCGTCATCCTTGGTCTGGGCCTGTTTTTCCTGGGCCTCCACCTCACGGGACAAAATATGCGTTCCCTGAGTGGCGGCGGTCTGCGTCAGCTGGTGCGGGGGGCCACGGGCACACCGTGGCTGTCAGGCGTCTGCGGAATTGTCGCTGGCGCGCTGATGCAGAGCGCCACGGCGGTGACATTCATTCTTGTGAGCATGGTGGGGAGCGGCCTGATCCGCCCGGCTGCGGCGGGTGTGCTTGTGGTGTGGTGCAATGTGGGGCTCACGGCGCTGGCATTTTTGGCGGCTTTCAACATCCACCCGGTCGTCGCATTCGTGGTCGGTGTGGCCGGCATTGCGATGGGATCGATTCGCCGCAAGCCATGGAACACCATCGCGGGCGCGATCCTCGGGGTGGGAATCATTCTTTTCGGACTCGAACAACTCGGCGAGGGCCTGGCTCCCCTCAAGAGCGAGGCGTGGTTTCGACAGGCCATCGAAATCGCGCTGCACTCCCCGTTTCAGGCTTTTCTGATCGGCGTGGCGGCGTCGGCGTTGCTGCAATCCAACACAGGCGCAACGATGGTGCTGATCACCCTGGCGGCCGGCGGAGCTTTCGGGGTGGAGGAAGCCGCGCCTGCCATTTACGGAACCAATCTGGGAGCCATCGCCCTGCGGGCATTCCTGGCGCGCGGGCTTGAGGGTTCCTCGATCCGCCTTGTCCGGATGGAGGATTTGTTCTGCGTCTTCAGCGGTGCGCTGATGATGGCGCTGTTTTTTCTCGAGCGCGCGGGTGTTCCCCTGGTGCAGGCTTTTGTCCACTCCCTCCCTGGCGGCGAGGCCATCCGTTGCGCAACGGTTTTTCTGCTTTCCAACCTTGTTCCCGCTCTGGTCCTGAGTCCGTTTCTGCCGCTTTGCGAAGCGCTGCTGCAACGCCTCTGGCCGAGCGATCCCAAGGAGCGCGCCGGCGAGCCGAAATTCCTCCGCGCCCAGGCGCTCGCCGATCCCGAGACCGCGCTGGATTTGATTCCCAAGGAACTCGGTCGCCTTTTTGGAAGCCTGAGCCTCGGGGAAAAGCCATTGCCGACGGATGTCGATTCGCACGAGACGCCGGCATTCGTGCAACTCGGATCGGCGATTGAGAATTTCTGCGCGAGGCTCGCCTCCGAAAATTCGCTCTCTCAAAGCCAGTCCCTTCGCCTGCAGCGCCACCGGGCCTGGTTGCATACGATCCGCCACATCGGGGAGGCCGCCGGGGAGTTGGCCGCCTCCCGTTCGGCGCTTCCTGCCGATGCCGGGAAATGCGCCAAGGGCCTCATGGATTGGATGCAGGCCAATATTCTCCTCGGGGCAGAGGCCACGGCATCGATGGACGCCCAAAAAATTCAGGAGTTTTTTGAATCGAGCAAACAAAAGAGCCCTTCCGTGCGCGCCATGCGGAAGGCCTTTTTGGAGGCTTGCGGAGGTGTGCCCTCCGAGGGGAATTTTGAAATGTCCTCCCTCGTTGACAACTTCGACATCACCGCGTGGCTCATCCACCGCCTCTCGAAGCTCCAAGTGAAAGCGATCCAATCCGCGCCGGACGCGACGGTTGTTTAGAAAGACCTGGGCAGGCTTTTGCCTGGTTCCGGCAGGAAAAGCCCATGGGCATCCGATTGCAGCGGGTCGCGTTTTTTTCAACTCCGGCCCGGCAGCCCTGCGCCGGACGGCGCACTTTGTCCTTGAGTGGCCCTGCGGCGCGGGGTCACTCTCGCGCGGTGGAAACCCTTTCCCATTTTCTCCTAATCGCCGCGTTCGCGAGTGTGTTTCAAGAACGCCGGAACCTTACAATCGCGGCGTTTCTTGTCGCCGTTGGCGTCACCGCTTTCACGCTGTGGCTTCACATCTCCGAAAGCCTGCCGCTCAACTTCTGATTCCCATGCGTTTTTTACGAGTCATCGGTCCGGTCGGGTATCTCGCCGTTCATCTTGAGATTCTTGTCCTGTGCATGGTTCTGCTCGGGGCATTTGGCGTCCAGTTTTTGGAAGGCGAATTGCCGTGTCCGCTGTGCATCCTGCAGCGTCTTGGCATGATGCTCGCCGCCACCGGGGCGGCGTTTGTTTTGGTGAAATGGAAGGACGGACGGCTGGCACCAGGGGATTACATGACCGGGCACGGGATGATCATTCTCGCCGCCCTTGGTGGCTCGTTCGTGTCGATCCGGCAGATTCTGCTGCACATCATGCCCGGCGACGCGGGCTACGGCGATCCGGTGATGGGTCTGCATCTCTACAGTTGGGCGCTGGTTGTGTTTCTGTGCCTGATCGGATCCAGCGCGGTGTGCCTGCTTTTCAACAATTGGTTTCTTGAGGGCCAGGCGCGTCCGGGTTGGTGGTCTCGCGCCGTGCTCGGCCTCCTGGCCTTTCTGATTCTGGCCAACACGGTGAACATTCTTGTCGAGCAGGGATTCCATTTCCTGCTCCCCGATGACCCGCCGCGCTATCAATTGCTTTACGACCTTGGGATCAAAAAATAGCCATGCGGTCCTCGCGGCCGGCTTGCTCCTGCTTGCCATCGCCGGCGCGGGGGGGGCTACAGCCAATCCCGAGCCGAATCCGTGGAGGAGCTGGATCGAGGGGGATCGGGCGCTTGATGGGTTTGTGCCGGTGCGGAAAGCGCTCGAGGACCACGGGATTTTTCTCGGAGGCAGCTTCACGACCGACCTGATGGGCAACCCCGTGGGCGGGCGGAGCCAGGGCTTCTGCTACTTCGGGCAGGTGCAGGTGATCCTGGTGGCGGAGTTGGAGAAACTCTCCGGCTGGAGGGGCGGGTATTTTGTTGCGAGCATGGTTGATGCCTCCGGCAGGGATCTTTCCCAGGCCCATGTGGGGAACTATTTCGATGTCGCCCAGGTCTCGACACTTCCCACAGTGGCTCTCGGTCAACTCTACTTCGAGCAACGCTGGGCGGACGAGCGCTACAGCCTGAAGCTCGGCCGGATGCCGATGGGGCAGGATTTTGTGTCGATGGACATGTTCAACCTCTACATCGGCGGCATCGATGGCCACACGCCCGTCATGGGCTACAACACCTACTGGACATCCAGCGCCAGCCGCTCCACCTGGGCTGCGGTATTCAAGGCCGAACCGCATCAGGATTGGACATTTCGCTATGGCATTTACCAAGCCACAAGGGCGAATTCCGTGATCGCCAACCACGGGATGAACATGGAATTCGGGGCGGACGACGGCATTCAGATGTTCGGCGAGGTCGGATGGAAAAACCGCGCGCCGGATGTGTGGCGCGGGTCGGCGGAGGGATTGACCGGCAACCACAAGATCGGCGGCTACTGGTCGAGTTGGGACTACCCGACCTACGGAGGCGGGAGCACGCCGTATTCCCATGGGTTTTACTGGATCGGCGAGCAGATGGTCTGGCGCGAACGGGCCGGCGCGGACGAGGGCGTCACGCTGTGGTATTCCTTTGTCTACGCGCCGCAGACCGAACTCGCGCAGTTTCCATTTTTTTGCGGAGCGGGTGGCGGATGGCAGGGGATCATCCCCTCGCGGCCGAACGACTGGGCGTTGTTCGGCTCGTATTACGGCACGATGAGCCGACGGTTCGCTGCGGCGCAGGAGGCGGAGGGGCTGGGGGATCCGACCTATGAGTGGGTGCTCGAGTGGGACTACCGGGCGCAACTCACGCCGTGGCTTTATGTGATGCCCAGCTTGCAGTATGTGATTCGCCCCGGCGGAACGGGGAACATCCCCAATTCGCTCGTCATCGGAGCGGAAATCGGGGTAACATTTTAACCCATGCAAGCCGTGCTTCTGGCCATTTTTCTCGCGTCCCTGCTGATGCTTGGCGGATGCGCCACATCCGCCGACCCGTCATCGGCCCCGTTGCCCGATGCGCGCGACCTTTCTGAAAATCCCCTGGATGTCACAAAACTGCCGCAACCCTGACGCCGGGATATCACGCTTTCGGCAGCGTCACCTCGAGTTGGCCGTTTTTGTAATCCATCGTCATCCGCTCGACCCTCACCGGCCCGGGAAGCGTGATCGACTGCGTGGAGCTTGAGGCGCCGAACGCCGACAACCCGCCGGCCTGCGAACTTTTGTCCTGCTTCGTGGTGATCGTCACGAAGCGTTCATTGTCCACATTCACGCTCACATTTTTCGCCTGCGCCTCCGGGATTTTCGAGACGAGGACATAGCGGTCCGGCTCCTCGCGCATTTCGAAGGTGCCCACCAATCCCCCTCCGACCACCCCTGCGAGGCCGGATTGATTGAGGAGCGATTGGAGCATATCCATGCCGGTTCCGCCTCCAGCGGGGGATTTGGTCGCCTGGCCGAATTGGTTCATCAACGCGGCGGCCTGCTTGAGCATGTCGTCGCGCATCGCATCGAAATCATCCAACCCCGCGAAGGCCTCGCGAAACGGATCGGGAGCGGCGGAGTTCGAGGGCGCGGGGCCGCCCTTGGGAATCGTGATCACCATCTCCCCGCTGTCCCGCTGGATGCCAAGCGGCGCATCGGGAACGGCGGCGGGGAGCTGGAGGCTTTGCTCATAGCTCGGCGCGTTGTCGCCAGAGCTGGTTTCCAACAAAAGCCGACGCCCCGCGAGGCGCACATTCACCGGCGTTTTCTCCGGCACACCAATCTTCACGGTGTAGGCGGAGTCGGTTTCCGAAAGACTCATCGAGGAACTCAAGACGGGCGCGGCATCGAGCGAAAGGGCGGCGGCAAGACAAAGGAGCGGGGCGGCAAGTTTCTTCATGGCGCTAAAAATGACAACCGGACCGCGTGTTTGTTCAACTCCTTTTGAAAACAATCATCAGCCAGCCGATGAGAAACAAAATCCCGCCAATCGGCGTGATGGCGCCGAGCCAGCGGATATTGGTTACGGCGAGCAGGTAGAGCGTTCCCGAAAAAACCACCACCCCGGCGGCCCAGACCCACACGATGGCGGGGCGTTTTTCGGAGGCCCACAGCGCGGCGACGGCATGGACAAGGTGGTAAAGAACGGCCGTTTGCCAAATCGCGGTTGTGGCATGGGCTTCGAGGAGGGCTTTCAGGCTGTGGGCTCCAAAGGCTCCGAGGCTCACGCCCAGAAAACCCAAGATGGCGGCAACGCGGATGGCGGTCATGGAGCCATGCTTGCACAGGAATCCGCTCCGCGACAACATCCGGCGCGTGGGTTCGATCCTTCTCACCATCCTGGCAGGGGCTTTGCTGTGCTACTGGCTTGCGGAGCGCTTCTACGGCTCGTTCCTCGAGCGCGCCCTCGGCGTGGATTCCAAAAACCAGACCGCCGCCGTGTCGAGGAGCGACGGCCGGGATTTTGTGCCCGCCAAGCCCTATGTGCTCTTCGCGCACCACTTCGCGGCGATCGCCGGCGCGGGACCGATCGTGGGGCCGACACTCGCCCTGGTTTACGGCTACCTGCCGGCGCTTCTCTGGGTGGTCATCGGCGCCACTCTCCTCGGCGGAGTCCATGACATGGTCACCCTTTTCATTTCCTCGCGGGAACAGGGCCGCTCGGTGGCGGACATCGCCAGAACCTATCTCGGGCCGACGGGCTACATTTTGATCGTCGGATTTTTGGTGATCGGCCTGCTAATGATCACAGCCACTTTCCTGAATCTCAGCGTCACGGCCCTGACCAGCATGTATCCTGCGGAAAAGGTCGGCATCGATCCGGCCAGCCCCGAACAACTCGCCGCCGCGCTGGAAAAACCCGCCGACTCGCTGGGCATGCACCCGTTCCATCATGGGGACGGCCTGCCGACCGTGGTGAAGGTCGAGAACGGCCAACCCGTCCTGATCGCGAAGATCGGCGGCATCGCCTCGACGAGTGTGCTTTTTATCACGCTCTGCGCGCCGTTGCTGGGTTGGATGATCTACAAACGCCGCACACCCGCATGGCTCAACTACTCGATCGCCGCCCTGGTCTGCGCGGTTTCGGTCGTGCTCGGAATCATCCATCCCGTGGTTGTTTCGGCCGACACCTGGCGTGTCATGATGACGGCCTATGTGCTGCTGGCCTCGGCGATTCCCGTGTGGCTGCTCCTCATGCCGAGGGATTTTGTAAATGTCCAAATCCTCTACGCCGGAATGATCGCCGTTGTGGCGGGCCTGATTGTGGCGGGATTCAGCGGGCGGTTTCCGGAAATCCCGATCGCACCGCAAAGCGCCGGGGAAATGATTCCGGTGTGGAACCTCCAAACCGGCCTCCAATATGTCGGGATGCTCTGGCCGATGCTGTTCATCACGGTCTCGTGCGGGGCGATCAGCGGGTTCCATTGCCTCGTCTCGAGCGGCACAACCGCACGCCAGCTTTCCTGCGAAACCCACGCGCGCAAGGTGGGCTACCGCTCGATGCTTCTGGAGTCGATGCTCGCCGTCTCGATCATCCTGACCCTGCTGGTCGGCATGGATTGGGAAAACTACCGCCACATCACCTACGGCGAAAAAAATCCAATCCTCGCCGTGTCGCTGGCCACCGGCACGCTGGTCCACACGGCCTTCGGGCTTCCGCTCTGGGCGGGGACTATTCTCGGCATCCTGCTGCTGGAGGGCTTCGTCGTGACCACGCTGGATGTCGCCGTTCGCCTCAACCGCTACCTTCTCGAGGAGATCTGGAAATTTCTTTTCCGGAACCCGCACCCGGTTCTGCGCAGCGCCTGGTTCAACACCTCGCTCTGCGTGGGTTTGATGTTTCTGATTTCCCGCTCGAACACCCTGCCGATGCTCTGGCAGGTCTTTGGCTCGGCAAACCAGATGATGGGGGCGATCGCCCTGCTCGTCGCCTCGGTGTGGCTCCGCGACAATGGCCGCCGCTGGGGATTCACGCTGGTTCCGGCCATCCTGATGTTCGCCACCACGCTGGCCTCGACCATGATCTCCCTCTGGAAAAATGCCGAACTCGGAAACTGGCCCCTCGTCGCCACCTGCGGGGTTTTGGGCCTGCTGGGGATCGGCGTGGCGATTTTGGGTGCGCGGGTGCTTCTCGCCCCCCGGCGGACCGCCGCGACCTGAGAAACGCTACTCCCCGCGATACGAGCACCGCGCGAACGGCGTCTCGTGGATCACAATCTCCGCGAGGCCGGGGAGCTGAGGTTCCAATTTTATCCAAAGCCAATGCGCCATCAGCTCGATTGTGGGATTTTCCAGGCCGGGAATGTCGTTGAGCACCGAATGGTCGAGTTGGGCGATGATCGGCTTCATCGCCGCGCTGATCCGCGCATGGTCGTAAATCCAGCCCGTCGCGGGATCGACCTCGCCCTCGATCGATATTTCAATCGTGAAGGTGTGGCCATGCATCTTGCCGCACTTGTGGCCCTCGGGGGCGTTCGGCAGGAACTGCGCGGCTTCGAGGACGAAATCTTTCGTGAGACGGGCTTTCATGGGCAAATCTTATAGCGTCGCCGGCGCAGACCGCCCCAGCCTTTTCTCGTCCCGAGTTTGTCCTTGCCAATCCCTGGGAGCTGTGGGATTCTCCCTGCCTTCCAAAACTAGAAAAAAGAAAAAATGGCAAAAGCAGCTGTAGCAAATGAAGTGGACGGCCTCCGCCTCCACGCGAAAGACACCGGAAGCGCCGATGTGCAAATCGCGCTTCTCACCAAACGCATCCAGAGCCTCACCGAGCATCTCAAAACCAACGCAAAGGACCATTCGTCCCGCCGGGGATTGCTCAAACTCGTCGCCACCCGCAGAAGCCTGCTTGATTACCTCAAGAACACGGCCTCCAACCGCTACGCGACGGTTCTCGAGAAACTCGACCTTCGCAAGTAAGCGAGAGTCCAAGAAACCTGACAGCCCCGGAAATCTCCGGGGCTCCTCACATCCTATCAACCCCTGCCGCCATTCGGTGGCATTTATCTGTTATTAATTCCATGTCCCATACCACCACTGCCCAAGCGGGCAACACTCCAATCGTTTTTGAATCCGGCAAACTCGCCAAACTCGCCGACGGCGCTGTAACCGTCCGTTGCGGCGACACCGTCGTCATCGTCACCGCCGTCTCGGCCACCACCATCAAGGAAGGCCAGGATTTCTTCCCGCTCACCGTCGAATACAAGGAAAAGGCGGCCGCGGTCGGCAAATTCCCCGGCGGCTACTTCAAGCGCGAGGGCCGTCCCTCCGAAAAGGAAATCCTCACCGCGCGCATGACCGATCGTCCGCTGCGCCCGCTCTTTCCGAAGGGCTACCTTTACGACACCCAGATCATCACGCTCCTCCTGAGCGCCGATGGACAGAACGACCCCGACATGCTTTCCATCAACGGTGCCTCCGCCGCGCTCTGCGTTTCGGACATCCCGTTCGCCGGTCCCATCGGTGCCGTGCGCGTGGGCCGCATCAACGGCCAGTTCGTCATCAACCCCACGCATGACGACCGTGCGCACAGCGATCTCGACCTCGTCTATGTGGGCGACGGCGAAAAAGTCATCATGATCGAAGGCGCCGCCAACGAACTTCCCGAGGCCGATTTCAATGCCGCCCTCGATTTCGCCCGCGAGGCCGTGAAGGTCCTCGTCCAGGCCCAGCGCGACCTCGCCGCCGCCGTCGGCAAGGCGAAACGCTCGGTGCCGCTCTTCGAAGTGGATGTCGCCATTTCCGAAATCGCCTACCAGGTCGCCGGCGACCGCATCGAAGCCGCGATCTACACCAGCGGCAAAGTGAACCGCTCGAAAGCCGTCGGCGCCCTCCGCGAGGAGGTCGAAAAAGCCGTTCTCGCCAAATTCCCGTCCGCTTCGAAATTCGAGATCTCCCAGGCGTTTGATTACCTGCAGAAAAAAGCCTTCCGCGTGAGCATCCTCGATCGCCAAAAACGCTGCGACGGCCGTGGTCTCCACGATCTCCGTCCGCTCTCCGGCGAAGTCGGCCTCCTGCCCCGCACCCACGGCAGCGCGCTCTTCGCCCGCGGCGAAACGCAGGCTCTCGGCATCGCGACCCTCGCTCCCGCCGAAGAAGCCCAGATGATCGACTCCTACGGCGGCGGTCCGGACACCAAGCGCTTCATGCTTCATTACAATTTCCCGCCCTTCAGCGTCGGCGAAACCGGCCGCTTCGGTGGGCAGAACCGCCGCGAGATCGGCCACGGCGCCCTCGCCGAGCGTTCGATCGAACCCGTGATTCCCAGCGAGAAGGATTTCCCCTACGCGCTCCGCGTCGTGAGTGAAGTCATGGAATCCAACGGCTCGACCTCGATGGCCAGCGTCTGCGCCGGCGTGCTCGCCCTGATGGACGCGGGCGTCCCGCTCCGCCGCCCCGTCGGCGGCATCTCCGTCGGCCTCGTCACCGAATTCGAAGGCGACCAACTCAAGCGCTACACCACGCTCACCGACATCATCGGCAGCGAGGACCACTTCGGTGACATGGACTTCAAACTCTGTGGCACCAGCGAAGGCGTCACCGGGTTCCAACTCGATCTGAAGCTTCCCGGCATTTCCCATGAGATCATGTTCGAGGCCGTCGCCGAGGCCAAAGCCTCCCGCACGAAAATCCTCGAGGTCATGAACAGCGTCCTCTCCGCGCCGCGCACGGAACTCAGCCCCTACGCGCCGCGCATCGAGACCGTTCGCATCAACCCCGACAAGATCGGTCTCATCATCGGCCCTGGCGGCAAGACCATCAAAGGCATCGTGGCCGAAACCGGAGCCGAAATTAACATCGAGGACGACGGATCGGTGCACATCTACTCGAACAATGGTGACAGCCTGAAGCGGGCCAAGGAGATCATCCTCGGCATGACCAAGGAAATCTCCATCGGCGAGCTCTACCAGGGCACCGTCGTTTCGATCAAGGAATTCGGCGCCTTCGTCGAGGTCCTGCCCGGCAAGGACGGCCTCTGCCACATCTCCGAACTCGCCGACTTCCGCGTGAACAAGGTCGAGGATGTCGTGAAAATGGGCGACTCGATCTGGGTCAAATGCATCGGCGTGGATGACAAAGGCCGCGTGAAGCTCAGCCGCAAGGCGGCCATGAAAGAGCGCGACGCAGCCGCTGCGACCGCCTGATCCCAAATCAAACCTTCACACGCCCCGCTTCTTCTTCGGAAAAGCGGGGCGTTTTTTTTTGCGAAAAACCCATAGCCCAGAGGCGGGCGGGTTTGACTTCAATCCGCCATCCACCTAAGGAAAGAGCCCTTATTTTTCATGGAAGAAGTTGCCCCTGACTCAATCGCCGGACTCACCCATGTGGACCAGTATTTGGCTGTCGCCAAGGAGTCCAGCGCCTCGGACATCCACCTGAGTGTGAATTCCAAGCCCATCTGGCGCCGTTTTGGCCTTCTCGAGCCAATCTGGCAGCAGGCCACGCCGTTGACCGCCCACGACACGGAAACGCTCGCCATGGGCTTTTTGACGGAAAATCAAAAGGAGCAACTCGCCGCTCGAGGGGATGTCGATTTCGCCTACTCCACCGGGATCGGGCGCTTCCGCGCCAGCGTTGTCCGCCAACGCACCGGCTACGACCTTGTTTTCCGAATCATCAGCGACAAGGTTCGCTCGATGGAGGAGCTGGGGCTGCCCGAGCAGCTGCGCCTCCTCACGGAATTCCACAACGGCCTCGTGCTCGTCACCGGCTCCGTGGGCAGCGGCAAAAGCACAACGCTCGCCGCGCTCGTGGACCAGATCAACCGCTCGCGCCACGACCACATCATCACGCTCGAGGATCCGATTGAATACATCATCCCGTCGAGCGGTTGCCATGTCACCCAGCGCGAGGTCCACACCCACACCAAATCCTTCGCCAACGCCCTCCGCGGCGCGCTCCGCGAAGATCCCGATGTCATCATGGTCGGTGAAATGCGCGATCTCGAGACGATCTCCCTCGCCATCACCGCCTCCGAGACGGGCCACCTTGTCCTCGGCACGCTCCACACCAGCAATGCCGCGCGCACGCTCGACCGCCTGCTCGATGTTTTCCCGACCGACCAGCGCGACCAGATCCGCATCATGGTGAGCGAATCCCTGCGCGGGATCATTTCCCAACAACTCGTCCCCCGCGCCGACGGCAACGGCCGCGCCCTCGCCATTGAAATCCTCATGAACACCCCGGCGGTGGGCAATGTGATCCGCGAGGGCAAAACCTTCATGCTCCCCGGCATCATCCAAACCGGAAAAAAACTCGGCATGAAACTCATGGACGACTCCCTGATCGAACTCTTCCAAGCCGGAATCATCTCCGCCGAGGAGGCCGTCTATCGCGCCGAGCAAAAAGCCGACATGATGAAAATCACCGGCTACCAATAAACCGCCAGCCCCCTCCGGAGAATTTCAAATTTGAAATCTCAAATCTCAAATTTCTAAAAAAATGCCCTACATCGACCAGTTTTTTCAGGTTCTCATCGACAGCGGCGCCTCCGACC
>CAYOGR010000024.1:16533-23808 GCA_964403605.1 uncultured Chthoniobacter sp.
ATGCCCTACATCGACCAGTTTTTTCAGGTTCTCATCGACAGCGGCGCCTCCGACCTCCACCTCGCCGAGGGCCAGTCGCCGAAAATCCGTCGCCATGGCGAGATCGTCCCCATCCGCGAGGAGCCGCTCACGCAGGAGGAAATGAGCTACATGCTCAGCGAGATTTGCACTCCCGAGCGCTGGCAGCGTTTCGAGGAAAGCGGCGACCTCGATTTCGCCTACGAGATGAACGAGGACAACCGCTTTCGGTGCAACTACCTGAAGCAGACCCACGGCTACGGCGCGGTCTTCCGGATCATTCCCACCAAAATCAAAACGCTCGAGGATCTGAAGGTGCCGGAAATTATCAAAACCTTCGGCCACATGCGCGGCGGCATCGTTCTCGTCACCGGCCCCACCGGCTCTGGAAAAAGCACCACGCTCGCGGCGCTCATCGATTACATCAATTCCAACTTCTCCCGGCACATCGTCACCATCGAGGAGCCGATCGAATTCGTTCACCGGAATAAAAAAAGCATCATCACCCAGCGCGAAGTGCCCGAGCACGCGGCGTCCTTTCCAGCGGGGTTGAAGGCGGCCCTGCGCGAGGACGCCGACATCGTTCTCGTGGGTGAAATGCGCGATCTGGAAACCATCTCCCTCGCGCTCACCGCCGCCGAGACGGGGCTTTTGGTTTTCGGAACCCTTCATACGAACAACGCCCGCAAGACGGTGGACCGCATGATCGATGTGTTCCCGAGCGACCAACAGGCCCAGGTCCGCACGATGCTGGCCGCCTCCCTGCGCGGAGTCGTCGCCCAGCTCCTGATGAAAAAGCAGGACGGCTCCGGCCGCGTGGCTGTGAACGAAATCCTCGTCGTGAACAACGCCGTCGCCGCCATCGTGCGCGAGGGCGCCACCCAAAAACTCCAGGATGTGATCGTCGCCGGAAAGAGCCAAGGCATGCAGTTCATGGACGACGCCATCTGGGAGCATCTCCTCGCGGGAAATGTCGGCCCGCAGGAGGCCTACATGAAGGCCATCGACAAATCGCGCTTCCAAGCCTTCCTCCCGCCCGAAGACGCCGGTTTGGCCAACGCCTCCGGCGCGGGCGAGGACGCCTCGCAAGCCGCGAAGTCCGGCAAAGCCCCGGTGAAAGCGCGCTGAAGCGGGGATTTCGCCCGCCGTCGGTTGCTGGCGGTTCCGCCCAAGGCGGGCGCGCTCCCCGGGACCTATCGAAGAGAACTCCTTCGAAAATCCAAAACCTTGGAGCCTTTGGCAGGAGTCATCCTTTCAGCGACGAGGTGTCGAGGATTTCAAATGCCGCTCGGGTGTATTTGTGTGAAGCGGCGCTGGCCTTCCATTTTTCCGCGAGCTGTTTTTTCAGCCCGGTCTTTTCTGTGGCGGTAAGTTTTTTAAATTTCACTTCGGAAACCACAACACCATCGCCGTCTTTCCGGATGTAGTCGAACTCAGCCCCTGCTTCCCAATACCTCGCTGCCCCGGGATGGCGCGAGCGGCAGTAATCCTCGAAGACGGTGGCGGCATGGTCGTGCAGGAGTTTGATTTTGTCTTCCACCCCCAGCCGGTGCCATGTGGTTCGCTGCGGGGAGTAAACCCCGAACCAAAACCGGATCGCCGGATCGCTGATGCGGTAAAGTGTTTTCTTGGTCGTTCGAAGGCTTTCGCCAAAGGGGATTTCGCGCTCGAGCAAGGAAGCATCGAGCAGTTGTTGCAGCGTCCGCCCGAGATTGGTTTGAGCGGTTCCCAGCCGGGCGGCGATCTCGGAGGTTTTCGACGCACCTCGGCCGACCGCTTCCAGAACGGAGAGCGGCGTCAGACCCGCGATCCCCTCCTCGCGCAAAATGCGCAACGGCTCGTCCTCCAAAAAAGCCGACCGCCCGAAGAACAGCTCCTCGGCCAAATCCAGTGCCGTGGCTCCTGCCTCGACAAACTCCCAGTATTTCGGAATGCCTCCCACCAGCGCGTAGCGGGTGAAGGAGTCGCCGCTCGCGAGGTCCAGCCCACAAGCCCCGCAGAAGGCGGCGTAATCCATCGGCTCCAGGTGAATGAGTTTTCGCGCCCTCTGGTAGAGCGGCGCCGAGCGGTTCAGGAAACACTCGTTCATTGCTCCTGTGCTGGATCCTGAAAGCACAAGCGTGAATCCCTCCGGCCGGTGATGATCAAGCCAACGCTGCACCACACTCGGCAAAGAGGCATCCGAGGCCACCAGATAGGGAAATTCGTCCAGACACAGCACGGTTCCCGCCGGGCCGTAGCGCAGAAGTTCAAAAAATTCCATCCAAGTCTTGGGCTGGATGCCGGCCGGAAGCGCCGCGCCGATGTCACGGACGGTCTGCTCGATCTGCATCGGCACGGCCGCCTCGATTGCTTGGCTGTAGTATCCGCCCCGCTTTTCCAACCACCTTGTGAGCAAGCGCGTCTTGCCAACACGCCGCCGGCCGAAAAGCACCACCAAGCCGCCCGTCCGCGAGGCGTTATCCAGATCCTCCAACTCCCGACTCCGATTTGTAAATGCCAGCTTCACGGAACCAAAATGAAAGCCAAACATTATGCTTATCAAGAATAATGTTTTGGATTATGAATCTTTCCGGCTGTCTGGATTTGAACTCTCAACCCCGGCGGTTGAGTTCCCAGAGCTTGAAGTATTTCAAGTAAACCGAGACCGCTTCCATGCACGCCACGAGGAAGCCAGGCAGCCCTTCGCGCCAGCCTTTCCGCAGGATGTAGAATTTAAAAAACCGCGCCTTGGGTTTGAGCCAAAGATCGGCGAGTCCGGCCCGACGGCCCTTGGCATGCAACGAACGCGCGGCGGCGGAGGTGTGCGAATTCATCCGGGCGACCTGATCCGCGATGTCGCGGTAGGTGTAATGGCGCAACTCCCCGCGAAGCCTCGAGACGGGGCCCTGAACGCGGGCGTGCTCGTGCGGCTCCTCGCCATGCCAAGTGACTTTGCCGCGACGGGCCAGACGGAGACGCCATTCGGGATGCCAGCCTCCACGCCTCCACCAGCGGCCGAGATAAAAAACTACGCGCAGAAGTTCAAAACCCTCCTCCCGAACGGAACCCTCGGCATCCCGGCGGAGAATCGCTTGGATTTCCTCGCGAAGTTCCGGCGAAACCTCCTCGTCGGCATCGAGATTTAGAATCCAAGGCCGCGAACAAAGCGACAATCCATGGGCTTTTTGATCCACATAGCCGGTCCAATCGCGATGAACGACCCGACACCCATGCCGCGTGCAAATATCGAGCGTTCCATCGGTGGAGCCGGAATCAACGACCACGATCTCGTCGCACCACGCGAGGCTGGCCAGGCAGCGCTCCATGTTGGAGGCCTCGTTTTTGCAAACGACAAATGCGGAAACTCCCGAGGCCGTTCCGCTCATGTCCGTTTGGCTTGCTCCCAAAGACGGTCGAGTTCCTCGAGTGATGTTCCCTCCCACTCGCGACCCTCGGCGCGGAGGGTTTGCTCGATGTGGCGGAAGCGGGAAGCGAACCGCTTGTTCGCCCCGGCGAGGGCGGTCTCGGCATCCACCCCCAGCTTTCGAGCCAGGTTCACCGCGGAGAAAAGAAGATCGCCGATCTCCGCCTCCACGGCGGCGGGGTCGTTTTGTTCAAAAGCCTCACGAACCTCCCCGATCTCCTCGGCGAGTTTGCCGTAAACCGGCTCGACATCCGGCCAGTCGAACCCGACGCGGGCGGCTTTTTTTTGCAGGGTTTGGCTGCGAAGGAGCGCGGGAAGCGAACGGGCCACGCCGTCGAGCAAACCCCCATCGTTTCCTTTTTCCTCGCGCTTGATTTGCTCCCACTGCTTCAAGACGGCCTCGGAATCCGCCGCGAGCTTGTCGCCGAAGACATGCGGGTGGCGGCGGATCATTTTCTCGCAAATCGTGGCGGCAATTTCTTCGAGCGTGAAGGCCCCCCGCTCGCCGGCCAATTGCGCGTGCATGACGACATGGAGCAACAGATCGCCGAGTTCCTCGCAAAGATTCGCATCATCGGCCCGCTCGATGGCGTCGATGACCTCGTGGCATTCCTCGACAAGCAGGGCTCGGAGGCTCGAGTGCGTCTGCTCGCGATCCCACGGGCAGCCGTCCGGCGCACGGAGCCGGGCGACAATTTCCTGCAGCCGGGCGACGCCGCCTAGATTTTCCATAGCGAAGGGTTCGAGTTTCCGAACTCGTTGACTTCTTCGCTGGAGGTGCGGAGCACGAGAATGAGCAGGGCCAGGCTCGCCAGGACCGTTCCAATGTAAAACCCGAACGCCAGCCACGCGGGAAGCTGTTGGACGGCCATTGCGTAATAGAAGTCGGAGAACGAATGGATCGGCTTGGGCGTGTGCAGGAAGACTTTCAGCGTCCAGGCCAGAATCACGATGGCGAAAATAAAAATATAATTACGCTTCATGCGCCGCCCGACCGCTTCAAGGCGGCTGATTTTAAACGAGGGCAAAATCAAATCCTCGCAAACGAGGCGTCGCCATTGGCCATCGAGGATTTTCGGACTCTGGGCGACGATAGGAACCAGAAAATGGGATTCCAGCATCCGCACGCGCCCCCGGAAGGCGTCATAAAACCGATACCTCCGCGCCTCGATCCAGAGCATGATCCATACAAGCATCAGATTGAAAAAGAATATGATATGCGGCACATCGCGCAGCGAAAAGGCGACCCCGATAATCGTCGTGCTCGTGGTGATCGCCCAGGTCGTCGTGACATCCAGCCTCTGCCGCCAAATCATGATCCGCCCCAGCTCGCCGCGGTAAAAATGCGACAGGGCGTTGACATAGCAGGGATCCTTCAGGTGGGGGTCGATCTCGGTTTTCGGGCGGGCGGAGTCGGAGTTTTCGGGCATGGGTCAATCAAGAGCCCCCATCCTTGGCGATGAGCTTGTGGCGGGCTTTTTCAAGACGGTTCCGCTCGCGCACCGTCAGGCTGGCAAGCCCGGAGCGGGAGATTTTGTCGAGGATCGGATCGATCGATTCGTGCAAATCCTCCTCCTCGGCTTCCACGGCCGGAGCGCTGGGCGTGGCGCGGACGGGCGCGCGGGCGACGGAGACCCGCTGCCGGGGAGGAAAATTCATGGACAATCGCCCCTGGAATCGCGCGATAAACAGGCAGGCGGCCACCGAATCCACCGCCAGGACCGCCAAAGCCTCGTAATCGGAGAGCGCGAGGCATTGCAGCGAGTTGATGGCCAACAAAGCGAGGGCGATCCATTTCGCCTGGATGCCGAAAAAAATCTCCGCCGTCGGATAAATCAGCGCGAAGGCGACAAAAACCCCGAAATGCAGCGCGCTCGACCCGGCATATCCCGTGTGCCACCCCATCCAATCGGCGGCGGTGAACATCAAGGTCGGTGCCAAAAGGAGCGTCAGATAGAATCGAATGAACGCCGAGCGGCCAAGGTAAGTCTCGATTTCCCGGCCAAACACCACCAACAGGTAAAGCTCGATCAAAAAGAGCCAATACGGCGGCATATGAACGAACGCATAGGTGGCCAATTGCCAGATCGAGAAATCGTTGGTCACCGCCGTGCTCGAAAAAACAAAGGTCTGCAACGCCGACTCCGCCCCGGCCGCGAGAGCCAAAGCCGTCAGAATCAGCGTTGCCGCATGGACACCCGCGAGAACCGTGCTCACATGCACCGGGAAACTTCCAATCCATGTGATCGGCCCGTCGTTGTCCGAACTGCGAGGAGCGATCATTTCGAGCTTGACACTAAGTCACACGCCCGGGCTTCACAAGCGGCAAGTCACACACCCTCCCCGCCACCGAAACCCTTGCGCCACCCGCCCCTCTTTCCTACTCTGGTGTCACTTTCCAATTTTCTCCATGAAGCTCGAAACCATCTGCCTCCACGGGGGCACAGCCGACGATCCCGCCCAAGCCCTCGCAGCGGCCAGAAAATAAATCTGCCATGTCCCAAGGCGTCGGAACGGTCGAAACCCGGTTTTTGACTTTTGGCAGCGCGGACGAACCCTTCGTCACCGCGGACGGCGGCGAGTTGCCATCCGTCACCATCGCGTTCGAGACCTACGGCACACTCCATGCCGACCGCTCGAATGCCATCCTGCTTTTCCACGCCCTGAGCGGAGCCCAACACGCCGCCGGCATGAATCAGGCCGTTCCCGGCACCGGCGACCGATGGACCGAGGAAATGCACACCGGCTGGTGGGATGGCTTCATCGGCCAAGGCCGCGCCCTGGATACCGACAAATTTTTCATCATCTGCGCGAACTACCTCGGCAGTTGCTACGGCTCCACCGGGCCGACCTCGACCGATCCCGAAACCGGAAAACCCTACGGCTCCAAATTCCCGCGCGTGTCGGTGCACGACATTGTGCGCTCCCAGCTTCCGATCCTGGAAAATCTCGGCATTCAAAAACTCCACGCCGTCGTCGGGGCCTCGCTCGGCGGCATGTGCGCTCTCGACTTCGCATTCCACTACCCCGAGCGCGTGGTGAATGTCATCCCGATCGCCACCGGCCTCCGCGCCCACGGCCTCCAGCAGATGCACAACCTCGAGCAAATCATCGCCATCACGCGCGACCCCGATTTTCTCGGAGGCGACTACTTCGGCCAGCCCGGCCCCGTCCATGGCCTCGCCCTCGCCCGAATGATCAGCCACAAGACCTTCTTCTACGCCGACGCCATCGAGGAGCGCGCCAAGACCGCGATCGTCCAGCCCGAGGTGGACATCCCCTGGTATCGCATCTCCAGTGTCCTCGAGAGCTACATGCTGTATCAGGGGCAAAAATTCGTCCGTCGCTTCGATGCCAACAGCTACCTCCGGATCATCGACGCCTGGCAGCAGTTCGATCTCTTCAAGGACGCCAAGACCGCCGGCATCAACCCGCTCTTCGCGCGCTGCAAGCACCAGCAATACCTCGTCTTCACGATCGACAGCGATTGCTGTTTCTACCCCGACTACCAGACTGAGATTTGCGCCGAACTCAAAAAAGCCGAAGTCCCCCACCTCCGCCTCACCGTCCATTCGGAAAAAGGCCACGACAGCTTCCTGCTCGAGCCGAAGCTCTACACGCCACACCTCGCCTACGCGCTGGGTCATTGACGCCCGCGACGCGGTGCCGCTTTTTCTATCGAGCCCGCCATTGCCATCCGCCGGGTTCTCGTTTATCAAAACCTCCCCGCCAGTTCGGGATGGGTGGCAGAGTGGTCTAATGCGCACGCCTGGAAAGCGTGTATGCCGAAAGGCATCGGGGGTTCGAATCCCCCCCCATCCGCCAGTATCCGCTTGCGGATCTTAAAAAAA
>CAYOGR010000025.1:0-11276 GCA_964403605.1 uncultured Chthoniobacter sp.
ACATTTTCTGTTTGCTAAATCCCAATCCAGCGGAATTAACCACTCAGGACACAACCGCGCGCCGTGGCAGGCGCAAGAACTCATTACGGCCCCAAATCCTTCCTGCTCCTCCTGTCCTCCTGCACCTCTAAAAGTCCGTTTTTGGGTTCAGTCCGCCAAAGGCCCGATCCGGATGGTGTGGGGGAGGGGGTGCGGGGGGGAGCCGGGGCAGTGGATTTCGGGGAGGGCGGGGAGTGAAACGGGGAGATTTTGGCGGATGGTTTCGCAGGCGAGTTCGGGGGTGTTGCAGTCCTCGCTGAGGTGGGCGAGGAGGATGTGGCGGAGGTTTTCGGTGGCGATTTCGGCGACGAGCTTGGCGGCGGCTTGGTTGGAGAGGTGGCCGTGGCGCGAGAGGATGCGTTGCTTCACGGACCAGGGGCGCTTCGTGTCGTTTTGGAGGAGGGTTTCGTCGTGGTTGGTTTCGATGACGAGGGCGTGGACGCCCCGGACGGCGTGGATGATTTGCCGGGTGGCATAGCCGAGGTCGGTGAGGATGCCGAGGGAGGAATTCGCCGAGGAGACGACGAAGCCCACGGGGTCGGCGGCATCATGGGGCACGGAGAAGGGGTGGATGCGGAGTTCCCCGATCTCAAAGGCCGAGCCGCTGTTGAAAAGGCGCCACTCGGTGTCGATGGCGCTTTTGCGGAGGCTGTCGGCCGTGAGGGGATTGGTGAAAACGGGGAGGCGTTTTTTGGAGCAAAGAACCTTGAGACCCCGGGTGTGGTCGCCGTGCTCGTGGGTGAGCAGGATGCCGGCGAGATTTTCCGGCGGCGTGCCGAGGGCGTGGAGCTGGGTCTCGAGTTGGCGCGCGCTCACGCCGGCGTCGACGAGAATCGTGGTGGATTCTCCGCGAACGAGCAGGGCGTTTCCCGAACTGCCGGAGGCGAGGACGGTGAGTTGGAGCACGGGCGGGCCCGCTCAGCTGAGGGCGAGCTGGGCGGTGGCGATTTCCAAAATCTCGTTCGTGATGCCGGCCTGGCGGGCCTTGTTGTATTCCAGCGTGAGGTCTTTGACCAAATTCTTGGCGTTGTCGGTCGCGTTTTTCATGGCGACCATCCGCGCGCTTTGTTCCGAGGCGCGGGTGCCGAGCTGGGTTTGGTAAATGAGATAATGGATGTAGGCTGGCAGGATGGCATCGAGGACGGCATTCGGCGAGGGCTCGAACTCCAACCCGCCTTCGATCGGCGGCAGGGGTTCGTAGTCGGTCTTGATGCCCACCTCGTCGAGGCTGGTGATCGGAAGAATCGGGTAGGCGGTCGGGGCCTGCGTGAGCGTGTTGATGAAGCGCGGGTAGAGGATCGTCACCTTGTCCACGGTGTGATCCAGGAATTTCTCGATGCAGAATTTCGAGATCTGCTTGCACTGCGGGAAGGCCGGGCGCTCCTGGAGCGGAAAGTCGGCGATCATTTGGCGCTTCAAGCGCGCGAGAAATTGGGTGCCCTTGCGGCCGATGCTCACGAACAGGGTCTTGGCGGGATCGTAGGCGGCGGCTTCGCGGAGCACATTCGTGTTCAGCGCGCCGCAGAGTCCCTTGTCGGTGGTCATCAAAAGCACGAGTTCCTTGCCGCCCTCGCGGCGCTCGAGGAGCGGGTGGCAGCCCGGCTCGATGGCGTCGCGCAGGGAAACGATCACGCGGTTGAGAAGCTGGGCGTAGTCGCGACCGGCGAGGGCCGCCTGCTGGGCCTTGCGCATCTTCGAGGCCGCGACCATTTGCATGGCCTTGGTGATTTGGGCGGTGTTTTTGACCGACTTGATGCGTCGGCGGATGTCGCGGAGGTTCGCCATTTTTTACAGCGTGTTGAAGGACTTGAACTCCTCCAGGGCGGCCTTGAGTTCCTTCTCGACCTCCTCGTCGAACTGGCGCTTCGCGGCGACCTTGTCGAGGAGGGCGGACTTCCGGGTTTCCATGAACTCCACGAGCTTGTTCTGCGCGGATTTGACTTTGTCCACGGCGATGGGATCGAAGAAGCCCTTTTGCATGGCCCAAAGGATGACGGCCTGCGTCTGGACGGCGATGGGGCTGTATTGGGGTTGCTTGAAGAGTTCCACGATTCGGGCGCCGCGCTCGAGGGTGGACTTGGTTTTGGCGTCGAGGTCGGAGCCGAACTGGGCGAAGGCGGCGAGTTCGCGGTATTGCGCGAGGTCGCCCTTGATCTTGCCGGCGACTTGTTTCATCGCCTTGATTTGGGCGGCGGATCCCACGCGGGAGACCGAGAGGCCGACTGAGATGGCAGGGCGGATGCCTTGGTAGAAGAGATCGGTCTCGAGGTAGATCTGGCCGTCGGTGATCGAGATCACATTTGTGGGAATGTAGGCGGAGACATCGCCGGCTTGGGTTTCGATGATCGGGAGTGCGGTGAGCGAGCCGTTTCCAGCATTCTCGGCGAGGCGCGCGGAGCGCTCGAGCAGGCGGCTGTGGAGGTAGAACACATCGCCGGGATAGGCTTCGCGGCCCGAGGGGCGCTTGAGGAGGAGCGAGATCTGGCGGTAGGCGTTCGCGTGCTTCGTGAGATCGTCGAACACAATCAGGGCGTCCATGCCATTATCCATGAACCATTCTCCCATCGCGGCTCCGGCGAAGGGGGCGATGTATTGGTCGGCGGCGGGATCGGAGGCGGTGGCGGCGACGATGATCGTGTATTTCAGGGCGTCGTTCTCCTCGAGGGTGGAAACAACGCGGGCGATGTTGGCGTTTTTCTGGCCGACCGCGACATAGATCGAGTAGAGCGGGCGGAAATTCGGGTCGCCGGATTCCTCGGCGGCGCGGTTGATTTTCGCCTGGTTGATGATGGTATCGATGGCAATGGTCGTCTTGCCGGTGGCGCGGTCGCCGATGATGAGTTCGCGCTGGCCGCGGCCGACGGGAATCATGGCGTCCACGCTCATGATGCCGGTCTGGACCGGTTGGCTCACGGGGCGGCGCTTGATGATGCCGGGGGCGATTTTTTCAACGGGGTAGGTTTTGTCGTGCGGGATCTGGCCCTTGCCGTCGATGGGGCGCCCGAGGGCGTCGACCACGCGGCCGAGGAGGCCTTTGCCAACCGGCACGGAGAGAAGATTGCCGGTGGTCTTGACCTCGGCGCCCTCGCTGATCTGGGTGTAGTCGCCGAGGACGATGGCGCCGACCTCGGTTTCCTCGAGGTTGAGGGCGAGGCCCATGATGCCGCCGGGAAATTCAATCATTTCGTTCAGCATGACGGCGCTGAGACCTTCGATGCGGGCGATGCCGTCGCCGACTTCGCGGACGGTTCCGACATTGGTCTGGCGGGTGGCTTCGCTTTTGACGGCGCGGATTTTCTCTTCGAGTTCGAGGACGATGTTGCTCATGGTTTTTGAAAAACGGGGTTCAGGATAGTTTCAGGGATTCGAGACGGGATTGGATGCTGCCGTCCCAGACATCGCTGCCGAGGCGGACGCGGAGGCCGCCGATGAGTTCGGGGGTGTGGTGGAATTCGGCGGTGATTTCGCCGAAGCGGGCGATGAGGCTTGAGGTGATTTCGGCGCGGAGGGCCTCGGCGAGCGGGGTGGCGCTTTCGACGACCGCATGGTGCCGGGCGGTTTCCAGGCGGGCGAGGCGGGTGAGGAGCTTCAGCATCTGCACATAGGAACGGGGCTTGCGCCCGGTGATTTCCGAGGCGATGCGGCGGAGGCGGGCGTCATCGAGACGGCCGTCGACCATCGCGAGTTCGAAGAGTTCCTTGGTTTGGCGGCGGGCTTCCCGGCTGAGTTTCATTGTGGGATCAGGCGGCGAGCTGCTTGGCGGTTTCGGAGGCGAGGCGCTGCTGGTCGGACTCGGTGAGTATCTTGCCGGCCACCTTCGCGGTGGTGTCCACAACGAGGTGAACCATTTCCTTTTTCACCTCGGCGACCATGCGGGCGCGCTCGAGTTCCACATTTTCATTGGCCTTGGCGATGATCCCCTCGGCGTCCTTGACAGCCTGCTGGATGTGTTTTTGGGCGGTGGCGTCGCTGCTGGTGCGTCCCTCCTCGATAATGCGCTGCGCATCGGCGTTGGCCTTGCGGAGGATTTCCTGGCAGCGCAGTTCGGACTCGGCGAGTTGCTTTTTGATTTTCTCGGCGTTGGCTTGCCCTTCCTCGATGATTTTGCGGCGCTCCTCGAAAATGGCGATGATGGGTCCGAAGGCAAATTTCTTCAGGATGAGGTAAACGGTTAGGAAAAGAATGACCTGGGCCAGGAATTTGGGCCAGGTCACGCCGAACTGGTTGAAAAGTAGGGTGACTGTGTCCATGGAAATCGGTTGAGGTTGGTGGCGGCGGACCGGAGACCGGGACCGGCGGGTTGGCCGCGCGGTCCCGGCGGTGGGTTGTTAGCGTCCTCCGAAGGCAACGATCAGCGCGTAAATCGCGATAGCTTCGGCGAGAGCCATTCCGATGATGCTCAGGGTGAGCACCTTTCCGGAGGCCCCTGGATTGCGGCCGACAGCCTCGACGGCTTTGGCACCGATCATACCGATGCCGATGGCGGCTCCGGCACCCGCAACGGCGAGGGTTAAGCTGCCTGAGATTCCGCCCGCGACGGCGGCGGCTTCTGCGATGAGTTGTGGTATCATTTTTGGTTTGTGTGTGTTGTTTTTCCCGCTGCCGCCCGCAGTCTTGCCACGGTCCCGGTAGCGAAAGTCTTTAGTGTTCCTCCTCGTCGTGCGAGGTGGAGAGTTGGATGTAAACGGCACATAGGAGCATGAATACGGCGGCCTGCAGCAAGCCGATCAGCAACTCAAGACCGTAAAAAGGAATGGGAACAATCACGGACATCGGGTAGGCCAGCCAATCGGGCAGATTCAGACTTTTGCCCAAGCTGATCATGGTCGACAGCAGGTTTTCACCGGCGAACACATTTCCAAAAAGCCGCAGTGAGAGGGATACGGGGCGGAAGGCGATGGAAACAACCTCGATGATGCCGACGAACAGGAAAACCGGGATGAGAAGAATCGCCATGAATCCGGTGAGACCGCCTTTGGGGCCGAAAATATGAGACAGGAAATTTTTGATGCCGACCTCGCTGACCGACCAGTAAAGCCAAAAAACCATGAAAACCGTGGCCATGGCGAGCGTCATGTTGAGATCCGCAGTGGTCGGACGAAGGATCGGGGTGGTGACTTCAAAGCCGCCGGCCGCCTCGCGACCCCAACCGATGGAACCCACGCCGGGCAGGAGGGCGAACCAGTTTGAAACAATGATAAAGATAAACAGCGTGGCCAGCAGCGAAAACACCCGGGCAACCATGTGGTGACCGACAATTCCCTCGATGGCGTCGTAGAGGCCTTGAACAAGGGATTCGAAAAAATTCTGTGTTGGTCCTGGAACGATCGACATGTGCCGGGTGGCTTTGCGCGCGAACCAGATGATGAATAGGGCGACAAAGGCGCTCACGAAAATCGAGTTCGAGAGCCAATCAATGAAGGATCCGCTTCCATCGCCCTTGGGGAAAATCGTAGGGGCATCCAAGGTCAGGGCGGCTGCGAAAAGTGAGTTCAATGGCATGTCGTGGTGTCGGTATCCGGTGATTTCGGATTGTTGGGAGATTTACGGAATTGGCAGGGGGTGACCAATCCGGAACGGCTCCGAAATGCGGAGCCGTGGTATGTATCAGAGAGGCACCGTTAGGCAACCCCAAAGAGCGCAAATCGCCACGCCGCCGCCTGGAGCGTCAGACGCCGGGCGGTTCCGCTCCGAACGAGAAGCCTGGATTTTTTTCCTCCAAATAGCCGATCGTCCAGGAGCTCGGCAGGAGAACAACCCAAAATCCCGAGGCATCCGTGGCCATCGCACAGCCACTGGGCAGGAGCAGCTCGGGGCGCTCGGCGAGAGGTTTCCCTTCCACCATCGGCCAGCGGGCGAATTGCCAGGGGGCGGATTCGACGCGGCAATCGGCGCTGTATTCGGTCTCGAGGCGGTATTGCATGACCTCGAATTGAAGCGGGCCGACGGCACCGAGGAGCGGCACGCGCTGGATGGAATCGGGCAACTCGAATTGCTGGGCAACGCCCTCCTTGAGGAGTTGGTCGAGACCTTCGCGAAATCGTTTGAATTTTGCCGTGCTCGAATTCCGCAGGTAGGCGAAACACTCTGGCGCGAAGCGCGGCGTCTCGTCGTAGCGGATCGAGGGATCCTCGCTCACGGTGTCGCCGATGAGGAAATCGTAATTCCCCACGATGCCGACCACATCGCCGGCCCAGGCCTCGTCGACCGTCTCCCGCTCCTGCGCGAACAGGCGCTGGGAATTTCCAAGACGCACCGGTTTGGCGAGGCGGACATGGTGGGCATTCATGTCCCGGCGGAAGCAGCCCGAGACGATGCGAATGAAGGAAACGCGGTCGCGGTGCTTGGGATTCATGTTCGCCTGGATCTTGAAAACAAACCCTGAGAATTTTTCGGACGAGGGCTCGATGGGCTGCTCGCCGCTCTGGCGCGGAGCGGGCGGGGGAGCGAGGCGGAGGAAGTTGTCGAGTAGAAGCTGGACGCCGAAATTGTTCGCCGCGCTGCCGAAGAAAACCGGTGTGGCCTTGCCTGCGCGAACGGCGTCGAAATCGAACTCCGCCCCCGCGCCTTCGAGGAGTTCCAGATCGTCGCGGACTTTCTGGTGAACATCCGGCGCAAGAGCCCGTCGCACGGTCTCGTCGTCGATTCCCGCCACGGAAACCGGAGCGCGATAGGTGCCGCCGGGGGTTCGCTCGAAAAGATGCACGGTTTTTTGCTCGCGGTCGAAAACCCCTCGAAATTCGGGGCCGTCGCCGAGTGGCCAATTCATGGGAATCGCGTGGATGCCGAGGACGGATTCGAGTTCATCGAGCAGCTCCAGCGCCGGGCGCGCCGGGCGGTCGAGCTTGTTCATGAAAGTGAAAATCGGCACGCCACGCTTGCGGCAAACCTCGAAAAGTTTTCGCGTCTGTGACTCGATGCCCTTGCCGGCATCGACCACCATCACGGCGGCATCCACGGCGGTCAGCACGCGGTAGGTGTCCTCCGAAAAATCCTTGTGGCCCGGCGTGTCGAGAAGATTCACCACGCAGCCGTTGTAGTCGAACTGGAGCACGGTCGAACTCACCGAGATGCCGCGCTGTTTTTCGAGTTCCATCCAGTCGCTCGTGGTGGCGCGCTGGTTTTTTCGGGAGGTCACGCTGCCGGCGAGTTGGACGGCGCCGCCGTAGAGGAGGAATTTCTCGGTGAGGGTGGTCTTTCCGGCGTCCGGGTGCGAGATGATGGCGAAGGTCCGGCGCCGCGCGATTTCGCGCTCGGCGGTGCTCATATTTCGAAAGGCTTGGGAAATTGCGTGAGGAGCTTGCAGCCGGTTTCGGTGACAAGAATCACATCCTCGTGGCGCACGCCGCCCAGGCCGGGCATGTAGATCCCGGGCTCGACGGTGAGGATTTGGCCGGGTTGGAAAACCGCGTCGGAAAATCTCGGGGACTCGTGGACCTCGAGTCCCAGCCCGTGGCCGGTGCCGTGGAAAAACCCCTGCCAGCGTCCATTTTTGATCTCGGTCGCGTAGCCATGGTCGGCGAAGAATTTTTTCACCATGTTGTGAATGGTGTGTCCCTCGGTGCCGGGCTTGATCGCGTCGAGAGCGAGCTTTTGGCCTTCGAGGCAGGTGTTCCAAAGCCGGCGTTGCGCGTCGGTGGCGCGGCCACGAACGACCGTGCGGGTGATGTCGCCATGGAAGCAGGAGCGGATGTCGCGGGGGAAGATGTCGAGAATGAGGAGTTGGTTGGCGAAAAGCGGACCCGTGCCGCGATTGTGGGGATCGCAAGCCTGCTCGCCGCCGGCGACGATGGTGTCGCCCCGCGCCTCGCCGCCGGCGCGCACGAGGGCGGTTTCCATTTCGATCCGGAGAAGTTCGGAGGTCAGGTGCGCGCCGTGGAAAGAGAGGGATCCGTTTTTCAGGATTTTCGAGGCCCGCAAAACCTCGAGGCCGCGAGTCATTCCCGCTTCGGCGATGCGGATCGCGTGTTCAAGGGCCTGCACCTCGGCGGGGGATTTGATTTCACGCTCGGGGACGAACGGCCCGCGAACGGGCTTCACAGCGATGCCTGCTTTTTTTAGGTCGCGGGCATGGCCGAGGGGGAAGTCGCCGGGCACCTTGATGGCCTCGACCGCCTTGGAAAGAAGCCAGGTCGCGACGACCTTCGCGTAAGGGGGCGTTTTGCCGGAAGTTTTCCCGGCGAGTTTGGAAAATTCGGAGTAGGACTCGACGAAATCCACCTTCGCTTCGGCGCGGCCACGGTCGATTTCAAGGTCGTTGAGCAGGATGTGTTTTTTGCCCGCTGTTTCGAGGTAGGCAAACGCGTCGGGCGCGCGGAACCCGCAGAGGTAAAGCAGGTCGGCATTCGTCTCCGGACAGGCGATAAGGAGTTTGGATCGAGCCATGGTTTTTGAGGAGCGCTTTTCTAGTTTGCAAACAGATCGAGGGCCAGCAGGGATTTGGAGTCAAAGCGCCCCGCGAGCGGCTTGTAGGAATGCGCGAACCCTGGCGGGGTCTTTCTTGCCGGGAGATTCCTCCACGCCGCCGGCCACATCGACGGCAGCGGGTCGGGCGGTTCGAATCGCCTCGGCGACATTGTCGGGAGTCAAGCCGCCGGCCAGCACGAAGCGGTGCTCGGGATGCTGCGCCAAAAACTCCCCGGTCATTTTCCAATCCGCCGTTTTTCCCGTGCCGCCGTAGGCCGCCGGGGACCAGGAATCGAGCAGGATGTGCGGGGTCGAAAACCGGTTCGCCTCGGCGAGGGATTCAGGGTTGCGAACGCGGATGGCCTTCATCCAATTCGTCACGCCGGACATCGCGCAGCGGGTGGGGGATTCGTCGCCGTGGAATTGGATCATTTCGAAGCAGCCCGAATGCCAGAGCTTGTCGATCAACTCCTGCTCGGGATTCACGACGACCGCCACACGATCCACCAGGCCGTTCAGGCCGCGGATCCAATCGAGCGATTCCAGAGAAATGTAACGGGAGGAGCCGGGAAAAAAATTGAACCCGAGCGCGTCGACACCGGCTTCGACGCACTCGAGGGCGTCCTTTTCGCTGGTGATTCCGCAGATTTTGACATGCCCCGCGCCGGGCCCGAAGAGCCTCATTCGATCACGCGGGCGTTGGCTTTTTTGATCGACGGGTGGTGGGTGATGGTGTGGATGCGTCCGTCACTCGTGCGAAAGAACGAACTCAAGATCCAACTCACAAGGCTGATCACGATCGATCCGAAGAACGCGCTCCAGAAGCCATCCACAGAGAATGAAGGAATGATTTGCGCCACCAGCATGAGCATCAAGGCATTCACCACGAGAATGAAAAAACCCATGGTCAAGATGATGAAGGGAATGCTCAGCAGGAGCAGGATCGGTCGCACGAAGGCGTTGATCATTCCGAGAAGAAGCGAGGCCCCCAGAAGGGCGCCGGCGCTGTTGCAATGGATGCCGGGAATGAGTTTTTCGGCGGCGAACACCGCGACAGTCGTCACGAGCCAGCGGATCAGGAAAGCAGTCACGCCCAAAAAGTAATTTCATGCGGAAAATTTTGAAGATTTATTTTGCAAATCCCTGCGGCGGGTTTCAACTATCGCCCCGTTATGCCAGCCAAGAAAAGCAAAGCAGAGGCCGCGCCCAAAGTGGTTAAGGCCAAAAAAACAGCCGCTCCGGCGGCCAAGACGGCCCCCAAAGCTGCACCGAAATCCGCCGCCAAGGTCAAATCTGCGCCTGCCCCGGCTGCGAAAACCCCGGCGCCCGAACCCTCGCCTGTCATCACCCGGGATCAGATCGCGACCCGCGCTTACTACATCGGCGAGCGCCGCCAAACAATGGGTTGGCCGGGAGATCCCTCGTCCGATTGGATCGAGGCCGAGGCCCAGCTCCTTGCCGAAGCAAAACGCAAGTAACCATTGCTGCGTCAAATCCCCCCCCGTTTGTGACGATCGACGAGCGCCTCAACAAATTCCTCGGACGCCAACCCAAAACCTCCCTCGCGGCGTTTGTCGCCTCGAACGCGACACTCGTCGGGGATGTGCGTCTGGGTCAAAACTCCAGTGTTTTCTTCGGAGCTGTTTTGCGCGCCGACATTGAATCGATCGAGATCGGGGAGGGGACAAATGTTCAAGACGGCGCGGTGATTCATCTCGCGGACGACTTGCCGGCTGTGGTCGGTGCGCAATGCACGATCGGCCACTCGGCAATTGTTCACGCCTGCCGCATTGGCGATCTGTGTCTCGTCGGCATGGGAGCGGTCGTTCTTGATGGGGCCGAAATCGGCGATGAGTGCCTGATCGGCGCGCGGGCTCTTGTCACCCAACGCACCAAAATCCCGGCCCGCTCGCTGGTGATCGGATCGCCGGCCAAGGTCGTGCGCGAATTGACGCCCGAGGAATTGGTTTCGCTCCGCCAGAGCGCGGAAAAATACATCGCCGTCGCGCAGGCTCACGCTGCCCGGCAAGCCGCCACCGCCGGGGATTTGTGACGGGATTTCCGCCGCCCGCCGTGCCCGCATGAATCTCCCGAACCGCCTGACGCTCGCACGGCTCGTTTTGGCCGCCCTTTTCGTCTTTTGCTTCTCCGTGACTATTCCCTACGGCTTCACGGCGGCTTTTGTTTTGTTTGTCGTTGCGACAATCACCGACTGGCTCGATGGCGAGATTGCGCGCCGGCAAAATCTGGTCACCGATTTCGGAAAACTCATGGACCCTCTCGCCGACAAGATTCTCACGGCGGCGGCGTTCATTTGCCTCACGGCCCACGAGGCGATTCCGGCCTGGGCGGTGGTGCTCATCATATCGCGAGAGTTTCTCATCACCGGCCTGCGATCCCTGGCGGCGTCGAAAGGCATCGTCATGGCCGCCGACACGCTGGGAAAACACAAGACCTCCTGGCAGATGGGGACGATCCTTTACTTCCTGCTCCTTCTCGCGTGGAGGGAGTTCGCGCGGCCCGCCTGGTTTGAAAACGCGTGGTGGGCGGGAACGCACATTTTTGTGCCGATCATGGTCGCGCTCTCGACTTGGTCCGGACTGGCCTACCTGTTCAGGAATCGCGACCTGATCGACGGGCGCTGAATACGAATCCCGCGGGATTGACCACAGAGGTCACTGAGGTCACGGAGGACGAGCGGGCTTGCATCTTGCTGACAGTGCTCACCCTCTGTGTGCCTGGGCGCCCTGTGGTCAAATCCTCGAATGGCGGCCTCACACCGCCAGCCCGAAGCGGTGGCGCACCTCGGCGTAGTCGATTTTCAGCGACAC
>CAYOGR010000025.1:11376-23702 GCA_964403605.1 uncultured Chthoniobacter sp.
CCCGAAGCGGTGGCGCACCTCGGCGTAGTCGATTTTCAGCGACACTCCGATCATGCGGCCGGCGAGTCTTTCGGAGGCGATTTTGATCATGCGGTCGTAGGCGTGGGGTTCGAGATTCACGCCGTCGTGCTTGATCTCAAAAATCCGCGCGCCGCCTTTCAAGAGTTGCGAAAGGAACAACTCCGCCTCCACCGGATCGTCGGTGTAGTGGGTGTCCACGCGTTTGTTGTGTTCCGGGAAAACGGTGTAGTGGATGGCGAATTTGGCGAGCATGGGATGGTTCATAGTTTCTCCCATCAAACACGCTCTGGAGGGCTTTGTCCTTGGGGTGATCACCCTGTTGGCGCGGGAGGGGGAATTGCGGAGTCTGCCGACGCCGATGGCATCCCAATTATGAACAAACCCAAGAAAACAACCGGGGCCGAACCCGCCCCCCGCATCCACATTTCCCGTGAGGACCGAAGCCGAACCAACGCGGGAAAGACCGTGAACAGCAAGGTCCGCAGCGAGGGCCGCACGCTGGCGGCGCTGGAACGAAACGCCCTGGCCGCCCGCAAGCTCGCGGCGGAGGAGACGAAGCAAATTCCCGCCCGCGAATAGTCGAATTCCAAATCCAACCCCGTGTGGGCTCGACTCCCACGGCCACAAAAGCTCCCCGGCGGATAATCAACCCAACACAAAAAACCAAAAATAAAAACATGACCAAAATCAAACTATCCAATCGACCAAGCACGAAGCCCCGGCAAATCCAGCCAGCGCGTTCTCCTGCCCGCCAGGATGTCTTGCCGGAACCCAAGAAAAAAAACCACGCGAAGCTCCTGACGGTCGCGATCGCCGACGATCACACCTTTATTCGCGAGGCTCTGCGGATGATGCTCGATGCCGAGGATTCGATTCGAGTCGTTGGCGAGGCGGACAATGGCAGGAAGGCCGTCGAGATGGCGGTGGCCGAGCGTCCCGATGTGATGCTGATGGATATCGGGATGCCTCGCATGAACGGCCTGGAGGCGGCTCGGCAAATCCGCCATTCCGCACCCGGAACCCGCGTGGTGCTGCTCAGCGCCTTTGGAAACGACAACTTCATCAACCAAACGATGCTCGGGGATTTCGATGCCTATTTGCTCAAGGACTCGCCGTCCAATCTCGTCATCCACGCGATCAACGAGGTGGTTGGAGGGCGCAAGTTTTTCAGCCCCTCGATCTCCCACCGCATGAGAAAAATCACCTCCGAGACTCCGAAAATTGACGGCTCCAAGCCCACGGTGAAGCTCACGAGCCGCGAAATCGAAGTCCTGCAGCTCATCGCCGAAGGCTACGCGAACAAGCAGATCGCCGGGGATTTGGATATCAGCATCAAGACGGTGGAGAAGCACCGCCAGAACCTGATGGACAAACTCCACATCCACGAGACGGCCAGCCTCACTCGCTACGCGATCTCCTCCGGGGTGATCGACAATGCGGTGCAGACCCTGCTCCCGCTTTAGCCCGTGTGATCATGTTGGGCGTTGTCCCCATCGCGCCCGGTTTCCCTCCTCTCTAATTTGAGGGCGAAGGAACAAAACATGAATACACAAACACCAAATCTCAAACGATGGACTCCCACCGTCTGGATTCAATGCGGTTGCCTGACCGCATTGATTCTGGCGGCGGTTCTGCTGACCACGCCACCGGCAGGTGGCATTGACAAAGCCGCGGTCGGCCCATCGGTTCTCGTTCTTTACGACAACGAGGGCCAATACGGCTGGCTTGGCGAAATCTACTCGGTGAAACTTCAGAATCTGCTAGGGCACTTCGAGGCCCGGGTGGTTCGAAAGCCGTTCTCGCAATACCTCGCAGGTGACCTGCAAGGGCACGATGCGACTTTCTACCTCGCCTCGGTCTGGAACGAAACGCCCTTGCCCGGGGTCTTTCAGACAGACCTTGAGGCAAATACCCGGCCGTTCGTTTGGCTCGGGGTGAACCTGTGGCGCTACGCCTGGAATCTCACCGACTATTCCTATAGTCCGGCTTTCGAAGCGCGTTACGGGTTTCGGTTTCTTTCCTATTCGGGAGCCAAGCACCCGACCGTTGTCTACAAGGAAACCGAGCTGAAGAAGGATCAGTTTGATCTCGGCTTGAGCCGACTTGAAGTCCTCGACACCAACAAGGTGAAGGTTCATGCGACGGCTCTGGATGAGGAGGGGAAATCCTGGCCTTATGTCGTGCAGAGCGGGAATTTCTGGGTCGTAGCCGACATGCCGATGATCTCGACCGGCTTTGAATGCCGGGCGCTGGCCTTTCAGGATTTGCTCCACGACATGCTAGGCATTTTCCACGAGGAGAAGCACCGCGCTTATTTCCGAATCGAGGATGTGGCGGCTGTAAATGATTTGCCGACGCTCAAGACTCTGGGCAGCACGCTCGACTCGCTCGATGTGCCGTTCACGATCAGCCTCATTCCCGAATATCGCGATTGGTCCGGCATCTACAACGATGGCGTTCCCGAAACGGTGCGTGTCACAAAAAACAGCGCTTTTACCAAGGAGATCAAGCGCTGGACGACATTCGGCGGGCAAGTGCTCCAACATGGAACGACGCACCAGATCGACGGGTTGATGAATCCCTACTCCGGCGTCAGCGGAGACGACTACGAGTTCTACCGCGTCACTGCGGACGAATTCGGTTTCCTTACCCTGGTCGGGCCGCTGCCGGGAAATACCATTGCCAATGCGAAGAAGCGCGTGAACCGGGGGAAAAACATCCTGGCCAACGCCGGCTTCTCGCCGGTGGGTTGGCTCACACCGCACTATCTCTCCACTCCCGAGGGTTACCGGGCGTTTGCCAGCATCTACCCGTTCGCCTGCGACAGAAGCATCCTGTTCTTCAAGGATTCGCAGGGCGTCACGCAGGCCAGCGAGTTGAATTCGCCGTTCATCTACCGGGACACCTACGGTCTCAAGCGCATGCCGGAAACGATCGGCTATATCGACCCTTGGGGTTGGTATGAAATTCAGCCGCCAAGCTTGCCGGAAGACCTCTTGAAGCGTGCCAAGGCGCTCAAGGTCGTGCGCGATGGATGGGCCGGGTTTTATTTCCACTGGTATCTGGATCCGCAATACCTGCGCGAGACGGTCGAAGGACTCCAGGCGCTTGGATTCGAATTCACCCCCCTCGATGGAACGCTCAACTGATCATGTGTGGAATCGTCGGGTATGTTGGGGATTCCGACGCCGTGCCCTTCCTGCTGGAGGGGCTCGGCCGTCTGGAATACCGGGGTTACGATTCGGCCGGCGCGGCTGTGCTGGATCGTGGAAAAATCGAAATTCGCAAAGCGGTTGGCCATGTCGCCGCGCTGGTCGAGGAAATCAAGAACCGTCCCGTCTCGGGACGGAGCGGGATTTGCCACACCAGGTGGGCCACGCATGGCGGGGTGACGCTTGAAAACGCGCACCCGCACTGTGACGCCTCGGGCAAGCTGGCGCTGGTTCACAACGGGGTCGTTGAAAACCACAAGGATCTCCGCGCCGGCCTCGAGTCCCGGGGGCATGTCTTCACCTCGCAAACCGACACCGAGGTGATCTCGCGGTTGATTGGCGAGGCTTTCGACGCTCGCGGGGAAAAGTCCCGCGAGGCCTTGATCGAATCCGCCCGTGAGGCGCTCCGGCAGGTGAGGGGAACCTACGCGATTGGAGTCGTGCACGAGGATTTGGGGGATTTTCTCCTCGCCGCGAGGCGGGGCAGCCCGCTTGCGCTGGGGTTTGGCGGGAAAGGACAATTTCTCGCCAGCGATCCGGCGGCCGTGGCCGAGTGGGCGGGGGATTTTGTTTATTTGAACGAGGGCGAGATCGCCTGGCTCGACGGCGAGGCCTACGAGGTGGCGAATATTGATGGAAGCAACGCCGCGCCGCCGGTTGTCCGCTCGATGGATTATTCCGCCGAGACGGGATCGAAGGGGGATTTCCAGCATTTCATGCAAAAGGAAATCCACGAGCAGCCCGGGATTTTGCGCGAGGTGATGCGAGGGCGGTTGATCGCCGACGAGGCCACGGCGAGGTTCAAAGGCCTGGAGCGCCGGCCCGAGGAATTGAGGCGGTGGGAGAATCTGATTTTCACCGGCTGCGGCAGCTCGTTCAACGCCGCACTCGCCGGAGAATACATCATCGAATTCCTCTCCCGCGTGCCGGTGGAGTGCGAGATCGCGAGCGAATTCCGCTACCGGAATTCCCCGCTCGAAAACGGCACGGCGGTCTTCGCGCTGAGCCAGAGCGGCGAAACGGCCGACACGCTTGCGGCCCTGCGGGAATGCCGCCGACGGGGCGCGCCGACCTTTGGAATTTGCAACAACGCCTTCAGCACGATAAGCCGTGAAAGTGACGGCGGGATCGATTTTCGCGCCGGGCAGGAAATCGGCGTCGCCGCCACGAAATCCTTCACCTCGCAGGTGCTCGTGCTCGCCATGCTCGGCTTGATGCTCGGCCGGATGCGGGATTTGCGGCAATCCGACGGCGCGCAAATCCTCGATGCGCTGGAAAAACTCCCGGACCTCATGGCCGAGACGCTCGAGTTGGAGGGGGATGTTCGTCGCATCGCCAAAAAATATGCCAGGGCGAACAGCTTCCTCTTCCTCGGCCGGCAGGCGAATTTTCCGGTCGCGCTGGAGGGCGCCCTGAAGCTGAAGGAGATCAGTTACATTTCCACCTGTGCCCATCCGAGCGCGGAGTTGAAGCACGGGGTGATCGCTTTGGTGAACGATGTCACGCCGTGCGTTTTCATCGCGCCGCAAGACGGGCTTTATGAAAAAAACCTCGGCAATATCGAGGAGGTGAAAGCCCGCAACGGCCCGGTGATTGCCGTGGGAACCCAGGGCGACGGGGCCCTCGCGGGCTTGTGCGACGATGTCGTGCTTGTGCCGCCTTGCGGGGAATTCCTCGCGCCGATCCTCACGGTTTTGCCGCTTCAGCTTCTGGCCTACCACATCGCGGTTGAACTCGGCTGCGATGTGGACAAGCCGCGAAACCTCGCCAAAAGCGTGACGGTCGAGTAGCGCGGCGGGACGATTCCTCTTTCCAAACCGGCTGGCATCCGGTGAAAGAGGGCCCTTCCCATGAAGCAAACGCGCGCGATCTATCCCGGCAGTTTCGACCCCGTGCACCTTGGCCACCTCGATGTGATCATGCGCTCGACGCAGATTTTTTCATCCGTGATCATCGCCGTGGCCGCGAGCAAGGCGAAGGGGCCGCTTTTCGGCGTGGAGGTGCGCATGCAAATGCTCCGCGACACGCTTGGAGACAACCCCGCCATCGAGATTGCGCCGTTGGATGGCCTGCTGGTGGATTTTGCGCGGGAGCGCGATGTTTTCACTGTCATCCGCGGTCTGAGGGCCGTATCGGATTTCGAGTTCGAGTTCCAGATGGCGTTGATGAACCGAAAGCTCGAGCCGCGCCTGGAGACGATCTACCTCACGCCCAAAGAGGACTACACCTACCTCAGCTCGCGGATCGTCAAGGAGGTCGCCTTGTTCGGCGGCGATGTGCAAAAATTCGTTCCCGCCCCGGCGGCAGCCCGTCTCCGGCAGGCCCTTTCCGAGCCCGGAATCGCGGAGCAGGCCAGGCTTCGTCAAAAAAGTTGAGTCCGGCGTTGCCACACCCCGAAAACCTTGCTAGTCCTTCCGCTTCCATGGCCATCACTGTCACGCGTCCACGCCTCAATTTGGCTGAAAAAATCTACCTCCCGTCCATTATTGGCGGGTTGCTAATTACGCTGAAGCACATCCTTCGCCAGGTCACCGGCAGGACTCAGGTGACCATGCAGTATCCCGAACAGAAGTGGGACGCCCAGATGCCCGAGTGGTATCGCGGCGCCCCGACCCTCGTGAGCAATGAAGAAGGCCGTGACAAGTGCGTGGGCTGCCAGATGTGCGAATTCATCTGCCCTCCCCGCGCCATCACGATCCATCCCGAGGAAATTCCCGCCAACGAACGCTGGGGAAAGGTCGAGAAGCGGCCGAAGACCTTCGACATTGATATGATCCGTTGCATTTATTGCGGTCTCTGCGAGGAGGTCTGCCCCGAGCAGGCGATCTACCTTCGCAAGGATTACTCGATTACCGGCCTCTCGCGGCAGGAAATGGTCCACGACATCCACAAACTCCGCGAACTCGGCGGGGAAATGAAGGGGCTCGTGAACAAGTGGAACGATAAAAAGTAGAACGCCGCCCGACCCGCCCATGCAACTCGCCCTTTTTTGGAGCTTTTCGATTTTGATGTTGGTTTTCGCGATGGGAACCATCTTCCTGCGGAATCCCGTCTCGTGCGCCATGAGCATGGTTATGACCTTCGTTTCCCTGGCCGCGATTTTCGTGACTCTCGACGCCTTCTTCATCGCGGTCGTGCAGGTGCTCGTCTACGCGGGCGCGGTGATGGTTTTGTTTCTTTTCATCATCATGCTGCTCGATCTGCGGGAGGAAAAACGCCGCAAGGTTCGCCCTTCCGCCTGGCTGGGCGGGGGGCTGGTGATCGGTGGGTTCGTTGCCGCGTTTTCCCAAGTCATCGCCGGTTGGTCTGCCATTCACCAACCGAAACCGGCGGTGTCCGATCCCTCCTTCAACGATGTCGCAGGCATGGGCTACGCGCTCTTTCTCAATTTCAACCTCCCGTTTCAAATCATTGGCGTTCTTCTTCTCGTCGCCACGGTGGGGGTGGTCCTCCTGAGCCGAAAGGAGCTCAAGTGAGGGCGAGCAAGGTTTTTTCCCGAATTTCATGCCTACGCTAGCGCATTACCTCATCGTCAGCGGACTTCTCTTCTCCCTCGGCCTCGCCGGGGTGCTTCTGCGCCGCAACATTCTTGTCATCTTCATGGGCCTTGAGTTGATGCTCAACGCCGCGAACCTCTCGCTGGTCGCCTTCTCGCGGTTCAATCTCCTCCCGAACGGATTGCCGGACTACAACGCGCAGGTGTTG
The DNA here is from genome assembly GCA_964403605.1 of uncultured Chthoniobacter sp. Classification (GTDB taxonomy): domain Bacteria; phylum Verrucomicrobiota; class Verrucomicrobiia; order Chthoniobacterales; family Terrimicrobiaceae; genus UBA967. The sequence goes on from CAYOGR010000025.1 coordinate 18,315, forward strand.
GTGTTTTTCATTATCACCGTGGCGGCGGCGGAGGTGGCGGTGGGGTTGGCCATCATCGTGGCGCTCTTCCGCTCGAAGCAGACCACCCATGTCGAGGATCTTAACACGCTGAAGTTTTGATGAGCACCCAAACCGCGCCTTGGATCATTCTCTTTACTCCGCTCGTCGCGGCGTTCCTTATCTTCCTGCTCGGGAGGTATTCCAAAACCCTGAGCGCCTCCCTGGCGATCCTGTCGGCTTTCACAGGTTGCTTCCTGAGTTGGTGGATCTTCCTCCAGCCTGAAGTCGCCCCGCAACTGGCCTTCGAGTGGCTGAGCTTCGGGCCCGACCTCACGATCTCGATCGGCATTACGCTGGATCACCTGGCCAAGGTGATGTTGCTGGTGGTGACGACGATTTCCTCGCTCGTCTTCGTGTATTCCATCGGCTACATGCGCGAGGAGGAGGGCTACTCCCGGTTCTTCGCCGGGCTGTCGCTGTTCCTCTTTTCGATGCTCGGAATCGTGCTGGCGGACAATTTCGTGATGATGTTCATCTTCTGGGAACTTGTCGGCGTGAGTTCCTACATCCTTATTGGGCACTACTACTCGAAAGATTCCGCCGCGGATGCGGGCAAGCAGGCCTTCATCGTCAACCGGATCGGCGATTTCGGTTTCATGTTGGGCATCCTCCTGCTCTGGTCGGCCACGGGCACGGTGGCCTTCTCGGGGCTCGTCTCCGCGATTCCGGGCTTCGAAGGTTCGCCCATTTATCTCACGGTCGCGTGCATCCTGGTGTTCATGGGCACCATTGGCAAATCGGCCCAGATGCCGCTCCATGTCTGGCTCCCGAATTCCATGGAAGGCCCGACACCGGTTTCCTCGCTGCTCCACGCCGCCACGATGGTCGCCGCCGGCGTCTACATGCTCGCCCGCATTTTTCCGATCCTTGAGGTGGTTCCCGACGCCCGCGAGGTCATCGCCTGGGTGGGTGGCATCACCTGTTTTTGCGCCGCTTTGATGGGAACCCAGCAGAGCGACATCAAGCGCGTCCTCGCCTACTCCACGATCTCGCAGCTTGGCTACATGGTTCTCGGCATCGCCGTCGCCCCGACCTCGAACGAGGCGATGTTCCACCTCTTCACCCACGCCTGCTTCAAGTGCCTTCTCTTCCTTGCGGCCGGTTCTGTCATGATCGCGATGCACCACGAGACCGATATGTGGCACATGGGCGGGCTTCGCAAGAAGACCCCCGTGACGATGATTTGCTTTATTGCCGGAATGCTGGCGCTGGCCGGGTGCCCGTTCACCAGCGGCTACTTCAGCAAGGATCTGATCATCGAATGGGCTGTGGTGAAAACCCCGGTTCTCGGCTGGCTCGCCGCCGCCGCCGCGGGTCTCACCGCCTTTTACATCTTCCGCGAGTTTTTCGTGGTCTTCTTCGGGAAACACCGCAGCGAACATGCCGAGCACGCCAAGGAGCAGCCCGTCTCCATGCTCTTGCCGATGCTTCTCCTTGCGATCCCCGCGTTGATCGGCGGGATGCCTTTCATCCAGGAACATTTCTTCACCCTCGCGCATCCCGAGGAATCCGCCGTGCCGGCTCTTTTGCATCCGTTCCTCTACGCGATGTTCTTTGGCGGCGCGGGCCTTGCGACCCTGCTCTATTTCAAGGCCGACAAGGATCCGGTTTCCATCCCGCTTTTCGCCAACCGCCTCTACATCGACGATGTCTATTTCTGGTTCGTGAACAAAATCCAGGGTGGCGGGTCGATCGCGCTGTCCTGGGCCGACCGCTGGGTCGTTGACCTCGTGATCGTCCAAGTTCCGAGCAAGCTGACCTGGGCCTGCGGCTTCGCCCTGCGCTTCCTGCAAATCGGCAGCATCCAGGTTTACGCCTTCTTCTTCGGCGCGGGCGTCGTCGGCCTCCTCTACATCCTGCTTTCCAAATGAGCTCCGTCAGCCCGCTTCTCTTTCTGATCCTGGTTCCGCTCGTCGCGGCCGTCTTTGTGATGATCGGGGGAAAATCCCGCCCCATCTCGCTTTTCGCCTCGGCCTTGAATTTGATCCTGCTTCTGGTTCTGGCGTCCAGATTCCGCGGTTCCGAAATGGGCTTCCAATTCGTTTCGAGCTTTCCCGTTGTTCCCCAGTTGGGGATCAACTTCATTCTCGGCGCCGATGGTCTCAGCCTCATCATGCTTTTCCTTTCCACGGCCGTCACTCTCGCGGCGATCGCCGTGGCGCGCCCGCCGGTGGAGAACGACCGATGGTTCTATACGAGCCTCCTTCTGATCTCGGCCGGCGTCATCGGCGCCTTCGCCTCGGTGGATGTGTTTTTCTTCTACATGTTCCACGAATTGGCTTTGATCCCGACCTTCCTTTTGATCGGAATCTGGGGATCTGGGGACCGGCAAGCCGCCGCTTGGAAAGCCACCATCTACCTTGCCGCCGGCAGCTTCATCCTCCTCATCGGTCTCATCGGCCTCTACCTGATCCAGCCCCCCGACAGTCGCAGCTTTGACCTCCGCCATATTGTTCAACTCGCGGAACTCGGCGAAATTCCCGACAACCCCATCGTTTATCTGTTCCTGCTTGTCGGTTTCGGAACGCTCGTCTCGCTCTTTCCTTTCCACACCTGGGCGCCCCAAGCCTACGCCTGCGCCCCGGCCCCGGCGGCGATGCTCCACGCCGGGGTTCTCAAGAAATTCGGCCTCTACGGCCTGATCCGCATCGCCACACCGGTATTCCCCGAGTCCATCCAGGCCCTGCTTCCGCTTCTTCTCGCATTGATTGTCGGCAATATCCTCTATGTCGGCTATGTCACCATCGCCCAGAGGAAGCTCGACACCATGCTCGGCTACTCGAGCGTCATGCACATGGGCTACATCTTCCTCGGCTTTGCGGCCCTCAATATCGTGAGCCTCACCGGCGCCTCGCTCATGCTCCTGAGCCACGGGTTGACCGTCGCCCTTCTCTTCGCCCTTTGCGGGGAAATTCGCGAGCGCACCGGCACGCTGGATTTTTCGGAACTCGGCGGCATCGCCCGCGCCACGCCCCGGCTCGGCCTCGCTTTCGGTTTCGCCGCGATGGCTTCTGTCGGCCTGCCCGGCTTCATTGGATTCGCTTCCGAATTGATGGTGTTTTTCGGCTCGTTCATCGGTGAGCCGACCCTGATGCGCCCCGAAACCCAGTCCACCGCCGAGTTTTTCGAGTTCACCCCGATCCAGATCGTCACCATCTGCGCCGTTTGGGGGATTGTCATTTCCGCGATCTACATGCTTCGTGCCTACCGGAGAATCTTCATGGGGCCGCTGCCCGAGCGCTGGTCTCGCCTGCCCGACCTGGCCGGACTTCCCCGTGTGGCGGCGGTTCTCCTCATAGCCGTCATGCTCTTTTTCGGTTTCTTCCCGCAACTCCTCGTGAACCTTGTCACTCCCGCCCTGCTTCTGCCATGATCGAGCCCGTTTTTTTGGAAATCAGCCTTGTCATTCTGGGCATCGTCTTGCTCATGGCGGAGGCGTTCGGTCTCGCCAAAAATAAAACAACACTGGCTTGGTGGGCCATCGGGGGCCTGGCGGCTGTCTTTATCGCGACCTTCTTTCTGGAGCCGAACTCCACCGCCTACCAGGAGTCCGGTTTTTATGTGGTGGACGGGCTCTCGCTTTTCTTCAAGCGCTTCCTGATCCTCTCCACCATTCTGGTTCTTGTGATGTCGGTCGATTACCTGCCGATCGTCCAGCGGCTCGTTCCCGCCGAGCGACCCGGGGCGGGGTCCGGCGAGTTTTTCATCCTCCCCGTCTTCACCTGCGCGGGCCTGCTCTGGATGGCCTCCGCCGCCGACTTCGTCATGATTTTCTGCGCCCTCGAGCTGGTGACGATCTCGTTTTACATTCAGGTCGCCTATATGCGCCGCAGCATGGCGAGCCTCGAGGCGGGCACCAAATATCTCATCCTCGGGGCCCTCTCGACCGGGTTCCTCGTTTACGGCATCACCTGGCTCTACGGCACAACGGGCGAAACCAACCTCGCCGCCATGCGCGTCGCTCTGGCGGAGGTGCCCGTCGCGAACCACCCCGGCATCCTTTTCGGCCTGGCCATGGTATTGGTCGCGATCGGTTTCAAGATCGCCGCCGCGCCGTTCCAGTTCTGGGTTCCCGATGTTTATCAAGGCTCTCCCACGCCAGTCACCGCTTATTTGGCCGTCGCTTCGAAGGCCGCGGGATTCCTCGTCCTCATCCGCGTCCTCGAGCCGTTTTTCACGATCCCCTCCTTCCAAAACAAACTCTTCCTCTCGATCGTCCTGCTTTCCGCCTTGTCCTTGCTTTTCGGCAATCTGGCCGCGATTCCGCAGACAAATTTCAAGCGGCTCCTCGGCTACTCCAGCATCGCGCATGCGGGTTACCTCCTCGTTGGTATCGCCGCCATCGGCGACACCCTCGCCGGTCGTGCCGTCCTTTTCTATCTCAGCGGGTATTTCCTGATGACCTTCCTCGCCTTCCTGATCCTCATACCCGTGACAAAAGCCTCTGGAGGAGACGACATCGCCAATTTCAACGGATTGGCCCGACGCTCGCCCGGCTTGGCCTTTGCCATGCTGCTCGCCGCAGCCTCCCTGGCCGGGGTTCCCTTTACCGTGGGCTTTTTCGGCAAGTTTTTCATCTTCGAGGTGGCCATGAACCAGGGCCTTTACCTGCTCGTCCTGATCGGAATCGTCACCGTCGCCAGCGGCTTCTACTACTACTTCAAGATTGTCCGTGCGATGTATTGGCAGCCAGCCCCGGAGGGTGCCGGTCCGGTTCCCGTTTCCAAACTTTCCTCCCTCGCCATCATCGTTCTAGCCGCCCTGATCGTTGTTCTGGGCGTTTATCCCCGGTTGTTGATCGAAGCCTTGCCCTGAACCGGCGAAACTCTCCGTCATGGACGAGTTCTGGCACAACTGGCAGCCCCGCGAGCGCGCCACGCTTTGCTTTCTGATTGAGGACGGCAAAATTCTTCTCATTCGCAAAAAACGCGGTTTCGGCGCTGGAAAAATCAATGCCCCCGGCGGCCGGCTTGAACCGGGCGAGCAGCCGCCCGACTGTGCCGTTCGCGAAACCTCCGAGGAGGTCGGGCTCACACCCGCGAATGTCCGTCGCCACGGCGAGCTTCACTTCCAGTTCACCGACGGCTACAGCCTTCACTGCACCGTTTTCGTGGCCAATGAATACACGGGGGAGTTGGTCGAGACCGACGAGGCCCTGCCTCTCTGGACGCCGCTCGACAGCATTCCCTACGAGGAAATGTGGGCCGACGACATCCACTGGCTTCCCGGAGTCATCTCGGGCGGCACCTTCCGCGGCTATTTCCACTTCGACGGCGAAAAAATGCTCTCGAAGGAAATCCTCTGGGATTGAGCGCCGGAGCCATCGCA
>CAYOGR010000026.1:0-23274 GCA_964403605.1 uncultured Chthoniobacter sp.
GGCCCGCGAGCTGGGGATCCTTGTGCTGGACGAGGCAGGATTCCGCGCGCTCTGCAATTAGATGTGCTCGGCGAGGGGGGAGAGGATTTTGAACCCCTTTTCAACATCGCACACGCGGAGGATGAGGAGACCCCGGCGGGCGGCGGGCATCGAGGCGAGGTAGGCATACTCGATGTTGATTTTCGCCTTGGCCAAGGCATTCGCGATGCGGGAGAGGCTGCCGGGGCGGTTGTCATTCTCGACCATGAGGACCTCGCTCTCCAGGACAAGCGTGCCATGGGCTTCGAGCAACGCGATCGCACGGCGCGTGTCGCTCACCACCATGCGGACCACGGCGTGATCCACCGTGTCGGAAACGGTGAGTCCGTAGATGTTGATCTTGTCATCGGCGAGCGCGTCGCAGACCTCGACGAGTGTGCCGGGTCGGTTGGCAATGAAGATGGCGAGTTGCTCGACGATGCGGACGGTTTTCATGGGCGGCAATCTTGGGGGGCGCGCAAGAGTCGCGTCGATCCAAAAAAGGCCGGGCTTGCCAGCACCCGTTTGCGGCCCGATGGATGGGACATGGGAAATCACAAGAAGCGTCGTGCCGCCGTCTCCCCGCATCCGAAGGCGGCTGGCTCCAAGCCTCCCCTGAAAAAAGCCCGCAAAGCGGACCGACAAGACCACAAGCCGGATTCGCGCCCCCGAAAAATCCATGCCCGGCGCGGGAAACCGGAGCCTTCGCAAAAGCTCAAGGCCTCCGTGCTGCGGGCGATCGCCCGGCGTCCACTGGATGCGAACGGCATTGCTTCGGAACTCGACTTGCCGCCTGCGTGGAAGGGGCGTTTGCTCGGGCTTTTGAAGGATTTGGAGCTTTCCGGAGAAATCGCCCGCATCCGCAAGGATCGCTACATTATTCCGAAGGAGGCTGATCTTTTCACAGGCGTGATCCAATTCCACCTCAACGGCGGCGCGCATGTGTTGAATGAAAAAGCCGGTGGCTCGGATTTGTTCATCCGGCCGGAGAACACCTCGACCGCGATGAATGGCGACCGCGTGGTGGCCCGCATGATTCCGGCGCAGGAGACGCGCTGGTCGCGGGATGATTCCCCCGCGCGCCGCGAGGGCCGTGTCATCCGGATTTTGACACGCGCGAACGACACGGTCGTTGGAACCCTCCAGCGGTCGGCGAATTTTTTCTATGTCGTCGCCGACGATCCCCGGTTCACGAAGAACCTCTATGTTTTGCCGCCCAAGCCGCCGCTGGATGCAAAAGTCGGCGACAAGGTCGTGGCCAAGCTCGTCGCGTGGGAAAACTCGCATGTGAATCCCGAGGGGCATCTGATCGAGGTGCTCGGGGCGGCCGACAAGCCCGGCGTGGACATGCTCTCGATCATCCGCAAGCACCGCCTGCCGGTGGAATTTCCCGAAGAGGTCCGGCGCGAGGCCGAGCGGGTCGGGCCGGAGGTCGATCTCCGGGAGGCCGGTCCGCGCGAGGATTTGCGCGGGCATTTCATTTTCACGATCGATCCGGATGACGCGAAGGATTTCGACGATGCGATCCATGTCGAAACGACGCCCGGCGGCTGGCGCGTCGGCATCCACATCGCGGATGTCTCGCATTATGTGAAGCCGAAGTCCGCCCTCGACCGCGAGGCCCAGTCGCGTGGCAACAGCGTCTATCTCGCCGACCGGGTGATCCCGATGCTTCCGGAGGCGCTCAGCAACGGCATTTGCAGTCTCAAGCCGCATGTCGAACGGTTCGCCTTCTCGGTTTTCGCGGAGATCACGAAAGCCGGAAAAATCCAATCCGCGCGCTTCGCGAAAACCGTCATCCGCAGCGCGCAGAGGCTGACCTACAAGGAGGCGTTCGCCCTTTTGGAGGGGCCCCGCGGCGCGAGCGAGCTGACTCAAAAACTGCACACCGCCTGGGATCTCGCCTCGCTCCTGCGCCGCAAGCGCTTTGCCGCCGGGTCGCTGGATCTCGAGTTCCCCGAGGTCAAGGTGCGCCTCGACGAACTCGGAAAGCCGATCCGGCTCGAACGGGTGGAGAACGACATCTCGCACCAGCTCATCGAGGAGTTCATGCTGCTCGCCAACGAGCTTGTGGCGCGTGAACTCAAGCACCGGAAGCAACCGACGGTTTACCGCATCCACGAAAACCCCGATCCCGAAAAGCTGCTGGAGTTCCGCGAATTCGCCGCTTCGCAGGGCATCCATGCCGGCGACCTCACCCAGCGCGCGGAGATCCAAAAACTCCTGCTCGCCGTGAAGGGCAAGCCGTTCGGCCCGGCTGTGAAGATCGCGCTGCTCAAGAGCCTCAAGCGCGCGCGGTATTTTCCCGAGCCGCTTGGCCACTACGGCCTTTCGAAGAGCGACTACACGCACTTCACCAGCCCGATCCGGCGCTACAGCGACCTCATTGTCCACCGCTCGCTCGAGCGCCACCTGGGCCTCTCGAAAGCAGGCCCGGACTCGACCTCGCTCGGCGCGATCGCCGAGCACATTTCAACCACCGAACGCACGGCGGCCGATGCCGAGAAGGAGTCGGTAAAGCTCAAGAAGCTCGAATTTTTCCAGATCCAGGCCGCCTCGGAGAAACGCCAGAAGTTCCGGGCGGTGATCATGGACGCCCGGAATTTCGGGCTCTTCGTGGAGCTGCCCGAGTTCCTGCTGACCGGCCTCGTCCACATCTCCGCGCTCGAGGGGGATTTTTTCGTTCACGACGCCCCGCGTTGCCGACTCGTCGGCCGGCGCACGAAAAAAGTCTATCAAGTCGGCGACATCCTCGAGGTGGCTGTCGATCGCGTGGACATGTTCAAGCAACAGGTCGATTTCAAGCCCGCGCCGTAGGTGATTTCGCGATTCATTCCGCGCGTTTTTTTGCGATAGGTTCCAACCATGACTGAAAACCAACCCCTTGCCGGCACGGATCCTCGACCGCGTGGAGCCGAGGCGGCTGGCTGGCTGCTGGTCATCGGCATCACGCTCGCCATCATTCGCGCGGGGAAGGAACTTTTCATTCCGCTGGTGATCGCCCTGATCGCTGTTTATTTGATAAAGGTTCTCCAGCACGGATTCGGAAAGCTCAAGATCCGCGGTGTCGGCCTGCCTTCCGCCGTCACCCTCATCCTTGCATTCGGCGGTGTGATAGGCCTGAGCTATGTCCTGATTTCGATTATCGCCGGGAATGCGATGCAGGTGGCCGAGATCGTCCCGCGCTACCAGGCCCGCCTTACGCAGATCCAGGCCGACTTCTTCCTCGCCTTCGGTCTCGATCAGCCTCCGGCCCTGCGGGAGTTTTTGCGCAATGTCGATATCCCGGGAGTCATCACCCTCATCGCCACCAACCTCGCAGGGCTTCTTAAAAACACGATGCTCGTTCTGGTTTTCGCCGTTTTTATTCTGCTCGAGACCCGCTTCATCAGTTCGAAGATCGAGGCCCTCTTCCCCGCTCCCGACCGGCGCCGGCGCATCCAGGGAATCATTCGCCGCGTCGATGCCGACATTCAGACCTACTTCGGTGTCAAAACCCTCGTGAGCCTCGTGACCGCCCTTTTGAGTTATGGCGTGATGCGGTTTGTCGGGCTGGATTTCGCCGAGTTCTGGGCGCTTCTGGTGTTTATTCTGAATTTCATCCCGACCATCGGCTCTATTGTGGCCACGGCGCTGCCCGCGCTTTTCGGGTTGGTGCAGTTCGAGAGCTGGAAGCCGGTGCTTATCTTGCTCATCGGCATCACGGCCATTCAGCAAACACTGGGAAATTTCATCGAGCCCAACCTCATGGGAATGACTCTAAACCTCAGCCCGCTCGTCGTGGTTATGTCCCTTCTTCTTTGGGGTATGCTCTGGGGGATTGTCGGGATGTTTCTTTGCGTTCCCATAACCGTCATTCTGGTCATTATTTTGGGCAACTTCCCTTCCACGCGCTGGGTCGCGGTGTTGTTGTCCAAGGAGGGGAAAACCCGGCTTTGACCCTCAAACATCGCCCTTGCTTTCCGGCGAAACCTGACGAAATCATCTGAGGCTGAACTATGCCCTCCGATCAGTCCCCCGTCTGGCTGTTGAAAAAATACGGCACCGGAAATATCCATGGTCCGGTTTCCTTTGATAAACTTCGCGAGTGGGCCTATGCGGCCCAGATCAACCCGCAGGATTCGGTGTCAAACGATGGCAAGACCTGGACCAAGGCGCCGATGGTCGAGGAACTCCACATGGATTGGCTCGTCGAGGCGCCCGGCAACCCGCTCTATGGCCCCACCACCTCGGGCGCTCTGCTGGAGTTTCTCAACATGGGCGAAATCAACGCCTGCACGCGCATTGTGAATTGCTGCACCGGCATGACCATGGCGCTTGCGGAATCCCCGTTCTACCAGGAGCAGGATCCCGCCCTGCTTAAAAAACGGATCGCCCAGCTGGAGGGCGAAATCCGAATTGCATCAAAAACCATCGCCAGGCTCGAGACCCGGATCGCCGAGTTGGAGCGGGTGGAGGGCTAGGCGGGGGAGCGCTTCGCGCGCGGGTGCAAATCGGGGATTCCCTTCCCGCGCGGCGCGCTTAGATTGCGCCCCATGTTTGGCAGACTTTCGGACAAGCTTCAGGATGTTTTCAAAAACCTGCGCGGGCAGGGGAGGATTTCGGAGTCGAATATCACGGATGCGCTCCGCGAGGTGCGTCTGGCGCTGCTCGACGCCGATGTGAATTTCCAGGTCGCGAAGGATTTCATCGCGCGGGTGAAGGAAAAGGCGATGGGCGAGGAGGTGCTCCGCAGCGTGACGCCGGGCCAGCAGATCGTGAAGGTTTTCCACGAGGAGCTCTGCGCGCTGCTTGGTGGCGACTCCGCCCCGCTCGACCTCTCGAAGCCCGGCCGCATCCTGGTGGTCGGCCTCAACGGCGCGGGAAAAACGACCTCGTCGGCGAAGCTGGCGCGGCTTCTGAAATCCCAGGGCCGCACGCCCCTGCTGGTGGCCTGCGATCTCATGCGCCCCGCCGCGATCGATCAACTCGCCGTGCTGGCGGACCAGGTCGGTGTGCCGGTTTTCCGCCCCGAGCCGGGGGAGACGGATGTTTTGGCGGTGGCGAAGCGCGCGGAGGAGTGGTGCGCGAAGACCGGCGGGGATGTTCAAATCTACGACACGGCCGGCCGCCAGGAGATCGATGAACCTCTGATCGAAGAACTCCAGCGGTTGCGGGATTTTCTCCAGCCGAAGGAAATTCTTCTCGTCGCCGATGCCGCCACCGGCCAGCAGGCGGTGAATGTGGCGGAGAAATTCCACGGTGCGCTCGGGTTGACCGGCCTTGTGCTGACCAAGCTCGACGGCGACGCCCGCGGTGGTGCGGCCCTCTCGCTGCGCTCCGTGACCGGCCGGCCGATCAAGTTCATCGGCGTCGGGGAGAAAATCGACCAGTTCGAGGCGTTCCACCCCGACCGCCTCGCGGGCCGGATTCTTGGCATGGGCGATGTCGTGAGCTTGGTTGAAAAAGCCGCCGAGGCGATTTCCGAGGACGAGGCCCGGCGCATGGAGCAGAAGTTGCGGACGGCGAGCTTCGACCTGAACGACTTTTTGCAGCAGTTCAAGATGCTCAAGAAGATGGGCCCGCTCGAAAATATCCTTGGCATGATCCCCGGAATGGATAAGCTCAAAGATTCCTCGGTTGACGAAAAGCAACTGAAACGGGTGGAGGCGATTATTCTCTCCATGACTCCGCAGGAGCGCGCGCGTCCGGACATTCTGAACGCCCGACGCCGCCAGCGGATCGCCCGTGGAAGTGGAGTTCATGTCGGCGAGGTGAATAACCTGATTCTGCGCTTCACCCAGATGCGCAAGATGATGAAAAACATGGGATCCATGAAAAAACTCATGGCCAAGGCCGGCGCGGGCTTTCGAATGTGAGCCTGGCGGCCGACCCGAGAAATACACACACACAAAACAGACCGAACGAGGTTTTTAGAAGCCCAAAACAAGATTATGGCAGTTGCAATCCGACTCCGCCGCGAAGGCGCGAAAAACAGCCCCTACTACAGCATCGTCGTTGCCGACCAGCGCAGCCCGCGCGACGGCAAGTTCATCGAGATCATCGGAAAATACGACCCCAAGAAAGAGGGCGAAAATTTCTCGATCGAACTCGAGCGTGCCGATCACTGGGTGAAAAATGGTGCCCGCCCCAGCCAGACCGTGGGCAGCATCATCAATAAAGCCCGCAAAAAACTGGCTGCCTGATTCGTCCCCGCCCGCGCCATGGAGGAATTCCTGCGCTATGTCATCGGATCGCTGGTGGATTTTCCCGGTGAACTTGTGATCAAAAAGACCGAGACCCCGGGGCGCATTGTGTTTCACATTGCGTCGAACCCTTCCGACATTCCTAAAATTGTCGGCAAGGGTGGGCACACGATCCGCGCCCTCCGCACGCTCCTCAACGCCTCCGCCCGCAAACGCAACCAGTCCGCCTCCCTCGAAATCATCGAACCATGAAACTCCAAGCCGCCATCCTCCTTGCCGCCGCCTCCGCCATCATGCTCCACACCGGATGTGAAAGGCACTCCGCCTCCCAAACCGTGCCCGGGTATGCCGAAAAAATGAAGGAGAAGCAGGCCCAGGCCCAAGAGGACGCCAATAAAAGCGAAGCCGCCGCACCAAACGCCCCGACTTACTTCCCGCCGAAGTCCCCTTGATTCCAAGCCGGTTTTTCTTTCCCCCGAGACCGATTTTTAAATGTAATTTCCGGCTCGCGTTAAACGCGACGCCATCCGACCAGTCCGATGACCACCGAGGTTGATCCTGCCTTGCCCCCCGAATCCAAGTCCGCAGAGGCTCCGCCTCCGCTCGTCCTGAACGAGATCCAAAAGCTTCCGTTGAGGGAGTTGATTGCATTGAACGAGCAAGCCGGCCTGCGCCTGCGAACCGATGCGACCCGCCGCTACCTGGTGCTCGACCAGGCCCGGCATCGCCTCCATGCGGGAGGGCGCGTGACCGGAACCGGACTTCTTGAGCGGTCCCAGGACAACTGGAGCCTCCGCTGGGCCGCCTACGATCTGCGTCCCGGACCGGACGATGTAATGGTGCCTTTCGCGCAAATCAAAAAACTCTCGCTCCAGCCGGGGGTCCTGATCGAAGCCAGGCTGCGCCTGCCGCGCGACCGCGAGCAGGGACTCGTCGTCGAAGAAATCCTCGCCATCGAGGGCATCCCGGCCGCCGAGTGGAAGCCCCCGGTGGAGTTCGATAAATTGACGCCGCTTTTCCCGAACCGCCGTGTGTTTTTGGAAACCCCGGTCGATCCCGAGGTCGGCGCCCGGGCGGTGGATTTGCTCGCGCCGATCGGCATGGGCCAGCGCGGTCTCATCGCCGCCCCTCCGCGCGCCGGAAAGACGATTCTCCTTCAAACCCTCGCCCGCAACATCCGGAAAAACCATCCGAAGGCGGCGTTGATGCTTCTGCTGGTGGACGAGCGCCCGGAGGAGGTCACCGACATGCGGCGCGCGCTGGATTGCGAGATTTACGCCTCCACTTTTGACGAGCCCGTGCAGCGCCATGTTCAGATTTGCGAGTCCGTCGCCCTGCGCGCCCAGCGGTTGGTGGAGCTTGGCCGGGATGTGATCATCCTGCTGGATTCGATCACCCGCATGGCGCGGGCCTACAACAACCTCCAGCCCGGAAAGGGCCGCACGATGAGCGGCGGTGTGGACGCCAAGGCCCTCGCCAGGCCGCGCAAATTTTTCGGGTCCGCCCGAAACACCGAGGAGGGCGGCAGCCTCACGATTCTGGGCACCGCACTCATCGAGACGCACAGCCGCATGGACGATCTCATCTTTGAGGAGTTCAAAGGCACGGGAAACATGGAGATCCACCTCGACCGCACCATTGCCGAGATGCGCGTCTTCCCGGCGATCCAGATTGTCAAAACCGGAACGCGTCGCGAGGAACTGCTCCTCCACCCGGACGAATACGAGAGGATCGTCACCTTGCGCCGGCAGCTTTCCGAGTTGCCCGCCGCCGAGGCGATGGAGGTTCTTGTAACGAATCTCCTGCACACGAAATCCAATGCCGAACTCCTGCTGACCGGCCTCCGCGGAATCTAGGGCGCAAGCGCTTTCTTGATCCGCCTCCGCCGCCCCGCCAATCTCGACGCCTTCATGCCAAAACTCGCAAAAACCACCCGCAGCACCCCGTCGTTCCTCGCCGGACTCGGGCTGGTTTTTTTGGGCCTTTACCTCTTTCTCTCGCTGGCGAGCTACAGCCCGAAGAGCGTTCCCGCCTGGGCCCCGATCATCAGCTCGTTCAGCCATACCGTAGGCGCGCCGTCGAATCTCGGCGGCCCGGTCGGCACGCTGCTCGCGGGCTACTCGCTGTTTTTTCTTGGTGCCTCCGCCTACCTCCTCGCAATGACCTGCGTGGGCTACGGACTCGCGAAGTGGTTCGTGCCCGACTACCGCCTCCGCGACAAGGCGGGGTGGGGGCTTTTGATGGTTCTGCTCGGCGCGTGCCTTTTCGAGATCCAGCCCTGGCTTCTCCGGGATTGGAAAACCGAACTCCGCATCGAAGGGCCGGGCGGCTTCCTCGGCTTGTGGATCGGCGAGAAGGCGGTTCACGGCGTGTTTGGAACGGCCTCGGTTCTGCTCATGCTCGGATTGTATGTCGGCAGCCTGATGTTCGCCATTTCCTCCCATCCATTGCGCGACTCGCTTCGGGCCTGGAAATCGTTCCTCGCCTGGCGGGAGGCCCGCCGCGTCGCGCGGTTGCAGGCTCTCGACGAGGAGCGCCGCATGGAGGAGGAGCGAAAGGTGCTCCAGAAAAAGGCGGAAAAACTCACCCGCAAGCTCAAGAAGCAAGGCATCGAAATTCCCGAGCCCGACCCCGTCTCCCCGTTGCAGGAGGAACTCGACCTGCCGGAACCCGAGATCATCGATGCCACCGCGCCCGCGCCTCCGGCCAAGAAACCCAAACTTTCCGAAATCCAAAACTCCAAACCCTCGAGAGAGTCGTTCCCGGCCGGGTTGCTCGATGTGCATCTCGAGAACTATGTGATGCCCGGCCCCGAGTTGCTCGACGCCGCTGATGAAAACGACCGCCAGCCCCTCGACCGCGAGGAGTTGAAAAACAACCAGCATCTCATCATCGACACGCTCGCGCAGTTCGGCATCAAGGCGACGCCGGGCACGATCACCAAAGGCCCCACGATCACCCGCTACGAGGTCTATCCCGATGTGGGCGTTCGCGTGGACAAGATCGTGGCCCTCGAGCGCGACATCGCCCGCGCCACCCGCGCGGAGCGGATCAATATCCTCGCCCCGATTCCCGGCAAAGACACTGTCGGCATCGAAATCGCGAACTCGAAGAAGGTGAAGGTCACCCTGCGGGAGTTGTTCGAAAAGGATGCCTGGCGCGAGTCCCCGGCGAAGCTCCCGCTTGCCCTGGGCATGGATGTTTACGGCAACACGATCATCGGCGACCTCGCCAAGATGCCCCACCTCCTCGTTGCGGGAACCACCGGCAGCGGAAAGAGCGTTTGTATCAATTCGATCATCGCCAGCCTCCTCTTCCGATACTCCCCGGAGCAACTGCGTTTCATCATGATCGATCCCAAGGTCGTCGAGATGCAGATTTACAACTCCCTCCCGCACCTCGTCACCCCGGTCGTCACCGATCCCAAAAAAGTGCTCCTCGCCTTGCGCTGGGTGATCGACGAGATGGAACGGCGCTACAAGATTTTTGCGAAGTGCAAGGTGAAGAACATCTCGGGCTTCAACGAGCGCCCGCTCCCGAAATCCCAGGCGGAACTCGACGCCGAGGCGGACGCCGCCGGGGAGGGGACAATCGAGGAGGAAACAACCGACGCGGAATCCGAGGTGGAGAGGGAAACGGAGGGGGAAGTGAACGAGGAAGTGGACGAGGAGCCGGTGGCTCCGCCGGTTCGCGTTCCGCGCGATGACGATCTGATTATTCCCGACCGCATGCCGTTCATTGTGGTGATCGTGGACGAGCTGGCGGACCTCATGCAGACCGCCCCGGCCGATGTGGAAAGCGCGATCGCCCGCATCACCCAGATGGCGCGCGCGGCCGGTATCCACATGATTGTCGCCACGCAGACCCCGCGCGCGGATGTGGTCACCGGCATCATCAAGGCCAACATCCCGAGCCGCATCGCGTTCCAGGTGGCCTCGAAAATCGACAGCCGAGTCATCCTGGACGAGAACGGCGCCGAGAAGCTTCTTGGCCAGGGCGACATGCTCTACCTGCCGCCGGGAACCTCGAAATACACGCGCGCCCAGGGGGTTTTGGTTACGGAGGAAGAGATCCATCGCATCGTCGAATTCGTTTCCAAACAGGCCGAGCCGAAGTTCGACTCGGGCATCCATGAAAAGCTGAACAGCACCGCGCTGCCCGAGGAGGAGGTTAGCGACGAGGACGAGGAGCTTGTCGTGAAATGTCTCGAAATTATCCGCCAGGAAAACCGGGCCTCGACCTCGATGCTGCAGCGCCGCTTGAAATTGGGCTATACACGGGCGGCCCGTGTGATGGATATATTGGAAGTGCGAGGTATCGTGGGGCCGAAAGACGGCGCCAAGGACCGCGAAATTCTGGTGGACCTGAACGAGGAAGGTGCATTTTGAGAGAAGGACAAAATCAAGACGGCAGCGATTTTTTCATTGGGGCGCGCCTCGCGGCGCGACGCCAGAAAATCGGCATTCCCATCGAAAAGGCCGCCAAGGACACCCGCATTCCCGCCTCCCGCCTGCGATCGATCGAGTCCGACGATTTTTCCAGTTTCTCCCACCCCACCTATGCACGGTTGTTTCTGACCGATTACGCGAACTACCTCGGCGTTCCCATCGAGGATATCCGGGAATACCTCCCCGGCGTGAAAGGTCTCGGATCCTCTGAAAACAGCTACCTCGATGTGCTTCTGACGAAGCCGGGATTCCTCCAGGGCGACCAGTTCAAATCGATCCGCCGTCTGCTCATCGCCATCGGCGTTCTCGTCGGTCTGCTCGTTCTTGTCGGGGTGGGGATTTATTCCTGGCGGGCATGGGAGAAAATCGAGCGCGTCAAAACGGCTTCGATTGTCTCCACCGCTAACGAGGCACCTGTTGCCACGCCGACCCCGACCCCCACGCCGACTCCAACCCCCGAACCCCGGCTCCCGGCGATGACTCCAAGTGTTCAAACATCCGATGCCATCCGCATCCAACCACCCCTCGTTCCGGCCGCCCCGCCCGTTTCCCAAAAACCCGCAGCGCCGGTGGCCGACCCGACGCCTTTAACCTCGCTCCCGCCCTTCGAGCCCGCTCCCCGGACCAAGCGCAACGAATGAGCAAGGCCACCGGAGCGGTCTCTCCCGCACAAGCGCCGCGCGTCGGCATGATCAGCCTGGGTTGCGCCAAGAATCTCGTCGATGCCGAGTTGATGCTCGGCTCGGCCAAAGCCGAGGGCTTTGAAATCACCAACGATCCCGCCGAGGCCGATGTCCTCGTCGTCAACACCTGCGGGTTCATCGACTCCGCCAAGCAGGAATCGATCGATGCCATTCTCGAGGCCAACCGCCAGCGGAATGAACTCCGGCCGGAGGCCCGCATTGTCGTGAGCGGTTGCCTTTCCCAGCGCTACTCGGGCGATCTGGTCGCCGAGCTTCCCGAGGTGGACGCCTTCATCGGGCTCGACCAGGTCGCCGAGGCGGGCCGGATTTTCCGACGGATCCTCGAGGACAAATCTCCCGGCGTGATGAACCTCGTCACACCCAAGTCGCGCTACATCCCGGATTTTGCAACCCCGCGCTTCCGGCTCACTCCCGCGCACAGCGCATATGTGAAGATCGCCGAGGGCTGCAACCATCCGTGCAGCTTTTGCGTGATCCCGCAAATGCGCGGACGCCACCGCAGCCGCCCGATCGATTCCGTCGTCCGCGAAATCCGCTCGCTCGTCGCCGAGGGAGTGAAGGAAATCAATCTCATCAGCCAGGACACCACCTACTACGGCATGGACCTCTGGAGCGAGAAGGCCGGCCCGCGCCAGCCCGTGGATTCGGGTCGCGGCACCTCGCTCGTCCACCTCCTCGATGAAATCGGAGAAATCGGCGGCGATTTCTGGGTGCGGCTCCTCTACACGCACCCCGCGCATTGGAGCGACGAACTTATTGCCGCCATCGCGCGCAATCCGCATGTCGCCAAGTATGTCGATATGCCCCTCCAACACATCCACGGCGAGATGCTCCAACTCATGCGTCGCGAGACCTCGCGCGAGCACATCGAGAATTTGATCCGGCGCATCCGGGCGGGCATTCCCGGGATCGGCCTGCGCACCACTTTCATCGTGGGCTTTCCCGGCGAAACCGAAGAGCACTTCGAAAGCCTGCTCGCCTTCATCGAGGAGACCCGCTTCGAGCGCCTCGGCGTGTTCAACTATTCGCAGGAGGAGGGCTCCCGCGCCGCGAAGATGGAAAACCAAGTGCCGACCCGCGTGAAAAACCGCCGCCACCGCCAGGCCATGGCCCTTCAGCAAAAGATCGCCCGCGAGATGGCGGAGTCGCAAACCGGGAAGACCCTTCGCGTGCTTGTCGAAACCCCGAATACCGCCCGCACCCAGCACGACGCGCCGGAGGTCGATTGCCGCGTGATTCTAACCCGCCCCGCCGAATCCGGCGCTTTTATCGAGGTGAAGGTGCTGGGAGCACAAACCTACGATCTCGTGGCGGAACCCGTTTCGGCCTGAAACGCGGGGGGTGGTGGAGCCTAGGGGATTCGAACCCCTGACCTCCTCAATGCCATTGAGGCGCTCTACCAACTGAGCTAAGACCCCGCAAAGGGACGGAGAAACTGGCGGAAACGCCCGACGAGATCAAGCAGGATTCTCGGCGAGGCAGGCCGCCCCGATGATGCCCGCGTCGTTGAGCATGCGGGCCGGCTCGATCTCCACATCGGTCTTCGCGGTCAAATACGGGAGAAATTTTTCCGCCTTCTTGCTGATCCCGCCCCCGATGATGAAAAGTTCCGGCGAGAAGAGGCGCTCCAACTCGGCGAGATATTCGCTGACGATACCGCTCCATTTTTTGAACGACAGACCCTTTTCCTCGCGCGCCCGCTCGGAGGCCCGGCGCTCGGCGTCCTTGCCCCGGATCCTCAGGTGGCCGAATTCGGTGTTCGGCACCAGGATTCCGTCGCAGAAGACCGCGCTGCCGATCCCCGTGCCGAATGTCAGCAGGATCACCGTTCCATGCCGGCCGCGGCCCGCCCCGAAGCGCATCTCCGCGATTCCCGCCGCATCGGCGTCGTTCGTCACGGTCACCGGCCCGCCCAACTGCCGGCCGAAAAGTTTTGACGCGTCCACTTTCAGCCACTCGGGATCCACATTCGCGGCCGAAAAAATCACATTCTTTTTGACGATCCCGGGGAAGGTGACTCCGACAGGGCCTTGGTGTTCGAAATGGCGTGCGACCTCGCGAACCGCCTTCGCCACGGCGTTCGGCTTCGCCGGCTGCGGGGTCGAGACCCGGAAACGCTCGGCAGCGAGTTTGCCGGTTGCCACATTCACGGGGGCGCCTTTGATGCCCGTTCCGCCGATATCGATTCCAAGGATGTTCATGGATTTTGAGGGTTGTTCACGGCCGTTCTCCTTTGCGAAGGCGGAGCCGTCAAGCCTTGCGGGATTTGCGCGAAGGCGGGGAGCGGTGTATCCTCCGCCCCCATGTCCTTGAACCGCACGCCCCACCGCCACGAAATTCCCGAATCCGACAAATGGGATCTCTCCCCGCTTTTCAAAACCGAGGCCGACTGGGAGGCGGACTTCGGAAAACTCCAGGAAACCTACCCGCGGGTTGCCGAGTTCCGCGGCCGGCTTGGCGAGTCGCCGTCCCTCCTGGCTTCGTGCCTGGAATTTGAAAAATCGATCGATCAACTCGTGGACCAGCTCAATCAATACGCCGCGCTCTGCACCGCCGGGGACAGTTCCGACGCCGCCGCCCTCGCACGCGAGGCGAAACTCGACAGCCTCCTCGTGAAGGTCGGCGAGGCGTTTTCGTTCCTCTCTCCCGAAATCCAGCAAATCCCCGACGCGCGCTTCGCCGAATTCCTCGCCGATCCCGCCCTGGCCGATTGGACAATTCCCCTCAAAAAACTCCGGCGCAACAAGCCCCACACCCTCACCGCCGGCGAGGAACGCCTCCTCGCGCTGGGCTCCTCCGCGATGCGGGGGCACTCGGAGACCTTCTCGCAGCTCACGAATGTGGACATGAAATTCGGGATGTTGAAGGACGCCGAGGGCAACGAGCGCGAGTTGACGCAGAGTTCGTTTTCATCCTTTCTCCAGCAGGTCGATCCCGCCGTGCGCAAGGCGGCCTTCCACCAGTTCTACAGCGAATTCTCCGACCACAAATTCTCCCTGGCCGCAGGCCTGGCGAACTCCATCCGCGCCGATGTTTTCTACGCCCGCGCCCGCAACCACGCCTCGGCCCGCGAGGCGGCCCTCTTTTCCGACGATGTCCCTGTCGCGATCTATGACAACCTCATCTCGACCGTCCGCGCGAACCTCAACCCCCTGTTCGAATATTTCGAACTCCGCCGCCGCGTTCTGAAACTCGATGCCATCCACCATTACGACACCTATGTGCCAATGGTCGCGGGCGTGACAACCAATGTGCCGTGGGACGAGGCGGTGGAGAAGGTCGTCGCCGCCCTCCGGCCCCTCGGCGCCGACTACACCGCGACGATGGCGCACGGCCTGCGCGGCGGGCGGTGGTGCGACCGCTACGAGAACAAAGGCAAGCGCAGCGGGGCCTTTTCCTACGGCACCTATTCGAGCCCGCCCTACATCATGATGAACTACAAGGCGGATGTTTTCTCCGATGTTTACACGCTCGCCCACGAGGCCGGCCACTCGATGCACACTTGGCACTCGAGCCGCGCGCAGCTTTACCAAAACCACGGCTACCCGATCTTCCTCGCCGAGGTCGCCTCGACCTTCAACGAAATGCTCCTCACCGAGCATTTGCTGGAAATCACGGACGACCCCGCGATGCGGGCCTTCATCCTCAACCGCCAGATCGACGACCTGCGCGGCACCCTCTACCGGCAGACAATGTTCGCCGAGTTCGAGCGAGAAACCCACGCCGCCGAGGAGCGTGGCGACGCCGTCACGCTCGAGGGGTTCCAAATGATCTACCGTGGCCTTTTGAACGACTACTTCGGACCGAAGTTCGCGATCGACGACGAACTCGAACTTGAGTGCCTCCGGATCCCGCATTTCTACAGCGCGTTCTATGTTTACAAATACGCCACCGGCATTTCCGCCGCCGCCGCGCTGGCCCGGCAGGTTCTCGAAACGGGAGATGCCAGCCGATACTTGAGATTCCTCCAGAGCGGCGGCAGCAAATTCCCTGTGGAAACGCTCCGCGAGGCAGGCGTCGATATGGCCAGTCCCGAGCCCATCCAGGCCACGCTCGACCTCTTCGCCCGCCGGGTGAAGGAGCTTTCGGCCCTGATCGGGTAGGGGGCTTTCGTCAGAGGATTTCCCATGCCGCTTCGCCTTCTCGAACATCCGCTCGCCCACCACATCCTCACGCATCTGCGCGACCGGACGACCAAGCCGGTTCTTTTCCGGAACCTGAGCTACCAACTCTCCCTGATGCTCGCCCTCGAGGCCACGCGCGACCTCGAGACGGTGGAGAAAAAAATCGAGACGCCGCTCTCGCCGCACACGGGCCGGGTTCTGGCGCGCTCGCTCGTGGTGGTGCCGATCCTCCGCGCCGGGCTGGGAATGCTTCAACCTTTCCAGGATGTCTTCCCCGACATTTCTGTCGGCTACATCGGCCTGGAACGCGACCACCAGACCGCAAAGGCGCGAAGCTACTATTGCAAACTCCCGCCCGTCGCCAACACGCGCACCCTTGTGGTCGACCCCATGCTCGCGACCGGGGGATCCGCCGCGCGGGCCTTGTCGATCGTCAAAGACAATGGGGCGACCGATGTCAGTCTCGTCTGCATCCTCGGCTCTCCCGAGGGCGTGGAGACCATCCAACGCGCCCACCCCGAGGTGCCGATTATTTTGGGAGTCCTCGACGAAGGGCTAGACGCCAACAAATACATCGTCCCCGGCCTCGGCGATTTCGGCGACCGCCTTTACGGCACCCACGCCTGAGAGAAACCCGAAGCCGCAAAGGCACAAAAGCCCGAAGCCTCGGGCGCGAAGAGCCTCACTCTTCCCAAAACCTCCCGCAGAGCCGCCGGGGCGCTGAGAAATGAAAAAAAGGAGCACGGCCGTTCCGGCCGTGAAAGACACTCGCCCGGGAATCACGCATATCCCCGCGAATTTTTGGTAGGGCACCCGCGCCGCCGGGTGCCTGAGCCTTGTTACCAAAGGCATGTCTCAAAAAATGCCACGACACAACTCCCCCTTACCCCCGTGTGCGATGTCAAAATCCGTGCCGCATTTGTCCGCTCCCTCTCCCATTCCCGCTTGCGAATTTGACAGCGCGGCCTGTGTGTAACGCAACGAATTCTCCGATCCGGGCCAATGACGGTTCCGGATCGCACCGGGAATCCGGGATGCGTTCCAAGAAAGGAAAAATACAAATGGCCAACACCGCCATCGCATCGTCCTACGATGCCACCACGCTGGAAGCCGCGCAGACCCATCTCGCGGCCATCCAGAGCCAACTGCCCGCCCGCCGGGCACTCACCCCGAAACAACGCCAGGCCCTCGCCACCGTCGGAGACAAGAACCTCGCGTTCGTCTCCCAAGCCGTCGAACTCTGTGTCGCCAACCCGGAGATTCTTCCCCGGGCCATCGATGCCGGCGAGACCGTCGACAAGGCCGAATCCCACGCCCGCCTGTTGCGACTCGAGGCCCGCATCGAGCACTTGCTCGAAGCCGTCCGCGATGTCCGCATCCAACTTGGCAGCGAGCTTTACGCCGTGTGCCTCACGGTCTACGAGCTCTCCGGCCGACCGCTCCTGGGTGCCGGAATGAAAACCGGCCGCGCCACCTTGTCGCGCCGCTTCAAGAAGGCCAAGTCGACCGACCCCGAGACTCCGATGCCCGATCCCGAGAGCTAAATCGTCGCAGTCCCAATGACGGCGGCTGGAGTTCCTGCCTCCACCGCCCGTCCTTGAAAACAGCCGCTCCGTGTTCTCAACGCGGAGCGGCTTGTTTTTTGCAACGAGCACTGACTTCCCAACTGGAGCGGCCGACTTCCCATCAAAGCCATCCTGCTAAAAAATAGGGATCGCCGACTTCTTAAGCCCGAGGCCGGGTTCAAAAGTCCATCCACCAAGTCGGCAAGTTGGAGGGCCGAGCCTGGCACTCCATGCCCCGAGTTCCGGACTCGGGCGATGGAGTTTAAAACTCATTTTTTCAACACTTTGGCCGCTCCGCAGCTCCATACCTCTGTGGCATGTCGGAATCGAAAAAACTGTTGATCGCATGCCTGGTCGATGCCATTTTCAAGCTTATGGGAAATTGGAGCGAGTGTCCGAGCGTCGAGCGAAATCCGGAAAAAGTCGGGGGGGCGTATGTTTTTGAGGGAACGCGAATTCCCGTGAGGGCTTTGTTTGAAAATCTTGAGGACGGCGCCACGGTTGGTGAATTCCTTGAGTGGTTCCCGGGCGTGGATCGTCACCAAGTCGAAGCCGTCTTGGAATTTGCCGCTGCCAGCCTCGAAGAGCCCGTTGCCGCGTGAGAATCCTCTTCGACCAAGGGGTTCCTGTTCCACTCCGCAAGTTTCTGCACCCCATGGCCGTGGATACCGCAGTGGAAAAGGGTTGGTCTCAAATCACCAACGGGATTCTAATCGAATCCGCCGAACGCGATGGATACGGTGCCTTGATCACGACGGACCAAAACCTTCGATACCAACAAAACCTCAAAGACCGAAAAATCGCGATCGTTGTCTTAAAAACAACCTCTTGGCCGCGCATTCGAAATTCGGTTGAAAAAGTGGTTGCCGTTTTGCAGGAAATTCCATCTGGCGGCTTCGTGGAAATTGATTTCCCTTAAAGAAAACCCACGCCCCGAACCACGCCTTGTCCTAGTTCTGCTCCAGTGCCCGACGCTTGGATAACAAGTATTTCCAAGGCGGTGAATTTTCGATTGCGTTTAAGAAGGGCAGGCATCTCGCCAGACTTCGTGACATACGCTTGCACGCCTCTGGCTTGTGACCCGCTCCGCAAGGCGCGTGGCGTTGCAGCCGAGACCTCCGGCTCGGAGAACGGGTGCAATCTTCTAAAACCCAAACTGCATTTGACCTGCGACAATTTCTGGATTCCGTGGAGGAATGGGGAAGGTGGTTTATCCAGTCACGATTTATATTTCCAAATCCGCTGCAGCAAGAAGGTTCAATATCGATCGAAAGACGATCCAGCGGAAAGTGAAGGCGGGGAAATTGTCGCAGGATGCCTTGGGTCGTGTCCGGCGGGATGAGTTGGAAGGCTTGTTGAAAGCCGAGGAAAAGCGAGGCCGCCGGGGACCAAAGTGCAGCAAACCCAATACCGAACCGGTAACAAATGGCCCACCCGACTACGATCCCCAACGCGGTTTTTCCAAAGTCCAACGCAAGCCGAACAACGCCACCGTGTGGAATGAAAAATCGGACGATGTCGCCGTGGGAAAAATCAAGCGCCAGCTTGGGAATCTCAGCAGTGCCAGCCTGGATGAGATCGCGGAATTCGCCTGCCTGCTGAGCGCGCACAAAAAACGGCTCGCCAATCTGGACCTCATCCTGCCCGGCAACGAAATTCTCGCCGCCTTGGAGTTGCCCTCCCCGCTCCTTCTGCAAAACACCGGCAAACGCCGCCGGTAAAAGTCGAAGGCGGAGCCCGCCTTGGCTTTCAGTCAAATCCGGGGCAACTTCTGTTGGGATGGCAGATACCTTGAGCCCTCAGGAGCGAAGCCGCTTGATGAGCCACATTCGCGGCAAAAACACCAAGCCTGAACTGCTTGTCCGAAGTTTGCTGCATTCGATGGGCTACCGCTTCCGCCTCCATAGGCGCGATCTGCCAGGCAATCCTGACATCGTTCTGCCGCGACACGGCGTCTGTATTTTCGTGCATGGATGTTTCTGGCATCTTCACAGTCAGTGCAAAGACGCCCGGATTCCCAAGACACGAACGGCTTGGTGGCGCAAAAAACTCGAAGGAAATGCCGCCCGCGACAAACGCCATGCGGCTGCACTGCGGCGCCTTGGTTGGCGCGTGATCATGGTCTGGGAATGTCAGACTGAAAAACCCGAGCGCCTCCTCAAGCGCCTGCAGGCACTTCTCCCGCGTCTCTGACCGGATTGCATTTCGCCAATTCCTCCAAGGTGCAGCCGACCGGCTTGCTCGGACGAGGCCCTACGAGTCGTGTCACATCACGCGGCGGCTCGTCATGGCAATGCCCGAATTGGAGGCGATAGTAGTAGGCCGCTTTCATCGCGGAAACATCCCGCTTCAATTCCTTGGCCCGGTCGCCCGCCGTCACGATCCGCACATTCTCGACCTTGCCCAGCCAAGGAGCTGTCACTTTTTTCTGAAACACAGCCAGCCAGTCCGCCCGCAGCGGATCGAAGCCCAAGCCCGTAGGCACGCCCGGCTTGCGCTCTTCCGGCGGCAGATGGCCCGCGTTTTCCCACTCCACCGCATGGCAAAAAAAGACACCGCCCCTGCGATAGACCTCGGGATCATCCCCCTCCCTTAGGAATCCCAGCACCACGCTGGCATCCTTCGGAGGCTTCGCATGACTGGCCCTGCCGCCCGCATGGTATTCCGCCGGCTCCTCGCGCACCGTGTCGTGCGTCCAGTAGTTGATCCTCGCCAATTGCGTGAATCGGTCCCGTTGCCGCTCCAGCACATCAGCCACAAACCGGCCGATTTCCCTGCGCCCATCGGCATGCCCCGGCGAAATGGAAAACGCGCCCACCCCCGGCAAAATCTCGTGGTATTTCGAGAACCTCGCATCGCCCGGCCCGTTGCCCGGATACAAAACATACGAACCCACGGTGCGCCGGATCGCATCGTTGTAGGCATGCATTTTGTAGAGATCCGCCCGCTTGTAGGTGTTTGTCGATTTCGCCGCCTCCTCCTCGCTGAAAACCGACTCGTCGTCTGGCCCGAAGATATCCGGGAGTTGGTCCACGCGGTATTTCGCATCGAAGTGCAAATACGCCAACTGCCCCTCCTTCTCCGCCCTCGCCTCGGCTTCGAGCGGTCCGCAGCCCTCCGCATGGATCGCGGGAAATACCACGAGCGAGAAATCCGGACGGAACGGCCGGCTGTAGGCCCCCGTCGAGAGCACCTCGCCGCGCCTTGTCGCCGAGTAGCAGCGGTCGAAGCAAAAATGCAACCGCAGAGCCTCGGCATCCGGCGGCGCCTGCTCCAGCACCAGCATGCTCGCCCGGCCCCTCCGCAGGTTGATTGCCAACCGCCCATCCCTCTCGCAGAACACCGGCAAAATCCCCCCGCCCTCCGCCACCCAGCGAATCTCACGCAAGTGCGGCACCGCCTTCAGCACCTCCAGCAACTCGAAGAAAAGCCAATACTCATACAGCGCCGCCACATCGCGAACGGTTGCAGTGAAGACATCGCCGCGCCCCTCCCAGTCCAGGCGCGCCGCCTGGTCGAGTTGCAGCCACACACGCAGGATATCGCGATAGCCCTCCCGTTTTTGAAGAGTCTGGTTCTCCAGCGCCAACCGCTGCGGAGGCGACACCTCCCGAAAAAAAGCCCCGCCAAGCAATGCCGAAATCCGCGCCGACAGCTCCTGCGCTGCCGCAGCCGCCGGACCACCCTTCGGCGGAAAAAGCCCCACCACCTCGCGGCACACCGCATCGAAAGCCTCCAGCGCATGGAGCAAAAACCGGTTCGGCGGCGTGTCCCGGTCCTCGCGCTTGCGCACATCCAGCACCTCACCGGGCAGAAGCCTCGCCCCACGGCGCCAATCCCTCGCCATCGCCATCGGATTCCGCAAAAAATCCCCGCTCCGCGCCAATCCCGCCGGCCGCCAATTCGCCTCGCGCTCGAGCGTGCTGTGCGGATTGTTTCGCACCGCCTCCATCCACCGCTCCAGCTTCCCTCCGCCCAGAGCCTGCGAGAGATAGAGGAACTGCTCCAGCACCAGACGCCGCCTCCGCTCCGGATCGCTTGTGAAAGGAACGCCCGACGGCGTGTTCCATTGCAGCAACAACTGCCCGCACTTCGCTGCGATGTCCTGCGTCATCCGCTCGAAATCCCGCTCGTGGCCGAACTTCGTCGACACCACCTCGAAAAAAACACCCTGCCGTTCCGAGCCGAAGCGCACCGCCATTTCCACCACGCCCAAGCAATTCACCCCTTGGAAATCCCCGCGAGGCAACGCCCCCGCCCTCGAATGCCTTTGGAACAACGCGTGGCTTTCCACCTCCGGCCGCAAGCCCGCTTTTTCCCCCTCGGGATGAAAAATCTCCCACACCAGCGGTGCCGTCTCGGCCAGCGTCACTGCAGGGCCCCGAGCCACCCGGCGCCACGCCAGCGGACCGCCCTCGTCTGTGCTTCCCAGCCACCCCGCAGGCAATCCCGCGCAAACCCCGCACTCGCCCGTGAACCCCCGCCGCCTCAGCTCCAGCATCCATCCGCCCCGTAGCGGCATCTGCAAAGCGGAAAAGCGAAGTGGGGTTGGCATTTTCAAAATGGATTGACCACTTTGAGGGAATCGATGCGCTGGCCATGTTGCAAATCCTCGGAGAGAAGCACCTTGGCTCCACCAGCCAACGCTGAAGCAAGAACCAAGCAATCGTAAAACCGGAAACCATATCGTCCCTGAATAGCAATGGCTTGGTTGAAGATCCCTTGGCTTGGCAAAACACGGCACTCCGGCCAAAGCCTGAATGCGATATAATCCGATAAGTCAGCAGGTTTCAGCGGAACTTTGAAGCGATGCAAGGCGACCGAGGAAAACTCCTGAACCACCTGCCAACTCACAAACCAGTCCCTTTTAGCAACCAGTTTTTTTGCTATTGCTTGTTTATTTGGACTCTCAGCATCAAAGCAATAGACAAAAATATTGGTGTCGAGAAATACTTCAGCGCTCATTCATTTCCTCGCGAGTGAATTTCCCGCCGGCATTCGCATACCCCAGTCGCAAATCCAATTCCTTTAATTTCAGCTCCCGCTCCTGCTGCTGAACCAAATCCGCCAACCATTCTCGAAACAACGCATTGATCGTTGATTTTCTGTTGCGGGCGACTTCTCTTGCGGTTTCAATCAAACCCGCCTCCGCACTCAGGGTGATGTTTTTCATTACACAAAAATAGTGCGCACTATTTTTGTGTCAAAAGAATCATTTGGAAAACGCACGCCGCCGCCTCAGCTCCAGCATCCATCCGCCCCGTAGGGGCACCTGCAAAGCGGCAAAGCGGAGCAGGGTTGGCATGAGACTTCCACTTGGCTGCTCCGCATCAGGCAGGAACGAGGCCGCTCAACTCCACCAGGCCAGGCACTCCCGCACCCGTGCGCTTCGAGAGCGAAAGCATCTCGACGCCGACCACTTGGTTTTTTTCGTTGAAATCTAAAATAATCCCAGGCGCCACCTCTTCGGACTCGAGAATCTTCGAATCGTCGAGCCGCAAGTAAATAGCATCAGCCTGATTATCGTAATTGAGTTTCATAAGCCCTGAATCCGCTTTCGCAGAACCCGTTCATGCCTTGCAGCATGAATCAAGGCAACGACCACGACGGTTTTTTTCTGTTCTTCGACAGAGTAGACGACCTTGTAGGGGAATTTTTCCGGATATCGCCAACGGATATTTCGGCGGGGATGTTTTTTACAACCGAGCAAGGGATTGACCGCCAAATCGGCCCACACATCCAAAACCTCATCGGCAAACCTTACCCCGAGCCCTTGGAGCTTTTGCTCATACCAATCCCCTGCCTCCTCCAAATCGGAATAAAACTCGGGGAGAACGACAACTTTCCAATTCACAGGGAAAATCTCGTGCGAATCCTCTCCGCCATGGTCTCAGCCGCAACAGCCCTTGCAGGGTCCGTTTGATAAGCCGCCAAGCGCTGGTCCACGAGCGCCAGTTCCGAATCCGAGAGCCCCTCGTCGTCGAGTTCCAAAACATTCCTCAACAACTCCTGCCGTTCCACCATAGTGAAGCGCGGCAACTCCTCAATCACCTGTGCAAGACTCATTTTTTAACTCTACCGAATCCATCGTTAAAATCGATTTTTTTTCTTCCAGCCCGTCCTCCGGTCTCGGCGCGCGGGGCGCCTCGGCCGATGTAGCTCACAAATTGCTCCCCGATGACCACGCGGGCCATGCGTTGCACTTTGGCGAAGCTGCGGAGGAAGGCGGC
>CAYOGR010000027.1:0-17830 GCA_964403605.1 uncultured Chthoniobacter sp.
TCACGGTGAAGTCGACATTCGGTGAACCACTGGCTGGCGCTTGGGGCGTGGGCGTGGGCGTGGGCGTGGGCGTGGGCGTGGGCGTGGGCGTGGGCGTGGGCGCAACGGAGTTGCTCGATCCGGCTGGGAGCACCGCGATCTGTTGAAGAGCGGGCAAGCCGTTAGCTCCGCTGTAAATGAAGCCGAAGGTGACGCTTTGTCCGGCCCCGATGCTGTTGCTCCACGAGGGAGGGGTCACCTTGTAGCGCGGGGAACTTGGGTTGGTTGCCAGGTTGGCATTCCACAGGCTCGAAATGTTCGCGGGATAATCGAATTCGACACTCCAATTCGAGACGGGGGTTGAGCCTGGATTTTTGAGCGTGACGAGAACTTCGCCGCCGGTGCCCCAACTTGAGGTGATGGCATGGTCGATCTCCAAAGACCCGGTGGTGGCTGCGGGCGGAGCGGATGGAGCTTGGGGGGTTGGAGACGGAGCGACAGACTCATCCGGGGGCATCGGCATTTCATGGTCACAGGTGCACCCGGTGCCGCAGTAGCCGTCGATCGGGGCTTTTTTCGGGAGAGGGGCCTCCACCAGGTTCGCGCCACCGAAATCGATGTCGCTTGTGGAAAAGAACGCCTCGCCTGCGGGATCGTTGCGTTGCCAGATCACATAGAGGACATGTCGTCCTGTGCGGGGAGGGAGATTGACGGCAAAACGGTAGTTTTTTCCCTCGAGGTATGGCGGCACGGCAAAGGAGACCGGTTCGAGGTCGTCCCACCGCAGCGGTTTCGCGGGGTCGTAGCCCTGTTTCGTGACGAATGTGGCAAACGAGCTTGGATCGTGAGGCGTGGTTGCCATGAAGACGCAGTCGTAGGTGCCGCTTTCCACCCGCGTGGCAGGCCAGTCGGTGCGGGTGAGGTCGAGACCTCCAAACTTGGACAACCCGGCACTGGCCAGGCGTCCATCGGGGATGAGATCGCGGTAGTTTCGTTGAGGCACGAGGCGGGCGACCTCGTTCCAGTCATAAAAAGGCGTTGCACCCGACACGGCAATGGCCGCCTTGGCGGCGGCGCTGGCGGGATTTTGCGGATTTTCCAGGAAGACCTGGTAAACGCGGCTGATAGGATTGGCCATGGTGCCGTGGCCAAATCCTTGGAAGGCGGTGGCCAGGCATGCGACACCCGCGAGGAGGAGTTGTTTTGTTTTCATTGGTCGTTTTTCGGGTTGTTGCAGGAAGGGTTCCCGGTGGACCCAATCGCTGCGATGAGTTTACAGACAGCCTGGGGCGACCCGTGCTCGCGGGAGTCGATGAACAGGCCGCTAAAGTCGTTGAATCGTCCGCGGACTCCCAAAAATGTCTTTGGTGCCTCCCGTTCAACCTGCCAATGAATGAGACAACCATGAGCACTTCGCATCTGCCTTCCGCCGGTTGGCGCGGCTTTTTTGTGCATGGGTGGGCCTTTTGGCAGTTGAATTTCTTTTTCTGGGGGCTTTACGGCATGCTTTCGTTCGGCATCCGCATCGCCTTGGGGCAACCCCTATGGCACGCTGCGGTGTTCACGGTTTTGCTGGAAGGCACCTGCCTGTTGCTATCGCTGATTCTGCGCCTGTTTTACCGCGGCGCCAACCGCGTTTTCGGCCTTCTTCCGGCGTTGCTTCTGATTCTCCTGAGCTTTGCCGCCGCAGTGGTGCAGGGCGTGGTGGGGTTCGCCTTCACGCTTTGGAGTGGATGGCACAATCCGATGTTTGATTTCTTTGCCTCCACCACTCTGCGCCTGCTCGTGATGTGGGCGGCTTTCATGATTTGGAGCCTCGGCTACTACTGGTTGTGGGCAAACACCGAGCGCTCGCGCGAGTCCGACCGGAGGGAGGAGGCGCAGCGGGAGGCGCAGCGGATGGAATTGCAAATGCTCCGCGCGCAACTTGATCCGCATTTTCTATTCAATTCGCTTAACGCCATCGCCGCCGAGATCCCCAACCACCCCGCTGCCGCGACAGAAATGGTCAACGAACTCTCTGACTACCTCCGCTACTCGCTCGACCACCGGAAGGATCCGTTTGTGCCGCTCTCTGCGGAGGTTCGTTCGATGGAGGCGTATCTCCGAATCCAGAATGCGCGCTTCGGCGACCGGCTGAAATTCTCCATCGACATCGCGCCGGATGCCGGCTCGCGGGCGGTGCCTTGCTTTCTCCTCCAGCCCCTGGTCGAAAACGCTGTCAAACACGGCCTCGACCGTCGTGGTGAACGAGCTCTCGAGATTACGCTCGCCATCCGCCGTGTCGCGGACACTTTGGAAATCCGAGTGGGAAACTCGGGAACCCTCCAAACGCCGGATCCCGCACGCACCGGAGTGGGACTTGAAACCCTGCGCCGCCGTTTGGAAATCCACTACCCGGGCCGTCACGCATTCCAACTCCAATCAACCGGGCTGGCGGTCGTTGCCGAATTGGATTTGAAAGGAGAGCCATGCTCCGCGTGATGATCATCGACGACGAGCCGCTCGCGCGGCAGGGCCTCCGCCAAATGCTTGAAGCGCTCGGTGGAGTCGAGGTCTGCGGCGAGTCGGAGTGCCTGCAACAGGCCATGGACGCCATTCCCGCCCTGAAGCCGGATGGATTGTTCCTCGACATCGAAATGCCCGGCGGGAGCGGATTCGAACTCCTCTCCCGTTTGGAAAATCCGCCGCCGGTGGTTTTTTTCACGGCCCACAGCGAATTCGCCGCCCGCGCCTTTGATGTTCAGGCGGTCGATTATTTGCTCAAGCCCGTCCGCCGCGAGCGCCTCCGCATGGCTCTCGATCGACTGCGCGACGCCGGCGCCCCCTATGGCGAGGCCGATCGGATTTGCCTGCGCACTCCCGGAAGAACCCTCGTCGTCCCTTTGGAAAAAATCATCCTGTTCGAAGCCGAAGGGGATTTCACGCGGGTGACAGTGGATGGCGAGCCGCCCATCCTGATTTGCCAAGCGATCGGCACCTATGAGGACACACTCCCGAGCCCGCCATTTCTGCGGCTCGACCGCTCGCTGCTTTTGAACACGACGCGTGTCGAATCCATCCAGACCGAAGCCGACCGGACGGGCCGGGTGGGTCTGAACGGAATTCCTTCCCCGGTCCCCCTGGGCCGCGCCGCCCTGCGGAGGCTTCGAGCCTTGGTGGGTGCCTAAACAATTTTCGGCATCGTCGAAGCGTTGGGCGAACGGGGGCCCGTTGCCAGCGACCCGATTTTTCGTTTTTGTCACACAGTTTTCGTTGCGGCCGTTCTTCAAGCGAATCTAAGGGATGGGCATGGAAACCTTAGCCGCCGCTTTCACCGACCCGACCACCTTGACATTTATTTTCTTGGCCATCGCCATTGGAATGGCCTTGGGCTTTGAATTCGTAAACGGCTTCCATGATACCGCCAACGCGGTGGCGACGGTGATCTACACGAACACCCTCAAACCGACGCCGGCCGTGGTCTGGTCCGGAACTTGGAATTTCATTGGCGTCATGACCTCCTCGGGCGCCGTGGCCTTCGGCATCGTCGCGCTTTTGCCGGTGGAGCTGGTTCTGAATGTCGGCTCGGCTGCAGGGTTCGCGATGGTGTTTTCGCTGCTGGTCTCGGCCATTGTTTGGAATGTGGGCACCTGGTGGCTCGGGCTGCCGGCGTCGAGTTCGCACACGCTTATCGGGTCGATTATCGGTGTGGGCGTGGCCAACGCGCTCATCGGCCCGACGCATTCGGTGACGGACGGCGTCAACTGGGCGAAGGCTCAGGATGTGGGCCTGGCGCTGCTCATTTCGCCCGTCGTGGGGTTCTGCGCGGCCGCGCTGGTGCTCATCGCGATGCGAATCGCCATCAAGAATCCGAAACTTTTCGAGGCTCCGGAGAAGGACAAGGCGCCGCCTTTGTGGATCCGAGGGATTCTCATGCTCACCTGCACGGGTGTGAGCTTCGCGCATGGATCCAACGACGGTCAAAAGGGGATGGGCTTGATTGTTCTGATCCTCGTCGGAATCCTGCCGGGCACCTACGCCCTGAACATGGGCGCAAGCCGCGAGTCGGTGACGGGGCTCGCCAAGGAATCGGCCGAATTGTCGGCGGTGTTCCAATCGTCCGCGGATGGAATTCAACTTTCCGGCAAGGATGCCAACGACACTCTGGCGGAGTTCATCAAACCCCACGGCAAGCCCGCCCCGGCGGTGTTTGCGGCGCTGGCCGGGGTTTGTCAGGATGTCTCATCACGGCTTTCCTCGGCGGAGGGTTTTGCAGACCTTCCCCCCGCGGAACGCGGCGACTTGCGCACCGACCTGTATCTCATCTCGAAGTCCGTGGCAAAGCTCGACAAGTCCGGAAAGCTGGACATCGCCCCGGGGGTTCTTGAGAAGGAACGCGCCCTGGCCAAGCACGCGGACGAGGTGACAAACCACATCCCGGACTGGGTGAAAATCTCGGTGGCTGTGGCGTTGGGCCTCGGCACAATGATCGGCTACAAGAGGATCGTGAAGACGGTGGGCGAGAAAATCGGGAAAAGCCACCTCACCTACGCGCAGGGCGCCTCCGCCGAGGCGGTGGCCATGGCCACCATCATGGTTGGGGACCACTTCGGCCTGCCGATCAGCACCACGCATGTCCTCTCCTCGGGAGTGGCGGGCACCATGGCAGCCAACGGTTCGGGTGTCCAAATGGAAACCGTCCGCAACATCCTCCTCGCCTGGGTTCTCACGCTGCCGGTCTGCATTTTCCTCGGGGCGCTGCTCTTCGCCGGAGCGCTGAACGCGATCGCCCTTCTCGGGATCCGTTGATTTTTCGAAACCATGGAAACCACCGAATACTCAGAACGCGACGCAAAAATCCGGGAGGAAATCCTGGACAACCTGGACGAGGAGCTTGAACTCGAGCTCGAGGAGGCGGGCGGCCCCGGGGGTTCTCCCGACGCGGGTTTCCGGCCTGTCTATTTCAAGGAATTGTTCCGCCTGCAGGCCGAGTTGGTGAAGTTGCAGGACTGGGTCGTCGCCAGCGGAAAAAAACTCGTTGTCCTTTTCGAGGGTCGCGACGCGGCCGGAAAAGGCGGCGTGATCAAAAGAATCTCCCAGCGCTTGAACCCGCGTGTTTGCCGCATCGCGGCCCTGCCCGCGCCGAACAGCCGCGAACGCACCCAGTGGTATTTCCAGCGCTATGTGGAGCATCTCCCCGCTGCCGGCGAGATCGTCCTCTTCGACCGCAGTTGGTATAACCGAGCCGGTGTGGAGCGCGTGATGGGCTTCTGCTCCCAAGAAGAGTGCGAGAGGTTTTTCGAGGATGTTCCCGAATTTGAAAAGTTGATCATCGGCTCGGGAATCCAGCTCGTGAAATACTGGTTCTCGATCACCGACGCCGAGCAGGAGTTCCGCTTCCGCGCCCGCATCAGCGATCCACTCAAGCAGTGGAAACTCAGCCCGATGGATTTGGAGTCGAGAACGCGCTGGGAGGACTACACCGCCGCGAAGGAGGCCATGCTCAACCGCACCAGCATTCCCGAGGCTCCATGGTGGGTGGTGAAGGCGGTGGATAAAAAACGCGCGCGCCTGAACTGCATGCGCCACCTGCTCTCTCTTGTGCCTTACACAGAGATCCATAGGGCGCCGATCGACCTTCCGAGCCGTATCCACCACCCCGATTACCACCGCCACGACATCCCTCCGGAGATGCTGGTGCCGGAATTTTACTGAACAAAAACAAACCCAAAAACTCCCTATGAAAAAACAAACCAACCTCGTCGTGAAATGGTCTGCTGCGGCTTTCCTGGCCATCGCTGTGGGTAGTCCCTTGTCGGCAAGTCCCTTTGATAGCCACCCTGCCACACCGCCCCTGTTGCCTTTCAGCCAACTGGATGGAGCCGTTCTTTCCGGCTCGGCGGGAACCCTCAGTGGCCGTCGAGCCTTGGCTCCAGGAGCCGATACGAAAACTCCGCTCGCCGATTGGTGGAACGGAAAAACGATGCTCGGAGGCTACGGGAATTTCGGATTCGACATGCGCCGCAAGCTGGCCGACCGCGGTTTTATCATGCAGGGATTCTATCAAGGGGCCTTCTTCGGAGTGCTCGACAGCGAGAAAGGCTCGCGGGGCTTCTGGGACCAGCAGTTGACCTTCGGCCCGGAGATCCACCTCGGAAAGGCGCTCGACAACAAACTCCTCGATGGTGTTTACGCGTTCGGCCTCTTCCGTTACCGCGATAGCGCGAAATCCTCGAACCCGAACAATTTTGTCGAGGCGCAATCGATGTTCAATCCGAGCAATTGGCAGTCCGGAACACAATTCCGCGTGCTCGCCTTCGGCCTCGAGGCTGGCACCGCAGGCAACCTGCCGATCAAGGATCAGGTCGTCGTTCGTGCCGGCTGGCTGCAACCACAGAAGGATTTCATCGACCAGCCCCTCTCCAAGCTCTTTCTGAACAATGCGGTCAACAGCGCCAAAGGCGTGGGTGGAAACATCCCTTTCAGTTCCAGCTTCTCGACCTGGGGCGGCGTGCTCAAGCTCGCTCTGCACGAAACCGTCTATGTGAAAAACGGCCTCTACATGTCCTTTCCCCAAGCCACCTCCAGCACAAACCACGGCCTCGCCTACCAGGGCTTCGGCCCCAACACCTCGCGCAACGGGCTTTTTTACATCGGCGAAACCGGTTGGACGCCGTCATTCACGGAATCCAAACTCCCGGGCAAATTCGCATTCGGCGGATATTTTTACGGCACTCCTGCCGACCTCACGACGACTTGGAACGGCGTTGGCGAGCCCGGCCAATACGGGTTTTACTTCCAAGCCGACCAAATGCTTTATCGCGAACCATCCGCGCCAGCCAATTCCCCGTCGTCCCCCGACGGCAAGAGCTTCAAGGCGCCTGTGGCCATGGAAAAGCCCAAGCTCTCTCCGCAGGGCTTGAGCACCTTCAACCTCATCACGATGGCACCGGGCTATGCCAAGGCGAACAACTTCCCGTTCTATTTCCAGAGCGGTCTCGTCTACACCGGCCTTGTGCCCACGCGGGACCAGGATTTGACCATGGCCTCCATCGGCTACGGGGCCTATCAGGGCGGTGTCACGACCCCCTCGAAAACCTACACGGCGGTCGTCGAACTCGGCTACCGCTATCAGATCAACGGCTGGGCCTACGCACAGCCGTTCTTCCAGTATTTCGCCCGTCCGAACGGCACCCAGGAGGTCGCCAATGCGGCTGTGCTGGGCTTTTTGACCGGGCTGGTTTTCTAAAAGTCCGGCCGCAGAAGCTCAAAGCCAGTGCCGCCGTTTGAAAAACGCCACCATTCCACCAACGATCATCAGGCAGACGAGCCAGAAAAGCGGGTAGCCAAAGCGAAGGTTCAGCTCCGGCATGTTCCACGGCGAGTCGGTGTTGAAGTTCATGCCGTAGATTCCCGCGAGGAAAGTCAGCGGCATGAATAAAATCGAGACGATGGTAAGCACCCGCATGATCTCGTTCGTTCGGAATCCCACGCTGGAGAGATACAAATCCATCAAGCCCGCGCTGAGGTCGCGGTAGCTCTCGATAATATCGATGATCTGGGTGGTGTGGTCGTAGCAGTCGCGAAGGAAGAGTTGCGTGCCGCGCTGCACAAGGCCGGTCTCGTCGCGCATGAGGGTGTTGAAAATCTCGCGGTGCGGCCAGGCCGTGCGGCGCATCGCCAGCAAGAGACGCTTCGTTTCGTATAGCCGACGCAGGCTCTCCCGGCGGGGCTTTTCGAGCAAATCCTCCTCCACCTCCTCGATGATGTCGCCGACCGCCTCGAGCACGGGAAAGATGCTGTCCACCGCCGCGTCGAGAAGGGCGTAGGCGAGATAGTCCGGGCCGCTGCGCCGTGCCACGCCGCGCCCGAGCCTCAGCCGCTCCCGGATTTTTTCGAACACATCGCGGCCGCCGTCCTCCTGCACCGTCACCAAAAACCGCTCTCCGAGGAAGAAACTCAACTGCTCGAAAACCAATTCCTCGTCCGAATCCGGATAAACCATCGCGCTGGCTATGAAGTAATGATCTTCGAACGCCTCGATCTTCGGCCTCTGCGTGGTGTTCAGCACATCCTCCAGCGCGAGCGGATGGATTTTGAAGCGCGCGGCGACGGCCTGGAGCAGCTCCACATCCCCCAGTCCGTCGATATCAATCCAGTTGATTTTCGAGGGATCGTATTCCTTGAGCAGCGCCTCGAAGCTCTCGAAGGTCTCGTCGAAAAAACTCTCCTCGTCGAAGCGCACCAGTCGAAGCACCGCTTTTGTGCGAGCCCCGGCGGGGGCGGAAAGCGTGGCCGGCGGCGTGCCGGGTGGTTTGTAATTGAAGCGAAACATGCTGATCTGCAGCCAAATTACCGGCGCCGTCGTGCGGCTAGCGACCTTTTAAGTGTAAAAAGAGCGACAACCGCCGCGCTTGGTGATTTTCAGGAATGGCCGATGGCTTCGGCAAGGGCGTTGGCAATTCGGTCGGCGTGGAGGTCGATGGCGGATTGGTCGCGGCCTTCGATGAGGAGGCGGATCTTCGGCTCGGTGCCGGAATAGCGCAGGAGGACCCGGCCTTTGCCTTGCAGGTCGGACTCGGCGGCGGCGAGGAGGCTTTGAACCTCGGCCAGGGACTCGAGCGGCGGCTTGTCTTTCACGCGAAGGTTGCGCTGGGCCTGGGGATATTTTTTCAGGACTTTCCGGAGTTCACTGAGCGGTTTGCCGCTCTCGATCATCACGCGGAGGATTTGGAGGGCGCTGACGATGCCGTCGCCGGTGGTGGCGTGGTCCCGGAAGATCATGTGGCCGCTTTGCTCGCCACCGACATTGTGGCCATCGCGGAGCATGGCCTCGATGACATAGCGGTCGCCGACCTTGGTGCGGAGCACCTTGCCGCCTCGGGATTCGAGCGTCTCGTCGAGGCCGAAGTTGCTCATGACGGTGGCGACCAGTGTGTTTCCTTCCAGGCAACCGCGCTGGAGGTGGTCGATGGCGGCGATGGCCATGATCTCGTCGCCATCGACAAGGTCTCCATTTTCGTCGCAAAGCAAGACACGGTCGGCGTCGCCATCGTGCGTGATGCCGATCTGGGCCTTGCATTCGCGGGCGAGCTTTTGGATTTGCTCGGGGTGGGTGCTGCCGCAGTTCGCGTTGATGTTTGTGCCGTTGGGATGGTTGTTGATGACAACCAGGTCGGCTCCGAGTTCGCGCAGGATGCAGGGGCTCGATTTGTAGGCCGCCCCGTTGCCGCAATCGAGCGCGATGCGGAGCGACTCGAGCGAGAGGCCTCGGGGAAAGCTCTGCTTGGCGAACTCGACATAGCGGCCGAGGGCGTCGTCGATCCGAAACGCCTTGCCGATTTTCGTGGCGGTGGGCCGGATGTTTTCAATCTCGCCGCTGAAGACGAGGTGCTCGATGCGGGCTTCGATTTCGTCGTCGAGTTTGTAGCCGTCGTGGCGGAAGAATTTGATGCCGTTGTCCTCGTAGGGATTATGGGAGGCGGAGAGGACAATGCCGGCGTCGGCGCGCAGGGAGCGTGTGATGTAGGCGACACCGGGCGTGGGCAGCGGGCCGATGATGATGGCGTCGGCACCGAGGGAGGTGAGGCCGGCGACCATGGCGTTTTCCAGCATGTAGCCGGAGAGGCGGGTGTCCTTGCCGATGACGATTTTCAGGCGGCCGGTGCGGGAGGCGAGGCGGGATTGCGCGAAGACATGGGCGGCGGCACGGCCGAGCTTGAGGGCGGTCTCGGCGGTGACGGGTTCGATGTTGGCGACGCCTCGAATGCCGTCGGTTCCGAAAAGTTTGCGCGGGGTGTGACTCATTTTGACGAGGATTTTGGGGATGGCTTCTGGGATTCGACGGCGGGTGGACGGGTGAGGCTAGGCCGCTCCGGTGTCCGGCCGACGCTCTGCTTGATGAGATACCACAGGACGGCCGCCAGGATCAGACTGGTCAGCTTCGCTTGCCAGTGGTTGAGCAGGATCGCTTTCATATTTTTCTTGGAAGAGAAGTTGGCTGAGGCGTTGGCGGAATTTTTCGACCCCCAGATTCCGCTCGATCCGGCCCGCATGGCAAATGGAAACCTGCCCGGTCTCCTCGGAAACAACGAGCGTGATGGCATCCGACTCCTCGCCCAGGCCAAGCCCGGCGCGGTGGCGCAGGCCGAGGTTGCGATCCAAATCCTCGCGCTGGGTCAGCGGAAAAATGCAGGCGGCGGCGACAATGCGATCGCCGCTCACGATCATTCCGCCATCATGCAGGACGGTCTTGGGATGGAAAATCGTGAGGACAAGTTCCTTCGTGAACTTGGCATCGATCGGCACTCCGGTTTCGACGAAGCCTTTGAGATTGATGTCGCGCTCGATCGCGATGAGGGCACCAAAGCCTTTGCTGGAAAGCTCGAAAACCGTGTCGGTGATGTCCTCGACGGTTTCGCGCTCCTGCGAGGCGGAGGAGAAGAAGCGGTGGCTGCCGAGTTCGGTGAGTGCGCGGCGGAGTTCGGGTTGGAAAATCACAACCAGCGCAATGGCGAGGAAAACGGAAATACTCCGGAGCAGCCAGCCGATGACCTCGAGGTTCAGAAGCTGCGAAACGAAGGTGAGCGTTAGAAAAACCAGCGCCAGGCCGATCAGGATGCGCGCGCCGTGGGTGCCCTTGAGATAGGTGTAAATGTAGTAGATGACCGCCGCGAGGATCGCGATCTCGATCCCGGAGGTCCACTGCTCGCGAAGGAATGCGAAAGACGCCTCAAACATCGCCGGGGAGGGCCTCCGCCGTGCGGAGCGCAAGATGATGGGGTTTCGCTTCGTGGACGCGGAAAATCCGGGCTCCGCGCTCGCGGCACAGGGCGGTCAGCGCCACGCCGGGCCAAAGGCGGTCCTCCATCGCGGAGGAATTGGCAAGATGGCCGAGGAGGGATTTCCGCGAAACGCCGACGAGAAGCGGGCGGCCGAGGGGCGGGAAGGATTTCAAGCCCGCGAGAAGTGCAAGATTGTGGGCGTGGGTCTTTCCAAAGCCGATTCCAGGGTCGAGGGCGATGCTCATCGGGTCGAGGCCGCACGCTATCGCCCGCTCAAGGGAGTGTCGAAAAAATTCCCCGACCTCGGCGACGACATCTTTGTAGTGGGGAGCC
Organism: uncultured Chthoniobacter sp.; assembly: GCA_964403605.1. Lineage (GTDB taxonomy): Bacteria > Verrucomicrobiota > Verrucomicrobiia > Chthoniobacterales > Terrimicrobiaceae > UBA967. The sequence continues at coordinate 11,079 of CAYOGR010000027.1, forward strand.
GACTGCATTGTGCGGGGGGTGCCCTGCATGTGCATCACCACAACGCCGGCGCGTGTTTTGGCCGCGAGAGCCAGCATTTCAGGATCGCCGCGCAGGCCGGTGACATCGTTGATAATGTCCGCACCCGCCTCCACAGCGGCGCGGGCGACAGAAGCTTTCGAGGTATCGATCGAAATCGGAACCCGGGTTGCGCGGCGGAGGGCTTGGATCACAGGGAGGACTCGCCGGGTTTCCTCCTCGGCCGAAACTCCCTCACTGCCGGGGCGTGTGGACTCCCCGCCGATGTCGAGAATTTCCGCTCCCTCGGCGACGAGCGCGAGGCCGTGGGCACAGGCGGCTTCGGGATCGAGGAAAGCGCCTCCGTCGGAGAACGAGTCCGGCGTGACATTCAAGATGCCCATGACAACGGCGCGGCGCGTGAGGTCGAGTTCGCGGCCGCGGATTTTCCAGATCACTTTTTGCCGAGGCGGATGGCGGCCGAGCGGCCGTGGGCGTCGAGACCCTCGATCTCGCTGAATTTTTCGATGATCGGGAGCGAGGCGCCGAGGGATTTTTTGTCGAACATCACCACGCTCGTGCGGCGCTGGAATTGGTCGGCCGTGAGGCCCGCAAACGAATGGCCCGCACCGCCGGTGGGGAGTTCGTGACTTGGCCCGGCCAAAAAATCCCCGCCCGCGACGGGCGACATGGCGCCGAGGAAAATCGCGCCGGAACTGTGGAGTTGCAGGGCGATTTCACCCGGTGCCTCCGTGGCGATCGAGACATGCTCGGAGGCATAGGAATTCGCGAGGCGGATGGCGGCGTCCATGTCCTCGGCAAGGACGAGGAGCGTCTTCTGGAGCGCCTTGGCGAGTTCGGCGGGTCGTTTGGAAAGTTTGGCTTGGCGCTCGATCGATTTTGCGGTGGCGGCGAGGATTTTTTCGGAATCGGTCAGCAAAATCGCCTCGCTTCCATGGCCGTGCTCGGCCTGGGCCAGCAGATCGGCGGCAATCCAGTCGGGGTTCGCCGTCTTGTCGGCAATGACCAAAACCTCGCTCGGGCCGGGGAGGAGATCGATGGCGACTTTGCCGAAAACCTGGCGCTTCGCCTCGACCACATAGGCATTGCCGGGGCCGAAGATTTTTTGGACGGGGCGAATGGTTTTGGTTCCCAAGGCCAGCGCAGCCACGGCCTGAGCGCCGCCAACACGGTAAATTTCGGTGGCCCCGCAACGCGATAGGGCGGCGAGCAGGGCGGGGTGGACTTTCCCATCGGGGCCGGCGGGTGTGACGGCTACGATTTCAGGAACGCCGGCGGTCCCGGCGAGGGTGCAGGTCATCACCGCTGTGGAAACCAACGGCGCTGTTCCGCCGGGAATGTAGATTCCCACGCGGCGAAAGGGATCAAACCGCTCTCCGGTGATGGCACCCTGGCGGTTTTTCATGAACCAGCTCTTGCGCAGGCTGCGCTTGGCGAACGCGCGGACATTGGCGCGGGCGGCGTCGATGGCTTTCCAGGTATCCTTCGGCAGGCCGTTGCAGGCTTCCGCGATTTCGGCGGGCGTGACGGAAATCTGGAACGGCTTGAGTGCGGGACCGCCGAATTTTTTGGTGAATTCGAGCACGGCAGCATCGCCTTTGGCGGAAACCTTCGCGAGGATGTCGGCAACGGTTTTCGACACCGAGGGATCGGGGGAGGAAAGGCGCTTCAGTCCAGCCAGCGCGGCGGCGTAGCCCTTGTCTTTCGGACGAAGAATCCGCATCGCCTTTTACTTGATGTAGGCCAGCACGAACGCGGCGATGAAGATGTTCACCAGCGCGAGTTCAAAAAAGAAATACCAGCCGAGTTTCATCAATTGGTCGTAGCGAAAGCGCGGCACGGTCCAGCGCACCCAGATGAAGAATACCAGCAGCGCGATGATCTTGGCGAAAAACACTCCGATATTGACGAGTCCCGCCAACACGCCTGGCAGACCGGGCAGCGAGCCGTCGGGGATGAGCGGAAAGCTCCAACCGCCGAGGAAGAGGGTCACGATCACACCCGAACCGGCGATCATGGCGGCATATTCTCCGAGAAAAAACAGCGCGAATCCCATGCCCGAGTATTCGGTGTGGTATCCGCCGACCAGCTCTTGCTCGGCCTCGGGAAGGTCGAACGGGGCGCGGTTCGTCTCGGCGAACATCGCGATCAGAAAAATCACGAATGAAATGATCATCGGCACCCAGAGCAGCACCCGCTGCAGTGAAAATCCCGCGCTGAAGGTTTGCAGAATCGCGCCGATATCGCCGGAGAGGATCAACTCCCAGGACAAGCCTTTCGGCCACCAGGGGAAAACCATCCAGCCGTTCTCACGCTGCCAGAGGACGATATCCGGGAGGCTGAGCGTGCCGCAGACCATGAACACCGGAATCACGGAAAGCCCGAGCGCGAGTTCGTAGGAAATCATCTGCGAACTGGAGCGGATGCCGCCGAGAAAGGGGTATTTGGAATTCGAGGCCCAGCCGGCGAGAACGATGCCATAAACGCCGAGCGAGGAAACCGCGAAGACATAGAGAACGCCGATATTCACATCCGCGATCACCATCGGAATGCCAAAAAGCGAGCTTCCGAACGGCAGCACCGCCAGCACAAGAATCGCTGGCACCATGGTGATCTTCGGAGCGATGTAGTAGTAGAACTTGTTTACTCCAGCCGGGATGAAATTTTCCTTCAGGAGAAGCTTGAGGGCGTCCGCGATTGGTTGGCCAAGGCCCTGAATCCGGATTTTTGTGAATGGTATACCGGTTCGGTTGGGGCCCACACGATCTTGGATCCAGGCGCAGATTTTTCGCTCTGCGTAAACGGTGTAAGAAACCAAGCCGAGGATCACCGCTAGAAAGCCAATGGTTTTTGCCAGCGAGGTCCAAACCAGAAAAACCTCCGGCTGCATCATCACATTCAGGATATTCATAGAGAACACGAGGGATTAAAGCCGACACGGCCCGGCTGTCGAGACGCAAGACGGGCGGGGCGATATCATCCCGCCGTCATCGGACATTTTGAGCTAATCGGAATTTATCAGACTATGGTTCAAAAAATGCCCCCGCTCTGAGTCCAACTTGCCCATCCGCCTGTGGGCGAGCCGTTGGAAATCTCCCTCTTCCGTAACCGGTGTGTTCCCTCCCCATGCGGTCAGTCCTTGTTCAACAAAGCTTAAGGAAGAATGACCGTGCCGCTCATGGCGGAGAGAGCTTGATCCCTCCTTCCCGAACTCATGCGAGGGATTTGCCGCTAGTGTCTCGCCCGCTTTTTGAAGCCGGCGCGCCCAAAAAATGCTGTCAGCGATGCGAAGTCGGCAATGAAAATCGTCCGGGTCGTCTGCTCCATTAAGAGCTTCGGTTTTTCCAGAAACTTTCCGTCGGCATCGACCCGCGCGGTGGCGATGGCTTCGGCTTCATCGGAGAGTTTTTTGAACTTCGCGACCTGCACCTCGTTTGGAACCGCCCCTTGGGTTTCGACCATAACGAGCCGGATTTCGCGGAGCCGGCCGATGAAGGCCGTGACCATCTCGGTTTGCTTGAGGCGGGGATTCAGCGTGTCGAGCCGGTCGAGGAAATACTCCACCACTTCGATGCGCCCGAGGACTTTGGCCTTGGGCTCGGAGTAGCGCTCCAGCGTGCTGGTCGCGCCGAGCTGGAAACCTCGCAACCACCCGCCGAGGCTGATCATGTGGGCCATCTCCTCGTCGTGGAGTTCCATCATCGATTGCTCCACATCGTCCTGCGTGCGGACCAATTCCTCGCGCATGCCGACCCAGTCGTTTTTGTCGGAGAGTTCAAAGAGGCTTTTGCTTCGCTTCGTCAATCGATTGCCGACGCCGAGCGCCTTCGATTGGCGGATGAGTTCCTTGCCGATATTCTGGATATCCTGGGGGCGCTCCGCGAGCGTGAACATGAAACCGTCCGCCACGAGCGATCCAAAATGCAACGCCGTCTGCAAGCGGTTGCCGAAGGACGCCGAGTGATCGGTGGACTCGATGAGCTTGATCGGAATCGGGCGGAAAACTTCAAGGTCCTTGAGCAGGGCCGCGATCGAGGGCGAGGTGATGGGATTCACCCCGAGTTCCTCCCGCATGTGCTCGTCGGAACTCTCTTTCAAATCCTCGGAATATTGCTCTTCGGTTTGGCCCCAGCCGGCAGCGGCTCCGAACATCAAGCAGGCTAGAATGGAAAAAGCGCAACGCACCACTGCAGAACAGACCAGCGCCGGAGGATGCGATCAAGCGAGAAACGGCTTTCGCTCCTTTGCCTTTGGTTCATATTTTCCCCCATGATCATCGGCGTCCCCAAGGAAATCAAAGCCCAGGAGCATCGCGTGGCCCTGCTTCCCTCGGCAGCTTATCAACTCATCAAGCACGGCCACAAGGTTCTCGTCGAATCCAACGCCGGCGCGGGCATCGGCTTCGGCGATGACAACTACGCGCAGGCCGGTGCGGAGATTGTCAAAAGCCACGCGGAGGTTTTCGAGCGCGCGGATTTGGTGGTGAAAGTCAAAGAGCCACTGCCCGGGGAATACGGCCTGCTCCGCAAAGGCCAAATCCTCTTCACCTATCTCCACCTCGCCGCGAGCAAGCCTTTGACCGAGGCGCTTGTGAAAACCGGCGCCACCTGCATCGCCTACGAAACCGTCCGGGTGAACAACCGACTCCCCCTTCTCGAGCCCATGAGCGAAATCGCGGGCCGCATGTCCGTGCTCGTCGGTGGATATTTTTTGGCGAAGCACACTGGCGGCAAAGGCGTGCTCCTCGGCGGCGTTCCGGGAGTCCTTCCCGGCAAAGTCGTGGTGATCGGTGGCGGCACTGCCGGAGTCAACGCCGCCCGCATGGCCACCGGCCTCGGCGCGGATGTCACGATCCTCGAAGTCGATCTCGAGCGTATGCGTTTCCTCGACATCACCATGGGCACCGCCCATACGCTCTACTCCAGCGAGTCCAGCCTGCTGGATCTTTTGCCGACCGTCGATCTCCTCATCGGCGCGGTTCTCGTCCCCGGTGCCAAGGCCCCGAAACTCATCACCCGCGAAATGCTGCGCCTCATGAAGCCAAACAGTGTCGTGGTCGATATCGCCATCGACCAGGGCGGTTGTCTTGAAACCTCCCGCCCGACCACGCACGACAATCCGATTTTTGTGGAGGAGGGCGTGGTCCATTACTGCGTCGCGAACATGCCCGGCGCCTATGCGCGAACCGCCACCCAGGCCCTCACGAATGTGACCTACCGCTACATCGAGGCGCTTGCCGACCACCCCCTGGCCGAGGCCTTCCAACGCGCCCCCGGCCTGCTCGACGGTCTCAGCATCCAGGATGGAAAAATCCGCTGCAAGGTCGTTGCCGAGGCGCATGGTTTGGATTACACGCCGTTCGCGCCATGAGCAGTCTGCAAGACCAAATCCACCAGATCGGAAAAAACGCCCGCGCCGCATCCAGAGCGCTTGCCAGGCTTGATTCGAAAACCAAAAACTCCGTCCTCGTCGCGATGGCCGACGAATTGATCGTCCGCCTCCCCGACATCCTCGAAGCCAATGCCGCCGATGTCGCCGAAGCCGAAAAGAACGGCCTCACCAAAGCCTCGATCGATCGCCTTCGCCTTACGGAAAAACGCATCGCCGACATGGCCGACGGCATCCGCCAGGTCGCCGCGCTCCCCGATCCCGTTGGCGAAATCCTCCGCGATTGGATGCAACCCAATGGCCTTAATCTCCAAAAAATCCGCACTCCCATTGGAGTGATCGGCATCATCTACGAATCCCGCCCGAATGTGACCGCCGACGCCGCCGTGCTCTGCATCAAAACCGGCAACGCCGTCATTCTCCGCGGCGGCTCCGAAGCCCTCGCCTCGAACCTAGCCATCGCCAAGGCCCTCCAAGCCGGCGGCTTCAACGCCGGCCTCCCCGACTACTCCGTCCAACTCATCCCCACCAAAGACCGCGAAGCCGTCAAAATCATGGCCGCCATGGACCAATTCATGGATGTCATCATCCCGCGCGGCGGCCACTCGCTCATTGAAGCCGTTGTCGCCGCCGCCCGCATGCCCGTCATCAAGCACTACGACGGCATCTGCCATGTCTTCGTGGACCGCGACGCCGACCTTTGCATGGCCCTCGACATCGCCCTCAATGCGAAATGCCAGCGCCCCGGTGTCTGCAACGCCATGGAAACCCTCCTCGTCCACCGCGACATCGCCGCCGAGTTTTTTCAACTCGCCGCCGGGGAATTTTCCAAAAACCAAGTCGAGCTTGTGGCCGAGCCCGCCGCACACCAAATCCTCTCCGCACTCGGCTACCCGAAGCTCCGCGAAGCCGATGAATCCTCGTTCCGCACCGAGTGGCTCGACTTCATCCTTTCCGTCCGCGTTGTCGAAAACCTCACCGCCGCCATCGACCACATTGAAACCTTCGGCTCCCACCACAGCGACGCCATCGTCACGAACGACGAAGCCGCCGCCCAAGCATTCCTGGCCTCTGTCGATTCCGCCACGGTCTACTGGAACGCCTCCACCCGCTTCACCGACGGCGGCGAATTCGGCTTCGGTGCCGAGATCGGCATCAGCACCGACAAACTCCACGCCCGCGGCCCCATGGGCCTCGAAGAGTTGACCACCTACAAATACCTCATCCGAGGCCAAGGCCAGGTGCGGAAATGAAAATCCCCTCCGTGTTCTCTGTGTCCTCGGTGGTCAACCCATGAAAACCCTCTGCGTCCACTACGAAGGCCGCGTTCAGGGCGTCGGCTTCCG
>CAYOGR010000027.1:17930-19050 GCA_964403605.1 uncultured Chthoniobacter sp.
CCATGAAAACCCTCTGCGTCCACTACGAAGGCCGCGTTCAGGGCGTCGGCTTCCGCTACACGGTCAAAAACCTCGCCCGTGAATTCGAGGTCTCCGGCACCGTTGCCAATCTCCCCGATGGCCGCGTGGAACTCCTCGCCAGCGGTGAACCCGACGAAGTCGATGCCTTCCTCGAAGCCATCCGCACCAGCGCCCTCGCCGGCCACATCACCCTCGAAACCCCGCGCGAAATCCCCCGGCCTGCCGGCCTGCGCGGCTTCTCCATTGTCCCATGAGCACTCCCGCCGTCCAGATCGAGAACATCTCGAAAATCTTCCCCGTCCCGCTCCGCCGCCAGCGAGTTCAAGCCGTGAAAAACCTCAGCCTCGTCGTCGAGCCCGGCCAGGTTTACGGCCTCCTCGGTCCCAACGGCTGCGGCAAAAGCACCACGCTCAAAATCCTCCTCGGCCTCGTCACGCCAAACTCCGGCCGCGCCCTCGTCTTCGGCAAGGACAGCCGCGAATACCGCAGTCGCCGCGATGTCGGCTTCCTCCCCGAGAATCCCTACTTCCACAAATTCCTCACCGCCGCCGAACTCCTCTCCTTCCACGGCAAAATCTGCGGCCTCTCTGGCAAAAAACTCACCGCCCGCATCGACGAACTCATCGACCTCGTCGGCCTGCGCGACGCCCGCGATCGCCGCGTCGGCGGCTTCTCCAAAGGCATGCTCCAGCGCATCGGCCTCGCCCAGGCCCTCGTCCACGACCCCGGCCTCGTCGTGCTCGATGAACCCACCGCCGGAGTCGATCCCGCCGGCTCCCACCAAATCCGCGATCTCATTCTCGATCTCAAAAAACGCGGCAAGACCATCCTGCTCACCTCCCACCTCCTCGAGCAGGTCCAGGAAATCTGCGACCGCGTCGGCATCATGGCCCGCGGCGAGATGATCCGCGAAGGCCCGCTCGAAGACCTCGTCCGCGTAAAAAACCAAACCGAGTTCGTCATCGAAAACGCCACGCCCGAACTCGCCGCACAAATCCAAACCCTCGTCGCCTCTTCCCGCGCCAATCTCGTCGCCACCCGCCAGCCCGAGCGCTCGCTCGAAACCGTCTTCCTCGAACTCACCTCCGGCGGCCGATGA
>CAYOGR010000027.1:19150-23238 GCA_964403605.1 uncultured Chthoniobacter sp.
ATGAACCTCTTCCTCACCGGCACCGACACCGGCGTCGGCAAAACATTCACCACCGCGCTCCTCACCCGCGCCCTCCGCCAGGCCGGCCTCGGCACCATCGCCCTCAAACCCCTCTGCAGCGGCGAACGCTCCGATGTCGAAATCCTCCGCTCCGCCTCGGACAATGCTCTCTCGCTCGAGGAAACCAACCCCGTCTGGCTCCAAGCCCCCGCCACCCCGCTCGTTGCCGCGCAACTCGAAAACCGCACCCTCTCCCTAGACCCGCTCCAGCACTGGTTCCGCAGCCTTTCCGAAAAACACCCCTCGCTCCTCGTCGAAGGTGCCGGTGGTTGGTTGGTTCCGATCACCGACACCGAAACCATCGCCGACCTCGCCGCCCGCCTCTCGTTGCCCGTCATCGTTGTCGTCGCCAACCGCCTCGGCTGCCTCAACCACACCCTCCTCACTCTCGAATCCATCCGCGCCCGAGGCCTCTCCTGCCCCGGCATCATCCTCAATCACCTCACGCCCGCCACCGACATCGCCCAGCGCACGAACGCCCAAATCCTCGCGCGCCACACCCGAATCCTCCTCGAAATCCACCCCGGCCAAACCCACATCCCCGCCACCGAAATCACGCGTTTTCTTGATTCACTGAGCCACGAGTTGTGATTCCCCATAGTTTCACCCCATGAAAAAGACCCTTTTCTTTTTTCTCTTCTGCGGGATGGGATTTTGTGTCGGTTACATCGCGGGAGGCCCTTTTTCTCATAAGGCTGCCACCTCCGTTTCCATAACGCGGGGAAACCCGGAAAATGTGGAAAATTTCGGCCACAAAGCCATTCCGCTGACTCCGCAGAGGGACAAGCCAGAAGCCCAAGAACCGGCCAAAGTTTCTCAACAACCCCGCCCCGCCCCGCCAACCACTCCAGCCAGCGAAATCGGGAAACTCTCGCTCCCCGAGGTTCATGCCCGCCTGCAAGCGATGGATGGAATGCTGGTGACGGCGGCCACGGAGGAAATGGAGCAACTTTTGGTGAACCGCTGGTCCAACCTGGATCCGATCGGTGCGTCCCAATTTGCCGCCGATGCGGTGGCTCAAGGTGGAAATCCCCGGCTTTTGCAAACAGCCTCCGCCGCTTGGGCAAAAACCGACCCCGCCGGTGCGGCTCAGTGGGCTGCAACCCTCGACTCTCCACTCGCGAGGGACACGGCCATTGGGCAGATTTTCAACACTTGGGCATCTACCGACCCCGTCTTGGCCTCCGGAGCGATCGATGCCTTGCCATTGGGCTCGGCACAGACAGTGGCAACCTCCGCCGTGGCGAGAAATTTTATCAAAGGAAACCCGGACGCCGCCATGAAATGGGCCGAGCGGCTCTCCGGCCCGCTCCAGATTGCCGCAACCCGCGAGATTGTGAATCTCTTGTCCGTCACAGATCCCGCAGCCACCGGTGCGTGGATTTTGAAACAGCCATCGCCGCAGACACGCAGCGAAGCCTTGCGCCAGCTCGCAGGAAATTGGGCGGCCCGCGATCCGGGCTCTGCGTTCGACTACGCGCAGAGCATTTCCGACCCGCACCTGCAAAACAGTTTTATCCAATCCGCCATGCAGAGATTTTCCAGCATGGATCCATTGGCGGCGGCCAACTGGCTCTCGAGCGAGGCCGCAAGACCGCATGCGGACGCCTTGGTGGGTGGAGTTTCCTCGCGCTGGGCAGCCTTCGATCCTGGAGCCGCATCAACCTGGGCCGCCGCCTTCGCCAACCCGGAGCTGCGCAACAAAGCGGTCTCCGCGGTGTCGACCTCCTGGGCCCAGTCCAATCCTGCCGCAGCAGCGCAATGGATCGGCTCCATCGGAGAGGCTCAAACGCGCGATACCGCCATCGCCGCCTTCAGCGTCCAAATGGCAAAAGCGAATCCCGCGTCGGGCGCGCAATGGGCAGCGCAAATTTCGGATCCCGCCAAGCTCCGCAGCTCCATGAACCGCATCGTGGGAGACTGGAAGAAAATCGATCCCACTGCCGCGCGCTTGTTCGTCCAGTCCTCGAATGTCCTTCCCGCCGATTTGAAACAGCGACTCCTCCGTTGAGCGGACCCCGGGGTTCGAACGGACATCCATCGCGCAAATCGTGAATTTTAGCTTGGGCAGAACGGGCCGGAACCCGCATTCTCCCGCGATGATTTCCGGTCTTCCCGGCTTCCGGGATTTCTTTCCCGAAGAGTGCGCCCGCCGCAACCACATCGTCTCGGTGTGGCGCGATGTCGCGCGCCGATATGGTTTTGTGGAGTTCGACGGCCCCGTCCTCGAAAGCGCCGATCTCTACCGCAAAAAAAACGAATCCGGCGCCGAGATTCTCGAGCAACTTTACTCGTTCACCGACCGCGGTGGCCGCGAAGTCGCGCTGCGCCCCGAGATGACCCCCACTCTCGCCCGCATGGTCGCGGCCCGCGAGAAGCACTACCGCAAACCGATGAAATGGTTTTGCGTCTCGAACTTCTTCCGCCACGAGCGCCAGCAGAAAGGCCGCCTGCGCGAGTTCCTGCAGTTCAATGCCGACATCCTCGGCGAATCCTCGCCGCAGGCCGACGCCGAGATCATCGCCCTAGCGATCGACCTCCTTCGTGCGTTTGGCTTCACCGCCGAGCATTTCGTCGTCCGCCTCAGCGACCGAAAAGCCTGGATGGATTTCCTCCAATCCCGCGGCTGCGACGAGTCCGCCTGCCGACTCGCTCTCGCCTGCGCCGACAAGCTCGAGCGCGAACCCGTGGAAAAACTCAACGCCAAGCTCGTGCCCACCGGCCTCACCGTTGCCGACCTGAAAGCTTTCATCGCCGAAGGCAGTCCCGCCGCCTTCGCCCCGCTCCTCGAGGCCCTTGCCGCGCGCGGCCTCACCGGTTTCGTCCAGCCCGACCTCTCGATCGTCCGCGGCCTCGCCTACTACACCGGCGCGGTGTTCGAAATCTTCGATCGCTCGAAAAACCTCCGCGCCCTCGCTGGCGGCGGCCGTTACGACGGCCTCGTCCAAGCCCTCAGCGACGGAGCTACCGACCTCCCCGCCATCGGCTTCGGCATGGGCGATGTCGTCCTCGGCCACCTCATCGACGAAACCCCCGCCGCCTCCGAAAAACTCGCCGCCGCCCTCGCCCCTGCCAGCGATGTGTTTGTCATCATCGCCGACGAATCGCGCCGCGCCGAAGCCCTCACACTCGTCCAAACCTGCCGCGAACTCGGCCTCTCCACCGACTTCCCCCTCAAGCCCGCCAAAATCGGCAAGCAATTCCAGGAAGCCGAGCACCTCGGCGCCCGCCACGCCGTCCTCGTCGGCCAGGAATGGCCCCAAATCAAACTCAAACACCTCCCCACCCGCACCGAGGAATCCCTCGACCACGCCGCCCTCGCCCCGAAACTTAAAACTTACAAACTTCATTCTTAAAACTCCGATGCCCTACCGCACCCACCACTGCAACGCCCTCCGCCCCGACCACTCCGGCACCGAAGCCACGCTCTGCGGCTGGGTCGCCTCCCGCCGCGACCATGGCGGACTCATCTTCATCGACCTCCGCGACCGCGAAGGCATCACGCAGGTCGTCTTCCGCCCCGAGGAAAATCCCGACGCCGCCACGAAATCCCATGCGCTCCGCAGCGAGGATGTCGTCCGGGTCACCGGCAAAGTCGCCCCCCGCCTCGCCGGAACTGAAAATTCCAAGCTCTCCACCGGTGCGATCGAACTCGTCGCCACCAGCCTCGACATCCTCAACGCCGCCGAAGTCCTGCCCTTCCAGCTCGACGACAAGGTTTCCAACGAAGACCTCCGTCTCACCTACCGCTACCTCGACCTGCGCCGGGAAACCATGAGCCGCAACCTGCGCCTCCGCCACCGCGTCGTGAAGACCATGCGCGATGTCATGGACTCCGAAGGCTTCCTTGAAATCGAGACCCCGATCCTCTCGAAAAGCACTCCCGAAGGCGCGCGCGACTTCCTCGTCCCATCCCGCCTCACGCCGGGAGCCTTCTACGCGCTCCCGCAGGCCCCTCAGCAATACAAGCAACTTCTCATGGTCGCCGGCGTGGAAAAATATTTCCAGATCGCCCGCTGCTTCCGCGA
>CAYOGR010000028.1:0-22766 GCA_964403605.1 uncultured Chthoniobacter sp.
CCGTCCTCCGACGCCCGCAACCCGCCCGCGCCTGCCACACCAACCGCCCCGGCGCCCTACCACGGATTGCAAAGCCCGACCAAACGCGACATCAACGCCTCCGGTAGGGACGGATCTCCGAGCCGTCCGTCCTCAGACGCCTGAAAAAAGCAAGATCTTGGAAATAAAAAGTCAAGCCCATGCCTGAACAAACCCGCTCCGAGCGCGCATCACAAAATCGCGTCATCGATCTCTTCACCAACAAGTCCTGCCCGGAATGTCTCGGTTACACCTATCTGGGACCCTGGGACAAGCGTGAGAACAACCGGTGTGTGGAGCCGGAGTTGCTCCGCGCTAACCTCTTAAAACGGGGCTACTCGCCGGAGCACATTGCTGCCGCACTGCAAAAGCTGGCGTCGGCCGTGGATACCACAGGAGTCACGCTGTATCAGGCGAGCTTGCGCACCTACCAACTCCTGCGCTACGGCGCATCGGTGCAAATCGCGGTGGGTCGCCCCAGCGAGACCGTTCATCTCGTCGATTGGGAGAATCCGGAGAAGAACGATTTCGCCGTGGCCGAGGAAGTCACCCTGCGCGGCGGCTACGAGCGGCGGCCAGACATTGTTCTTTACCTGAATGGCATCGCGGTGGCTGTGATCGAACTCAAGCGCAGCTCGGTGGAAATCGCCGATGGAGTCCGGCAACTCATCACGAACCAGGAGGAGATTTTTAACAAAGGGTTCTTCCCCACGGTGCAGCTTCTTCTGGCGGGGAGCGATTCCCAAGGCCTCCGCTATGGCACGGTGACAACCCGCGAGGAGTTTTTTGTGGAATGGAAATCGGCCAGCAACGCTCCGCTGACCCCCGGTGCCTTGCTGGATCGTCCCCTCGCGGAAATGTGCGCGAAGTCCCGCCTGCTCGATCTCATCCGGAATTTCGTCATCTTCGACAACGGCATCAAGAAAGTTCCCCGTCAGCACCAATTTGCCGGTGTGAAGGCCGCGCAGGAGCGGATTCGCCGAGGCGAGGGCGGCGTGATCTGGCACACCCAAGGCAGCGGCAAGAGCATTCTCATGGTGCTACTGGCCAAGTGGCTCTTGGAACACGATCCCGATGCCCGGGTGCTCATCGTCACCGACCGCGACGAACTGGACAAACAGATCGAGGGTGTGATGAGGAACTCCGGTGTGCTCGGTGCAACTGCTCCGCCGGCCCGCATCACCACCAGAGCCGAATTCGTTTCCAGCCTTGGAGCTTCCAGCCCCCGGTTGCTTTGTGCGCTGATCCACAAGTTCGATCCTGCCGACCTCAAAGGACCGCCACCGAGCGTGAACGGCCGATTTTATGTATTCGTGGACGAGTGCCACCGCACGCAGGGCGGCGACATGAACCGCCAAATGAAGCGCTGGCTGGAGGGCGCGATTTTCATCGGTTTCACCGGCACGCCGCTCTTGAAGAAAGACAAGCAAACCACCCGCGATGTCTTCGGAACCTACATCCATACCTACAAATTCCACGAAGCGGTGGCGGACAAGGTGGTGCTCGACTTGAAATACGAGGCGCGCGATGTGCCCCAGCGCCTGACTTCAACCACGGCGATCGAGCAGTATTTCGAGCAAAAAACAAAATCGCTGAACAATTTCCAAAAAGCCCTCATCCGCAAGCGTTGGGCGACGATGGAGGAACTCATGAGCGCGGAGGAGCGAAAATCCCGCATCGCCGCCAGCATCATCCACGACTTCAGCACGAAGCCGCGATTGAACAACGACCGTGGCACCGCGATCCTGGTGGCTGCCAGCATCTACGATGCGTGCCACTACTACCGCATCTTCAAAACGAAGACCTTCGGCCAATACTGCGGCATCATTACTTCCTTCGAGCCGAACCATAACGCCATCTCGCGGGAACCGGCCAATAGCGATGAGCGCTTCAAGTTCGATACCTACACCCAACAAGTGCTCGCTCCCAACCAGACCACAAAAGCCTACGAGGACGAAGCCAAACGCCGGTTCATCCATGAGCCGGCCAATATGAAATTGCTCATCGTCGTGAGCAAATTGCTGACCGGCTTCGACGCCCCAAGTTGCTCCTACATTTATCTCGATAACGAGTTGCGCGACCACAATCTCTTTCAAGCCATCTGCCGCACGAACCGCTTGGATGGAGACGATAAGACCTATGGCCATATCGTCGATTTCAAGAAATTGTTCGAGGATGTGCAGGAGGCGATCGCGGTTTACAGCTCGGACGAGCTCGACATCGACGAGGGCAATGGCGGCACGAACAATGTGCAGATCAAGGACTGGCTCAAGGAGGGCAAAAAGAAACTTGATGAACTGCGCGAGGCCCTTCGCTACCTCTGCGAGCCTGTCCCGTTGCCACGAGAGATGGAGCAATTCCTGCAATACTTCTGCGGGGATTCGGCGAACCCCACGGCTTTGCACGAAACCGAGCAACTGCGCATCGCATTTTACAAAGCCGTGGCCGCATTTGTGCGCGCCTACGCCGACATCGCGAATGATTTGATTCTTGCGGGATACACCGATGCCGATGCAGCCGCCTTGCAAAAAGAGACCGAATTCTACACCGAAGTGCGATCGGCGATCAAAAAACACTCCGGGGAGGAGTTGGACATCAAACCCTACGAGGCCGACATGCGGCATTTGCTCAACACCTATGTTCAAGCGGACCCCGCTGCGGATGTCGCCAATCTCGACTCGCTTTCTCTTACCGAGTTGATCGTGCAAACCGGCATCCACGATGCCATCGCCCGCAAATTGAATGCCAAGGGGACGCTTTCCAAAAATTCGATCGCGGAAGGGATCATCAACAATGTCCGCAAGACGATCATTCGCGACCAACTTACCGACCCAAAATTTTATGCCGAAATGTCGAAGTTGCTGGACGACTTGATCAAACAAAGCCGAAGCGATGCGGTCGCCTATGAGGAATTTCTCAAAAAAGCTGAGGAACTTGTGAAGCGCTTGGCATCAAAAAATCCCGGCGGTGATGTTCCTGTCTCTCTGCAAGGCAATGCCGAGGCGATCGTGATTTTCAACAATTTGCCCGACATCCTCAATATCGGATCGTCAATCTTGAGAGAAGAAGGCCCCGTTCAAAGGGAGGAACGGGAAAAACTCACGATCCGGATCGATCAAGCCATGCGAAACGATGCCCCTGCCCGATGGAAAGGTGACCAACCCAAGGAAAGCATCGTGAAGAACCTTCTTTTCGATCTCCTTGGAAAAAACAGGGAGGCGATGCAGGCCATGTTCGAAATCGTCAAGCAGCAGCCTGGATACCAATGACCGAGACCATTCAGCTCGGTGAAATTACGATTCGATTGACCAGAAAGGACATCAAGAATGTCCACCTCTCGGTTCACCCACCCACTGGAGCCGTGACCCTTGCCGCCCCGTTGTCCACCCGTTTGGATGTCGCTCGCGCTTACGCCATTTCTAAACTCGGCTGGATTCGTTCCCAGCAGGAAAAGTTGCGTCGCCAACCCCGCGAGGCCCCCCGGCGGATGGTTGAAAGGGAAAGCCACTATCTTTGGGGGCGCAGGCATTTACTGTGCATCAAAACCCGAGATGCCAAGCCTGAGGTCAGTCTGGACCATAAAAAAATCACCCTTTTTGTTCGCCCCGGTTCCTCGGCATCCAAGCGGGCGGAGATCCTGCATGAATGGCACAAGACGCTCTTGCATCGTGTCGTTCCCGGATTGATTGAAAAGTGGGAGAAAAAGCTCGGAGTGAAAGTTTCCGGCTATTTTTTGCAGCGCATGAAAACCAAGTGGGGCGGTTGCAACCACCGCGCCAAACGCATTCGCTTGAACACGGAACTCGTTAAAAAGCCGAAGGATTTGCTGGAATATGTCATCGTCCACGAAATCGCGCACATCTTAGAGCCTAATCACAGCGAGCGATTCGTCTCGATCCTCGACACGCACTACCCCTCATGGCGCGAAGCCAGAAACGAACTCAACGCACTCCCTCTTGCTGCGGAAGATTGGAGCGAACATGCCGCAACAAATTCGGCCAAGGCTGTATGAACTTCAAAACAGATTATTTGTTCCAACCCCAACCTGCTATCTCCACTCCGAAGCAGGGGCTGGGGTGTAAAAAATCTGAATAAATTTTACCCGCAAGCAATCCATGAGCAAAACACGAACAAAATATCCTGAAAATGTTCCCAGCATTTTCTATGTCAACAGCGACAGCAATGCACTACCCGGGTTCCGGAACAGCCTAGACTGAGGAGTGGACTTGGGATTCGAGTATAGCCTGCGAGCACCTTCTCTTCATGACTCACGAATCCGACTTTTCAGGTTTTTATTACCGTTCGAGGCTTTTCAACGAGCATCTTAGTTTGCCCGATTCCGATGAGGCTAAAGTGAGGATTCCTTCCGAACACGAGCCAGAAGAGTTTCTGTCAGTTTCCGAAATTATCCAAAAAAATCGGCTGCCGGGACTTGAATCAAGGATTTTCGGGGACTGCCGTAGCGATATCACCTTCGGCTTCGTGCCCCAAAAAGCGAATTAGCCGATTGCCCGCCATGTTTGAAAAACCAAAAACGCTGAACGAACTCTCGGAATACGAAGTTCAAAATCTTGTCAGCTATCTTGCTGGGGAGTGGGATGGAAGCGGGCCGAGGCCTGGCTACAGTTGGAGGGAATTTTTTAGTGATGCCGACCTCGGTGAAGTGCCTCCATGGTTCGATGCATGGCTGCAGAACTTTGAATTGGAATATTTGCTTTCGATTGAGGATGAGAGCGCGCGTCACATCTCACTCTGCATGCTGAAGGACAAATCCAAGGCTGATGTCGCGATTTTCAGCAACACATCAAGCGAGCCCGCAGAGCGCATCGGCCAATTATCCTACGCAATGAGTTCATTTTCTTCGGACGAGCTGTGGCCAATTGTCGAAGACTATCTGGATCGGCAGGAAATCCTGCAGATGGATTTTCAGGTTTACAATCCTGACATGATTCCACAGGAGAAAGTCCGGGCTTTTCTTGGGAAAAATCAATAGCAAGATCCATATAAACAATTCCTTATAATTGATGCTAATGCACTTGAAATTTAAAATTACTAAATCCTCTTAACTCAAAAATGACCAATAAGAAACCCTCCGGTTGCTATCGCTTGCTCCACACAGCGGATTGGCATCTT
This sequence comes from uncultured Chthoniobacter sp., assembly GCA_964403605.1. Lineage (GTDB taxonomy): Bacteria > Verrucomicrobiota > Verrucomicrobiia > Chthoniobacterales > Terrimicrobiaceae > UBA967. The sequence goes on from CAYOGR010000028.1 coordinate 5,152, forward strand.
GGCAAGATGCTCAACGACCAGTCCCGGGATGAGGAACACGCTCAGTTCCTTGAGTGGTTGCTTCTCGCGGTGAAGGAGCATGAGGTGGATGCCATCGTGCTTGCGGGTGATGTTTTCGACAGCGCGAACCCTCCTCAATCAGCCCTGTCCCGATACTACAACTTCGTATCGCAGCTTTTCCGCCAAGGAAATTGCGCCTTTGCGGTTGTCGGCGGCAATCACGACTCCTCCGCGCAATTGGAGGCTCCCAAGAACGCACTGCATGCCCTGAACGCCCATGTGGCCGGACATCTTGCTGAGAATCCAGTGGATCGCATTCTTCGCCTTCCTGATTCCGAAAATCCGCGTGTGGCAGTTGCGATGATTCCCTTCCTGCGGGATCGCGACCTGCGCGTGGGCAAGAATGGCGAAGGGGCTGATGAAATCCGAGAGCAGCTCGTTTTGGGAATCAAAAAGCGGTATGAAGAGGCGGCAGAAGCCGTTCGAGGTTTGGGTTGTCCCGTGGTGGCCACTGGCCACCTCACCGTTTCCGGCGCATCGGCTTCCGATAGCGAGCGCGAGATCCACATCGGCGGGCTGGGCGCGGTCGGGTCTGACATTTTTCCTGCGGAATTCGGATACATCGCGCTGGGACACCTGCACCGTCCGCAGGCGACCGACCCGCATGGCCGCATCCGATATGCGGGCTCGCCGATTGCGCTGAGTTTCAGCGAAGCGGATGATCAAAAAGAGGTTCGGATTCTCGATATCACGCCTGATGGGATCACCCACTTCGGATTGTCCATCCCAGTCTTCCGCAAGCTCACGCAAATCCGGACCACAAAGGCAGGGCTGGAGCAGGCGTTCGCATCGATCGATGCCGCAACATCCTCTCTGCGGCCGTGGGTCGAGGTGGTTGTAGAGGATGCCGGATTGGAAACCGACCTTGTCGAGCGCGTGCGTTCGCTCTCCGAGGGGAAGCCGTTTGATGTCTTGAAAATCCTGCGGGGCAAGACCGCCGCCATCAGTGGCATGGCCATTGGCGAAGCATCTGATGACGAGGCCATAGACAGCCTGCTGGAGAACCCTGCGAGGGTTTTTGAGCACTTGCTTGAAGAACATAAACATCTCACCGAGGAGGAAACCGGGGCCCTGAAAACCGCATTCCAACTCCTGCGCGACCGCAGCCAGCAGTCCGAAGAATCGCCTCTCAAATGAAAATCCACAGCATCCACCTCAAAAACCTGAATTCGCTCAAGGGTGAACACCGCGTGGCATTCAATACCGGGCCCTTGGCCAGCGCGGGGCTTTTTGCGATCACCGGCCCCACAGGTGCTGGAAAGTCCACTTTGCTCGACGCCTTGACTCTCGCGCTCTTCGGCCGGGCGGCACGCTATGGCAATGAATCGAATCCCGAGGATGTCATGTCGCGCCACTGCGGCGAGTGCTCCGCCGAAGTGGTCTTCGAAGTGCCAGCGGGTGTCTATCGAGCCACATGGGAAAGGCACCGCGCCCGGAATAAACCGGAAGGGGCCCTCCAGGCGCCCAAGCGCTACATCTACGACAACACAGGACAGGTGCTGGCCGAGAAAATTGGCGATGCAGAAAAACAAATCGAGGCCTTGCTTGGCCTGAACTACGACCGGTTCCTGCGGAGCGCTCTACTTGCGCAAGGTGAGTTTTCAAGGTTTCTCAAGGCCAAGGCGGATGAACGCGCGGAACTCTTGGAAAGCCTCACCGGCACCGAAATCTACTCGCGGCTCGGGCAACTCGCGCATCTCGAATACGGTGCAAGGGAGGGCGAACTGCAGAAGCAAGAAGAGCGCTTGCAGCAGATTCCCATCCTCCCGCACGAGGACCGCGAAGCCTTGGAGCAATCGATCGTATCGGGCAAGGAGGAACTCGAGAATCTTGAGAAGGAAATGGAGGACGCCAGCCGGTTGCTTGAAAAAATCAACCAGCTCCAGGCGGCCCGGGAGAACGAGCAAAAAGCGGCTGCCAATCTTCAAAAAATCGAAGAGGAGCAGGGCAAGGCGCAGGCGGACCTCGACCGTTTGAAACGGCACCAATCGACCGTCCCCTTTGCCGAAGACCTCGGGAGGCTGGAAGCCGCCGAGAAGGCCTTTGATACGGCATCCAAGAACCAAAGCGTTGCGGATCGGGAACTCAAAGACGCCCGGCAAGCCAAGGAGACCGCGAACCAGGCCCTCCGCGCCGCAGTGGAAAAGGCATTGGAGCGAAGCGAAGGCGCGGCGAAAGAGGCACGCGAAGCCGGCAAGCAGGAAAAGCTCAAGGCCAAATCCATAAACGAGTGGCTCGCGAAAAACAAAAAAGACGCCGACTTGGCCGACCAGGTGGGCGATTTGGCCGCCGCAATCGGAAATCTAAAAAGTGCGCGTGAGGCGTTTCGACGCTCTTGGGGGGATTGGAGAGACACTGCGAGGGAAATCCTGCCGGAGGCCCCTGCAACGAACCTTGCGGAACCGGAGATCGACACAGAACCCCGTCTCGTCGGCGAACTCGATCGCTCTCTCGCCGAGGCCAACAAGAAACGGGATGCGATGGAGCTGGATTTCAAGGCGGCCACCGAGCAATTCGACCTGCGCAAAGACCATTTGGAAAAAGCCAAGCTCATCGCGCAATTGGCCGATCACCGCCACGCCCTGAAATCCGGCGAAGCTTGCCCGCTGTGCGGCGCCCTCGAGCACCCCTACGCCGAGGGGGCAGCCCCCAACCCCGGAATTTCCAAACTCGAAAGCGAGTTGAAGGCGGCCGAGAAAACGCTCTCCAATGCACGCCAAGGCCTCCAAACCATCGAGAAAACGCTTCGCAAGTTGACTGCGGATCGAGACAAGCCGCTCGATGCCCTTCGCACACTGGATGCGGCAACCATTGATCTCACAGGAAGGCTGCAACCGCTCTCGGCATCGTTTCCCGCACCGGGCAAAGAAGACGAGTTGCGAAAAACCCTCCAAAATCGCGACAAAGACCACCGCGACCAACTCGGCAAACTCAAAGATGCCGAGGCGGCGATCAAGGAAGAGGATCGCAAGGTGGCTCAAGCGGAAAAGGAAATCGGCGACCTTAAAACCCAACTCGCCAATTTGCCCCCGCTCCCCACCGAAGCGCACAGCCCCGTTTTTTCGGGAAAAATCCCCAGCGTCGAAAGTGCCGGGCAAAGTTATGCCAAGGCTGAGAAACAGGAAGAGGCAGCAGCCCAGGTGGCCGAAAACCGGCAGAAAGACAAAGCCAAGGCCCTTTCGGATCTCTCGACCATCAAGGAGCCTTTGGAAAAAGCAGTGTCCGATTCCAACTTTCAGACACTCGAACAACTCAAACTTGCAAAGCTGCCCGCCAAGGAGGCCGAACGACTGGCAACCCTCGAAAAAAATCTCAAAGATCGCACCACCGCCGGGCAAGCGCTTCTTCAGCAAGCTCGAGGTCAGATTGAAAAACTCCTCGAGGAACTGGTGCCCGAGGGAGAAGCAGCCAGAACCGCCCAAGACGCCCACTCGGCACGGAAGGAGAAACGGGACCAACTCCTGAAAGACCAAACAACCTGTGCCAACCAACTCCGAATCGATACCGACAACCGCAAACTCCGTGAGGAAACAGATCGGAAATTGGCTGGAGAGAGAAAGGCTTTGCTCGTCTGGCAAAAACTTCGGGAACTCATCGGCTCCCACGATGGGGCCAAGTTCCGGAAATACGCCCAGTCCATTTCCCTCGATATCCTGACCCGGCACGCCAACCGCCACCTCACCCGATTGAGCGACCGATACCGTATCCGCCGGGATTCAAACGAAGTTCTCAACCTCCAGATTGAAGACCTCGACCAGGCCGGGGTCCGCCGCCCCATGGCAAGCCTCTCGGGCGGGGAGAGTTTTTTGGTGAGCCTCGCTTTGGCGCTCGGCCTTTCCGACCTGGCCGGGCGAACGGTTCGCATCGATTCTCTCTTTGTCGATGAGGGCTTCGGCACGCTTGACCCGGAAACCTTGGAAATTGCCATTGCCGCCCTCGAAACCCTCCGCCAAGACCATAAAACCGTCGGCGTAATTTCCCATGTCGGCCTCCTCAAAGAACGCATTGGCACCCAAATCGTCGTCGAAAAACTCGCCGGCGGAGTAAGCCAAATCCGAGTCGTTTCTTGATTCTCCCGGCAGGATGCGAACCGTAAAAATTCCGCTCATTGCATGAGTGCAAACAAGCCCCAGGACTCGACCGGTTGCTTCTGCTTTGCCGCGCGACATCTTCTCTCTCCTTCATGCACGACCACCGCGCCATCCTCTCTGCAATCCTGAGCCAATACTCCCTCACTAAAACCGGCGCGCATGGCGTCCTCCACTGGGCGCGGGTGATGGAGAATGGTCGCCGGATTGCCGAATCCAATGGAGCCGATCTCGAGGTGGTGGAACTTTTCGCCCTCTTCCACGATTCGCGGCGGGTGAATGAGTCTATCGACAGGGGCCATGGCCTGCGCGGGGGAGATTTCGCCCATTCCCTGCGAGGCTCGCTTGTGCATCTCGACGACGCGCGGTTTGATCTCCTCCACGAAGCCTGCCGCTTGCACACCGATGGTCTCACCGAGTCCGACCCGACCATTCAAGCGTGCTGGGACGCCGATCGTCTCGATCTCGGCCGCGTGGGTATTTTGCCACGCAGGCATCTTCTTTGCACCGATGCCGCATGCGGTCTCTTGGACTGGGCCCACAAGCGCGCTTCCCGCAGACATGCCCCGGCAAATGTGCTCGCAGCGTGGGGCGTCGGCTTTGCAGGTGGAGAATTCTACAAAGCCGAAGACTGAAATTTGCCAGCCTTCATCACGGAATCGACTTCCACTTTCCGACGAGAAATTCATTCAAGGAACGGGCATCGGGCGTCCAATTTTCCTTTCCTGTCCAATTTTGGAAACGGAAGTGATGGATGTATCGTCCCTCGTATCCACCATCCCAGACGGGAGGTAACGAAGGGGTCTCCAACCGACGAAGCCAATCCTCACAAAGGTATTCCGCCACATCGGAGGGAACTTTTTTAAACGAAACGGCCTTCTTGGGATTCCATTCGATCTCTTGGTTGAGAGGGTCGAAAATCCAAACATACTCTCTGATCCAGGCGGATTCCCGTTGTCCCTTTTCCAAGGGAACCTTGGGTTCCTGTTGGCAACCTCTCAAACGGGATTGCCAGAGGTGGCACCTCCACAAGAAAAGGACGGGAATTTCCCTCCACTTCGCCGAGGGATTCGTGGTGTCGCACCATGTCCGGAGATTCACCGGGATATAGTCCCAACAATCCGGAGCGTCTTTTCGACCCCATTTCAGGAATTCCCGCCGCATCCTCATCCTCCACCCCTCGATCGCCCTGAGGATTTTGATATCATCCTCCAAACCCTCGGTCTGTTCCTGCATCCAACGGATGGATTTCAGCTCCACCCCCTCTTCAAAACCACTTAATTCAAACACAGCAAAGTCCTCAACCAGGGAGCCTACCTCATAAATCTCAAGCCCCGGTTCGATTTTTCGGGAGAAGGGTGGTTTTTCGTCGGGGTTCGTTTTCATGACAAGGCTGGTGGTTTTCATAGGCAGTTATCTTGCCGGATACGGGGTCGCAGGAATCGCATCACCCGACCTCCCGCACCTGTCGCAGCGCTTGCCGCAGGCCTCGTGGTGGAATGACCCCATGACCACCACCACATCGCCCGAAGTTCGAATCTATGGAAAAAACCTCCGGAACCCTCGAAAGGGAAAATCCTACTGGACAGATATTTCCCGTTGGAAATCCGACCGTTTTGAGAAGACAGGGAGGTTTCCGAGAACGGTGAATGTCACGACAAAATCCACCGAATTCTGGTCGAGGAATCTCAGTCCGATCCGGATCGGGCCGGTGGATACCTACGAGGAAAACGGATCCACACTCGTGGCGACAAGTGTCGAGGTGGCATGGCAATACAGTAAAATCTACTCCCACTGGAATGAGGACGGAAAACTCATACCCCTGAACTTTACCGATTCCCAAGGACGACCGAACTCCAACTGGTTCCGTTGGAGGGATGAACACTGGAACAAACCCGAATTCCACTGGAACCACCCAGAGTTCGAGAAAAACAAGAAATTCGTCCGGAGGGGATTCCCGAAAGGGAGTCGCGTATCCTCGTTCTACTGGAACGGGAAACTCCTCAACCCGGTCGAGGCGAGACGGTCGATCTACGCGAACCTCTATTGTCGTGAAGTCGTCCAGACCAATTCCTATCAACACCTTGAAACACTCCACAAATCAGGTGACCTCGCCATCTTCGACTTCGACGGATACGACTACAAGGAACTGGGAATGACCCCGGAGGACACCATTCGGGACCTCAATCACTCCTGGGGTCATGGACTTGTTTTGTCCCTTCTCCTCGAAGGAATCGACCCGGGAAAACTTAAGAGGTGATGAAAAAATACGACCGCATCCATTGACACCGGGAGCGATTTAGCTAGGATGGCTAATCATGATCACCGTGAACATGCACGAGGCAAAAACAACTCTCTCGAAACTGGTGCAGGCTGCGACCTCCGGGGAGGATGTTGTCCTTTGTGCCAATGGCGTGCCGAAGGTTCGGTTGATTCCGTTTTTTCAATCTCCGGTGGAGCGCAACCTCGCCCCCGATCTCTCGCTTTGCCCGGTTCTGTCTCACGGTTACGATCCCGCGGAACCCCTTGACGAAGAGGAATGCCCCTCCGATAGCCTGTGAACTTTCTGCTGGATACCTGCGCGGTTTTGGCGCTGGCGAGCGGGACTTTGCCGGAATCCGCCAAAGAGGCCCTGCGAACAAGTCCCCGGGCGCTGGTTTCCCCGATTGTTTCTTGGGAGATCGCCATCAAGGTGAAAAGTGGAAAGCTGGCTTTGCCTTTGCCGCCGATGGGGTGGGTCGAGGCGGTCACCAAACGCTACCTACTAGAGACAACGGCCGGACTGGACGCCGCTCTTCTGTGTGCGGCTGCGGATTTGCCCGGCATCCACCGCGATCCCTTCGACCGCGTGTTGGTGGCAACCGCTTTGCGACAGGAGTTGGTGATTGTCACCTCGGATCGATTCATTCCCGGTTACCCGGGGATCAAGACGATTTGGTGAGAACAACTACGGGCGCTCCCCGGGACGGGGCGCTCCCACGCCAGAATCTTGGATGGCGATGCGCCGTCGGCGCCCGAGTTTCTGCCTTAAGCGGCGGCGTTTTTTGGCCCGCGAATGGCGCGAATCCCCGCGAATAAAAGACGGGAACTCACTCGCCACTTTTCAAAACTTTCAGCTCAAGGGGATTTTTGCTTGCTCCGCTTCGCGAGAGTGGCTTGGGCGGTTTGGCGGATCTGCGGGTGTGAATCCTCCGCGAGGATTCGCAGTTCGCGAATACCGGCACGCTGGCAATGGGCGACCAGTTTTCTTTCGAAGGGATTGTGGGATTTGGCCAAAAGTGCCAGCGCATCGACGCCAGGAGTGGTCTGTCCCTTGCGTAGGACTTTTCCGTTGGCCTTGGATCCCAAGCGCTTTTCCAAATCGATCAAAACTCCGTAGGGCCAGCGAGCATGGACAAAGACGGCCTCTCGAATGAAGCTCTCGGGGTCGTCGAAAAGAATTTTCATCGCAGCGGGAGGAGCTTCTTTGCACGAGGCGATGGCAAAACGCACGGCGTGGTCGGGATCGCGCGCCAATTTCACAATCAGCGGGGCTTTTTCGCGGTAGAGTTTCACATAGTTCTCGAAACGCCGCCCCTCCCTCTCGGCGACCAAAAAATCCAAGACGGCGCACAAGGTTCTCTTGCGAAGAACGGGATCGCGATCGGCAAAAAGCGAGGCGGTCGAATCGGCGTCCAGCCTCCAATCGGTGCAAATCTCGTGCCTGATACGCGGGTTGGAGTCCTTGGCTAACTTATTGACCAGAGCAATATTTCTGGGTGTGGCCCTCCAGTGTTTGTGGCCAGCCAGGCGCTGGGCCACGCCGAGACGAATCTCGGGCCGCTCATCTTGCGCCATGTCATCGATGATCTCCGTATGGATCCCCTTGGCGCGACTCAATTGGGCAAGAATATCCGGCAGGATGGCGGACTTGTTGGCGCGGTAAAAACCCGGCCTGAGGCTGTCCTCCATATCGAGCAGGGCTTGCTGCGCCTCGGGGCGGGACTCATTCAGAACCCGCGCCCGGAATTTGTCATCGGCGCGCAGGAAAACGCTTCTGACCACGGCGGGATCGTCGTGCAGATCAAACTCACCGATCAGGCTCGCCGGGAGGTGCGGATTTTCGGCCAATTCCTTGCGAACGGTTGCCGAGGAATCCCGGAGAAGCAGGCGCTGGATCACCTCCATTTCGCAATTTCTGGCGAGGGAAACACGCACGCCCTCCTCGGGATCGCGGGCCAACCGCTCCAGGGCGGACTCGGGCGCGAAAAAGCATCTGCTCAAAGCTTCGCGGACTTCCACCTCTGCGGAGCGGGACAACTCCTCCACCGATACGGCAGGCAGAAAACGGCAATTGGCAAGGTGCTGGAGGACTTCGGGCCTGCCATCCTGCATGAGGATTCGGGTCGCCTCCCCAATGACCGGGCGCTCGGGCCGGGCATCGAATGGCGCGGAGCGCAGGAGGTTCGCAAAGTCGAGGCGGATGTCGGGGTCGGGATCGCTGGCGAGGCTCTTCCAGACTTCATCCGGAGCGTGGACTTCGTAAAATCGAAAGAGACTTCGGTATTGCGAATCCTCCACCAACAGCCGTCGCAACGCGCCGTCCCGCTCGGTCGGGAGAAACTCAAAAACATCCCTTTCGTGGGCTGACATCGACCACCGGATCATATCCCTGATGGCGGGGCGGGTGAAAATTTCAGGCGGCAGGGGTTCGCCCCGCCTGCGAAGATGGTTGTAGAGTTTCAGCAAAACCCCGTGGCCGATATGCGATGCGAGGGTTCCCGTCTTGTTGAACTCCCAGAGCGTGAGAATGGGATTCCCGAGCAGGGACTCCGGATGCTTCATCCAAAGAGACTGCAGCAAACTTTCGGAAGAGTTCGGATTCGAGGCAACAGCCAAACGAACTTCCAACTCGGGAGATTCGGCCAACTGTTGGAGGTGGGCTTGGGGAGTCGCCGGATTCGAGGCGGCGGACAACTTGAGCTGAAGCAAGGACTCGTTGGTGGTCATTGTGTGATTTTTTTCAGGACATGAAAAACCAGAGCCCCTCATAAAAGAGGGCCCTCCTGGATTGATTCGGCCGTCATGCTACCGCATCCCCTGTCGCAACAGGTGCCACAGCGAAATTCAACTGCTCCTCATCCGCGCGGTCTCGCCGAAAGGAAAAAAATTCTCCTGCATCCCTCCCGGCGTGATCACCCAGAGCGTCGGAAATGACGGGGCTTTCTTTGGAAAATCTCCAAATCCGTCGGTGAGGTAGACCGCCGTGTCGGGCGGAGGGTTGCCTGCGTTCAATGCCTCGAAAAACGGCTTGAAGCTCGTGCCTCCCCCACCCCGAAGTTCGGGCATCGCCGCCTCTGTGGAATCAAGGGTGGAGGGACCATGCAACTCGGTGTCGCAGCTGTAAAAATCCACCACAGTCGAGGGGTAGGCGGCCAGAATGGCCCGCACCTCGGTGAGAAACCTTGCAAGCAACTCCTCCCTGATCGAGCCGCTCGTATCCACGCATACGGCCACGCGCACCGTCTCGCCATCCATCGCATCGAGATAAAGATCCTCGCCGATGAAGCGCCTGTCGAACGCGGTGAAATCCACCGGCGTCCGCGTGAGATGGCGCCACAACAGCGTGCGCCAGTCCAGCGGCGGGTCCGTGGCCTCCCGAATCGCGCGCAGGAGGTTTGCGGGCAGTTCGCCCTTGTGGAAACCGCCGATCCGCGAAATCACCGAGGCCTGCGCCAATGCACCGTTCCAATGATCGCCGAGGTTTTCACCAGGCTCATCTTCGATTTCCACAAGATCGCCGCCGAGAAGTGGAATCTTTTTCCACTCGCCACCCTCCTGCAGAAGCAGCTGATAAACCTCCTCCACTGGAAAATTCGCCCACTCGGCCCTGCGAACGGCGCTGCGCGGCAGCACCAATCCATGAGTGCCGTCGATGATGCCATTCACCACGATGTCGGCGGCAATGTTCCATGTGAGCGGATGCGCCCCGGCACGCCGCTCGACATGCCGCAGGGCGGCGTGGAGGAGCTCGTGGACGAAGATTCCGAGTTGCTCATCCAAGCGGTGCTTTTCCATGAAACGGGGATTGAACATCAACCGTCGCCCGTCCGTCGCCGCCGTCTCGATTTTCTCGGTGCAGACATGCTCGGCGAACAGCGCCAGCGAGCCGAAAAACGGAGAAACATTCCGGAGATGGAAGAGCAGCAGGTTCAGGTCGAAATCATGCCTCTCCTTGGCGGACTCTGATTCAGAGCGGCTCATTTTTTGTCCAGAAGGCGGCGGTAGGAATCGAGGAATTTTTTCACCTTGGGATTGCTCGCGAGGACCGTCGCAAGAATGCCCTGCGAATTATCCGCCGCCATCGTGTCGAGCTTCGCGTGGATGAAGAGTTGGATCCACTCGGGCGTTCCTTTGTCCACCACCCACTCCATCGCGCACTTCACCGACTTTGCATCCCTGGCCCGCGTGGCCAGGCCGATCACCGCCGCGTAACGGGCATCGGGCGCCGCAGGAAAAGCGATCGTTTTTCCATTCCCAAGAAGGATCGCATCGAGATCGGGAAGCGAATCATACACCTTTTCATAGGCCTTGAACTCGGCCGCCGCACCCGCACCCACCGCGGATTCGATCGCCAGCCCCGCTTGGTATAGGGCATTCGCCGAGGCCCATGCACGCGGCGAGGGCCAGGCAGGTTGTGCGGGATCGCGCTTGTGAAGGAGCTGGGGGCGAAAAGCGAGAAATGCCACGAGCCGCTCATGCACGCCGTGCCCGAGCGCCCAGGAACGGAAGCTGTCGAAATCCGCCTCGACCGTCAGGTGGATAAAGCGGTTTTGAAGCGCGGACGGCATCTGGAAAACCGAGGCCCCGTCCTCGATGCGGTTGCCCGCAGCCCACACATGCCACCCCTCGGGAAGCGAGTAGGAACCGACTTGGCGGTCGAGCACGAGTTGCTGCGCGATGCCCTGCATGGCGGGAGGGGCCATGTTCATTTCATCGAGGAAAAGAATCCCCGCCCCGTTTTTCGGAAGAAACTCGGGAGGATACCAACGCGCCGTGCGGTTCTCGTGATCCGCCACAGGAAGTCCCCGAAGATCGGTCGGCGCGAGTTGGCTGAGCCGCAGATCGACCAACTCGATCTTCGCCTCCCGCGCCACCTCCGCAACCGTCTGGGATTTCCCGATGCCGGGCGCGCCCCAGATCATTACGGATTGCTTGAGATTGCTGCCGACCAGAGTGGAAAGGAAATTTTGGAGCTTTCGTGGATTCATAGTTTTCTACTTTTGGATGTGACGCGCCCATTCTCCACGAACAGGGGTCGCAGGAACTGCAACAACAGCCTCACGCGCCCTGGAAGTGGATCGGCAAGCGGACTGGCTTTCCATTCAACGGATGCGAAGAATTTTTGAAGTCACGCACGGCGCATCCAAGCCAAGCAACCGGGCAACAGCTTTTCGATAGATCTCCATCTGGCCCTCGTAGCGCTGATCGATCTCCGCCGCCGATCCTTGATCCGTTTTGTAATCATAAACGATGGCGGTGGTTGGAGTGCCTGCCGCGGAGTGGTGAACAAGAACCCTGTCGAACACGCCGCTGAACCATTCTCCATCGATGAGCACATCAAAAGCCCGCTCGCGCCAAAGTTCGTGGGGTTGATCAGGACGGGCAAAAACTTCTGCGGCGATTGGTTTTTCCAAAAATCCGCAAACAAGTTCCTTGGCTTCTGCGGAAATGTTCTTTGGAGGATGGATGTCAGAATCCAGCCAATCCAGAGTCGCCAAGGCTTCATGAACCTCGGATCCAAGATCGGCAGCCTCTGGCGAAATGCTGGCATACCCCGCTCCGCCTCCTGCCTCCGCCTTGAAGGAGGAGGGCGACAGCGGCTTGGGGGTTCCGTGGTTAGGAGCGTGAAAAGGCAAGGGCTGAACGCCAATAACACTTTGGGGTTCTGCAAGAGGATGGGCTTCGAACCAACTGGGATCGCCGAACTGCGACTCGGCGTTGGCGAATTGCAGGGCGAGGTGGCGGGCGAAGTTTTTGGATTTCGTATTCTCACCCAACTCTGTGGTCACCACATAGAGCGCCTTCTTGGCTCGAGTGAGGGCGACATAGGCTGTGCAAATTTCGGCAAATCTGTCCTCGGCATCCGCGATTTCGATCTGCCTGCGCAGGACGGCGTCATGCTCCGCAAAATCCTTCGCGGGAAGTTCGATCCCCCATTTCACAGCCTTTGGGTCGGGGCCGAGCGCAAGGCGGATTCCCTCGTTGCCCCGGGTTTGCTTGTCCAAACCGCTTGCAATGACCATATCAAATCCGAGTCCCTTGGATTGATGCACGGTCATGACCCGAACCACATCGGTGGCCTCATTTTCCTGGGTCTGTCGGGCTTCAACAAACCTGAGGAATTCAGGGATTCCATCCGAGGACTTGCGGCAGGCATCGAACTCCTCGGCGGCGACGAGAAAAGCAACCGCGCGCTCCTGCAAAAACGGTTCGCCGTCGAGCGGCGATGCGTCCACCCATGCTCGAATCGTGGCAGCGAATCCTTCGTCGGCGAGTTTCGCGAGAGTTTGATTTCGGAATATCCATGTTTCACCGACGCCCCAAGCCTCGGCAATCGGGAATCCCCCGAGAACGGCTTGCGAAAGCTTGTCGTCCGGAGAGGCGCAAAGGCGGAGGCTGGCAAGGATTGCGGCGCCCAGCGGGTTGTCCACACAGGGATTGGTTTTGCCTTCGACCGCAACGGGAATTCCCTTCGACTGCAACAGCGAAGCAAGCGATTCGACACCTTTGTTGCTGCGCTTGAGAACCGCACAGGAGAGCCCGCGTTCCCAGGCTTTCGTGTTTTCCAAAATCTCAAGCACCTTCCGATCTTGGGCATCCCCCTCGGCATCCTCGTCCCCGTCGTCCTTCGGAACGGCGTGCCACACCGCGTAGCCTTCAATGGTCCGGGTTTTATCCGAAGTGAAGTGTTCTCGCCAGGCTCCATTCCATTTCTCCGTCGCCGCCTCGGGAATTTCCAATGTCGCTTGAACAGGGGCGAGATCGCCGAAAACCCGATTCACAAAGCTCAGAATCTCTTTGCACGACCGGTAGGATTCCGTCAGGGGGTCGGCATCCTGAATCACTGGGGCGTTCTCGTTGTAATGGTCAAAAATCTCGTTGAACAAATCCGGATCGCCTCCACGCCACGAGTAGATCGCCTGCTTGGTGTCGCCGACATAGAAAAATGAGCGATCCGGCCCTGGCTTTGAGGGCTCTGGATTCATGATGACCTCGTCGATAAAAGTTTTGAGAACTTTCCATTGCGGCCGGCTGGTGTCTTGAAACTCGTCGAGAAGCCAATGGTCGAATGTTTGGTCAATCCGGTAGGCCGCGATGTTGTGCCACTCACCAATCTCGGACCTTCTTGCGAGCGAGTCGGTGATGTCCCCGAAAGTGACAAGCCCTACCGAGCGAACGAGACCGGTGTAGATGTCCTCGAATTTCTGCATCAGTTCGTGCAAGGAACGGCTTCGCGAAAGCAGGGTTTCGAGTTCGATTTTCATCAGGCAGGCGGTGATTTCACCGCGCAATGCCATCATGGATTCATCGAAGTAGATTCTTCCGTTTTTGGGACTGCCTTGGCCGTTTGCTATAATTTTTTTACCCGTTTTCGCCTCATCCTTCACCGACTGGAGTTTCACAAAAAAATCCTTCAAAGCCGCCGAAGCCGGTGTTCCCGGAGTCCGTGTTTCGGCAACAGCCAACCAGTTCATCCATTTTTGGCTATGATCGCTGGCAAGATCCGGACTTGTGATCGCCATTTGCTGGCGGAACGCCGCAACGCTTTCGCGAAGGTTTTGATTTGATGCCAAGAAATCGTTGCCGTTTTCCCAGATGACGCCGGCGTCGCCCCAAATGGCATTCGTCGGCGTTGCGAGGAATTTGGCATGGAGCTTTTGGGATACGCCCAAGAGGTTTTCGAAAACATTTCGCTCGCCCTGATTGCGATTCACCCGCCGAAGGAGTTCCAGGAAACCGGCCAGCGAAGCCTTGGACTCGGTGGCAAAGAGTGATGCCAGGGTGCGCTCACGGGCGGATTGGATTTCGGCCTCACCTGCCATGGAGAAATCCTCGGCAAGCCCCGACTCGAGCGGGAAAGCGCGGGCGATCCGTGCAAAGAGGCTGTCGATCGTTCCCATGCCGAGGCTGCCGAGTTGGTCGGCGAGGTCGCGAAGAAGTTCGCGGCAACGGGACGCCTCGAGATTCTCGAGGAGCGGTTTGCTTCGGAGTTCGGCCAGTTTTGCAGGATCCACTGCGGCCTCGGCGAGACGCTCGAAAACGGCGGAGAGGAATTCTCCAGCGGACTTTCGCGTGAATGTGAGCGCGGCGATCCGGCGCGGTTCCACGCCTTGGGCGAGGAGTTGAATCATTCGCGTTGTCAACGCGTAGGTCTTGCCGCTGCCGGCGTTGGCGATCAGTCGTTCGTTTTTCATTGGGCTCCCTTCAAAATTTCAATGGTCTCTTCCGAGATGCAGTGTTCCGGTTTTCCATTCAGAAAAAGGGCCTCGAAGGGATCGCCCCATGAGGTCTTGTCGGGTTGCGGAGGCCAGAAGACGCCCTTCTGGACGCGTGCGGCAATTTCCTCCGCGCACGCCCTCGCGGAGCGCATCACTGCCTTATCGAGTTCAGCGAACTCCTTAACTGCGGTCTCCATGGGATCGGCGGAAAGAGTGAAATAGGCGGTGGAGACACGCGCCTCGCCGATTTCAGCACCGTGCCAGTGGCGCAGAATTTGGATGTAGAGGGGCAATTGGAGGTCGGCCCAGCGTTTTTTGACGACCTTTTTGCCATTGTGGAATTCAACCTCAGCGGCGGGCAGCCACTCGCCGGCGAGTCGTGAACCAAAGTGCTTCTTGGCGGGAGAATCCGCCTTGGAGTGGGTTTTGTAATCCAGCACGCGCCACTCGCCCGAGGAGATGTTTTTTTCAATACGGTCGATTTTTCCCGAAAGTTTGAGCGGACCGATGGACAATGGATGCTCGCCATCGTGTTCGAGTTTTCTTTCTGTCGAAACGATCCGCCAACCTGCGGCGAACTGCTCTGCTTGAACCCGAGCGAATCCTCTCAACCGCATCCTTGCGGCTTCAATCTGAACTTGCACTGCAGGCGATGGCGTGGGGCCAAACAGATTTGAAACCGAGGCCTCCAGGTGGCCGAGGACCAAAGTCTCGATCGTCGCGGCATCCCCTTCGTTCGGGGTTTCCTTGCCGAATTTTTCGAGAGCCTCGTGAACAAGAAGTCCGAATCGCTTGGCATCCATCTCGCGGGCATCCGCAGTGAATTTATCCAGCCAGAGAACCTTTTTCAGATAGAATCGGAACGGGCAGGCGAGATACTCCGAAAAATCGGTTGGGCTCATTTTGACGACCTCCTTGGCCTTTCCCTCGGGAAGTTTCCATTTCCACTGGTTTTCACGGAGGGCGCGGGAACCACCGCTGGGCAATTTTCCAAGGAGGCCCAGAACCCGCCCGGGGAGTTCATCCTCGCTGCAACGCAGGAAAAGTCGGGAAGGCATTGCGGGACTCCCTTCGGCATCGAACCGACTGAAAGAACAGCGGAACGAGTCCGCGGGGCGCACCCTCAAGAGGCACTGTAAAAGATAGGCATCGCGGGCAAAGCGCGAGTCATTGTCGGCCAGGCCCAATGCCTTTCGCTTCGAATCAGGCAGGAAAGGATGTCCATTCACCGACGACGGCAGGAAACCCTCCACGCAACCGCAGAGCGCCAATCGTCCAGATTCCAACCAAGGAGCCTCCAACCAACCCGAAAGCTCGACCTCGCCGGGTAGCGAAGAGTCGAA
Source organism: uncultured Chthoniobacter sp. (assembly GCA_964403605.1). Classification (GTDB taxonomy): domain Bacteria; phylum Verrucomicrobiota; class Verrucomicrobiia; order Chthoniobacterales; family Terrimicrobiaceae; genus UBA967. Next base: position 21,124 of record CAYOGR010000028.1, read on the forward strand.
GACGGCCTCGGATTTCATGGCGCGCGCCAAGGCATGATCCACACCGGCACCGCCGCTGGAGTAGAGGGGTGATTTGGAAATGGTCTGGTGCAGCTTTGCAACTTTTCTGGCCGACTCGAGTCCCTCCCCGCCGTGCCTCCATGCTTTGGCAAGCAACTCGGGAATGGAAAGAGGCGTCGCCGCTTTGACCAATTCCAAAAAAACCACCACTTGCGGGCGTCGTTTGGATTTTTCCTTTTTTGAATCAAATGGGACATTGGCGAACGCCTCGGCTTGGGCGAAATCGGAGAGCACAACCTCGCCGATCAAGTAGTCGCACACCGCGAGCGCGTCATCCGGCTGGAGTTCCGAGCCACCCCTCACCACGCGGCTAAAGTGCGGCAATTCGAACAGACGACGCAGGACCCGCAGGTCGCCGGCGGATTGGAAGCGCGTCCATTCCAGGGCCATGATGCCCGCCTCGCTCAGATCCAACCGGCCGCCATCGGGCAAAAAAGCCTTTCCGCCGCGCGATTCCACTTCACCTCGGAAGGCGCTTCCAAGATCCGGATCGGCCAGAACCACGGCGTAGTCCCCCGGAGTCTCGGCCGACAGCGCGAAATCAAGAACTTGCTTCGCTTCATGCTCGGGAGAACGCGCCACGGCGATTTGATCCGATGCGATGGACAAACGGCACTCCGCCCACTCTGCGGGAAGAGGGCGCCCCCACTCATCGAAACCGCCTGCCAACTCTCCCGGCGACCATACAAGCACTTCGACCTTCACTCCCCTATTCTCAAGCGCCTCCGCGTAGCGTTGCGCCACCAATGGCAAGTCGGGAATACAGGCGATAACCAGCCTGCGAGGGGATTTTGCGCACGAGGGATTCATAACCTCGGCAAACCGCGCCTCATTGGGATCGACGAGTTCGAGCGCCTTTAGAACTGACAAATAGCACTGATACACCCGCCCGAGGGCTTCCCACCGTGCCGCATCATACCCGCAAATCTCCGGCAACTGCGAATCCACGGGACTCCTTCCCGCCTCAGCCAACAAATCGCACACATCGCAAAGGACAGCGCCACTTTTGAGACGAGCAGCCACGGAATCCAACTTGGCCGTGGAAAAAAGGGGCTCCAAAAAATGGTTATCCATTTTTTGCAACGCCAGCGCCCACGCCCCCTCGCGCTCAAACCTCTCCGCGATCCGCACTCCGTTGGGCAATAGCGCCCGCATGGGTTGGGTGAAGCGGGGCGAAAGAACACCCTGCTCCGCCAACGCCCGGCGAATCCGCCGCCCCGCCCCAGCGGTAGGAATCCAAACATCGGTATCGCCCAGATCATGGACCGGGGAACCGCTCAACAAAAAGGCGGCCACCTGAGATGCCAGTGTGTCCGATCCGTTCAAATAGGAAATTTTTCTCATAGTCGTCATTTCAATTTGCACTCCGCGAGACCCCAAAAATACGCTCCCCGCTCGGGTGGGGGTTGACTTCGGGATTAAGAAACGGGGTTTCGGGTTGCGTTGAATTCATGTGATTTTTTGAATTGTTTTCATCCTATCCCGCTCGGTGGCGCAAATGCGGCAACAGGGGCGGCGTCTCAACAATGACGAAGCCTCCGGGAAAGTGGGTATCGATGTTTTTGATCGGGATGAGGACGCTG
>CAYOGR010000029.1:0-2487 GCA_964403605.1 uncultured Chthoniobacter sp.
GGGTCGGTGCGCTCGGCGTATTCGACTTCCGCTTCCGCGAGGGCGGTGTGCGCGCCGGTGCTCCAGAGGACTGGCTTTTTCTTGCGATAGACGAGGCCTTTTTCGACGAACCTCGCGAAGGCGCGGATCATCCCCGCCTCGTAGCCGGGATCGAGCGTAAGGTAGGGATTTTCCCAATCACCGAGCACGCCGAGGCGCTTGAACTGGCGGCGTTGGATGTCGATGAACTTGCGGGCGTATTCCTCCGAGCGGCGGCGCACCTCGGCGGGAGCGAGGCCAGCGGAGGATTTGACCACGCGGAACTCGATCGGGAGGCCGTGGCAGTCCCAGCCGGGAACAAATGGCGCGCGAAAGCCGGCCATGGTTTTGGATTTCACCACAAAGTCCTTGAGAATCTTGTTCAGTGCGGTGCCCATGTGGACATCGCCATTGGCGAAGGGCGGGCCGTCGTGGAGGAGGTAGAGCGGGGCATCCTTCCGGCGCTCCTGGATTTTGGCGTAGAGGCCCGAGGATTCCCATTGGGCGAGGATTTCCGGTTCGCGCTGGGCGAGGCCCGCCTTCATCGGGAAATCGGTTTTCGGAAGGTTGATGGTGTCTTTGTAGCCGCTCATGAAAAGGAGGACAGGATTACCAGCGGGGCGATACGGGGTCAACGCCACCGCGTGGCGATAGGGCGTCTAGCGGGTCGATTGCTCGAGGTCTTTGAGAGCCATGTCGAGCAGGCTGCCGGGGTCGGGGGACAATTGCTGGCGCATGGTGTCGATGGCGCGGCGGGCGCGGGCGTTTTTGCCATTTTTCAAGAGGGCTTGGATGAAAGGCAGGCCGACCTGTTTCAAAAAATCCCCGCCGCCGTTTTTGCCGAGGGCGTAAAGTTGGCGGTGGAATTCCGCCGCGGCGGCGTCGAGGTCGCCGGAGGCGATGGCGGCGCTCACTTTTTGCGCAGCCATCGAAACGCCGAGGTCGGAGCGGTTGCGGCGGTTTTGGGCGACAATCGTTCGCTCGACTTTTTGCGCAGTGGATTGGTCGCCGCCTTCGCGGTGGAGGTTGGCGAGGGCGGTCTGGTGGCGGACCTTTAGGTCGGGGCTCGAGCCGAGGCGGCGGACGGCCTCTTCGTGGAAGTTTTTCTGTTCCTCCCGCGGGGCGTTGGTGCGGGCGAGGAATTTCCCCCGGCGCTCCCAGGCCTCGGGATTTTGGGGGCAGGCTTGAATCGCGCTGGCATAGGCGGCGTCGGCTCGCGCGGGATCGCCGCTTTTTTCGAAGATGGAAGCCATGGCGAGGTCGTTCATGGATGCGGCGAATTCGGGCTTGTCGCGGAAGCGGGCGGCGAGGAGCTGAAGTTCGTGGTCGCTGATCGGTTGCCAGGTTTGAGGGTCGAGGGCCCGGCCGACGGCGTAGTTCTGCTGCGAGTAGCGGCCGATATCGAGTTCCCATTTGTCGTCGCGTTTCATGTAGCCGAACCACGCGTGGCCGCCGTCCTTTCCCTGGCCGGTGAAAAACAGCGTCGGAAGTCCGTGGGCCTTGCCGGCGATCATCGCGTAGTAGGCCTGATCGACGCAGATCCCGCCATCTCGTCGGATGGCCTCGAGCGTGTAGGGGGATTTGTCCCAGAAAAACCGTCTGGTTTTGATGCGTTCCGGGCGGTAGGCGACCTCCGAGAAGGCGCGGTCGAAATTCGAGCGCGTGAGGCGGATGTTTTTGCGGGCCCATTCGAGTTCGGAGTGGGAAACGAACGCATCGACGACGAACTTCAGCTGAACGGGGGAGAGTTTGCGGGGATCGAGTTCCAGATGGCCGGCCTCGTTCGCCGAAACCCAGCGCGCGAATTGCCCGGCGACGGGAGGAGTTTCCTTCGGCACAAGCGAGGGCGTGACCTGGATATGCGGCCAATATTCCGGCAAGGCCGAGTCGTTCACCACGGCGAGTGCGATAGCGAGGTTTTGGTATTCGCGCCACTGGCCGGGATGCGCTTCGCGAATAGCGCGCAGGTTTTTCAAAACAAGCGGGGCGTAGTCGCGTTCCGAGAGTGTCGAAAACAGTGCCGTCAACAGGGCTGGATCCGACAGAAGCTCGATGGCCAACTTCTCCCCGGCGGCTCCGCCAAGCGTTCCGATTGCAAGGTTGGAGTCCGGAGGAAGAGCGGCCTTTTCAAGTTGGGCGCGGATTTGCGGGTGCGCGGCCATATCCTCGACTTCGGCTTCGCCGAGAGGTTCCAAGGCCTCTGGCGTTTCTTGTCCGGGTTGGAGGAAGAAAATTTTCCCCGTGGCCTTCTCGCGAAGGAAGTGGCGTCGCACGAGCGCGGCAGTCTCGGTATCGCATGAACGGGCCAACAATTCGCAGCCTTGTTGGAGGTGGAGCCATGCGGCGAAGGCGGCGTTCCCCGCGATGCCGGGGCGGCCCCGCTGGCCGGGGACATAAGCCGAGGCCAGGGCTTGGGAAATTTTCGCGGCGGCTGTGGAATAGCCGTCGGCGGTTAGGGACTGGATTTCC
>CAYOGR010000029.1:2587-22262 GCA_964403605.1 uncultured Chthoniobacter sp.
GTGGTTCGGAATAGCGTGGAGGCCGCGGGCGTAGCGGTTGTCTTGGATGGGTTCGAGGTGCTCGAGGGATTCCGCGATTTTGGCGCGGGCGATTTTTTTCGAATTTTCCAGCACGCCGGTGCGGTCGACCATCGCGGCGAGTTCGGTGATCACGGACGGGTCGTCCTTGAGAAGGAGGTCGCGGACCGATCCGAGGTCCTTCCCGGATTGAAGGAGCAGCAGGATCGGGAGGGTGAATTTTCCTTTTTGGAGGTCGGTGCCGAGCGTTTTGCCGGTCTCCTCCTCGTTGCCCGCGATATCGAGGATGTCGTCGTAGATCTGGTAGGCGACGCCGAGTTTCGTGCCGTAGGTTTTGAGCGAGCCGATCACGGCGGGGCTGGCCTCGCTGATGAACGCGCCGAGTTCGCAGGCGGCCGAGAAAAGCGCGGCCGTCTTCATCTCGATGATGCGGTAGTAATCGGCGGTCGTGAGCTTCAGGTCGAAGCGGCGCTGGGTTTGGATGATCTCGCCCGAGCAGACCTCGGTGGCGGCGTCGGCGATGCGGCGGCTGATGTCGGAGTTGCTGAAATTCGTGGAGAGCTTGAGCGCGTGGGCGAAGAGGACATCGCCCAGAAGGACGCTGATCGAGTTGCCCCATTTGGCGTTCGCGGAGGGCTGGTCGCGGCGGAGTTCCGCGCCGTCGATAATGTCGTCATGGACAAGCGTGGCGATGTGGATGAGTTCCAGGATCACCGCGAGATCGACATGGGCGGGCGTGATTTTTCCGGTGGCTCCGGCGGCGAGGAGGGCCAGGGCGGGGCGAAGGCGTTTGCCTCCGGCGCCGCAAATGTAGGAGATGTAGCCCTCGACGGCGGGATCGAAGGCCTTGGCCTGGGCGCGAATGCGTTCCTCCACGGTGTAGAGGTGGGGGTTGATCAAATCGAAAGCCTCCGCAAAAGAGATTCCCTCGTTTTTCGCGGACTGATTGCGGATGGTTTGGGCTGGCATGGTTGGGAGATTTAGCGGGCGGAGGCGCGAGCGGCGAGAATCCTTCGCACGATGAAAAACGGAATCGCCAAGGCGACGGCCACTGTGGCGGCGAGGAGTGGATTCGGGATCACCCGCGCGCGGTCGCGGGCCACGGCTTCGAGTCCAGCGCGAACGGCTTCACTGGCCGAGGCGACGAGGGCGGGGCAGGTTTTGAAGTTGTTGGCGCCGTCTTCGTGGCCCGGACGCGTGGCGACATCGAAAAACTCGGTGGGCACGGGGCCGGGGCAAAGCGCTGTGACGGTGATGCCCTGCGGCCGGAGTTCCATCGCGAGGGATTCGGAGAAACTGGTCACATAAGCCTTCGTGGCGGAATACACCGACATCGTGGGCAGCGGGAAAAAACCGGCGACGCTGCTGACATTCAAGATCGCTGCGCGGCCTTGGAGAATCATGCGATTGACTAGGAGATGGGTCAGATGCGTGAGCGCGGTGATGTTAAGATCGAGCATCGCTTGAACGCGGGCCCAATCGCTGGAGTGGAATTCCCCGTGGTCTCCAAGGCCGGCGTTGTTGATGAGAAAATTGGTCTCAAACTTTTCGGCGGCGAGCCATTCGGCCAGGGCCAGTCGGCATTCGGAGGAGGACAGGTCGGCCGCGTAAACCCTCACCTCGAGATTCGGGTGGAGACGGCTGAGATCGCCGGCAAGTTCCTCGAGCCGGTCTTTCCGACGGGCGACAAGGATGAGTCGCGAGGCGAGGGGAGCGAGCTGGCGGGCAAATTCGGCACCAAGACCGGAAGAAGCTCCGGTGATGAGCGCGGTGCAGCCTTGGAAGAATCTCATGGTGATGTGATGAAATGTTTACGAATGCCGTGCGGAAAGGGATTCCCGCATTTTACGGAATTCAGGCCGTTTTTTCGATGCTCAGGCTCGTGACGAGATGGTTTTCGACCGGTTTGGAGGAGTAGAAGACCCCGGAGATCGGGGCGACATCCTCGTGCAGGCGGCCGACGGCGGTGGTCACGAAGTGGTGGTCGGTGAGGACGCCGTTTGTGGGATCCATGCCGATCCAGCCCGCGCCCGGCAGGCAGGCTTCGACCCAGAGGTGCATCGCGCTCGAGGCGCGCTTGTCCTCCTCGGCTTTGTCGCCCTCCCAGACAAACCCGCTGGCGAGGCGTGCGGCGACACCGTTTTGGCGGAGGGCCTCGACGAGCAACGCCGCGAAATCCCGGCAAGAGCCCGAACCTTTTTTCAAGGTTTCCGCCGCGGAGTAGGGCTTGCCTGTCGGGCGCGGTTCGTAGGCGATGTTCTCGTAGATCCAATGATTGAAATTCACGAGCGTTTCGACGGTCGGGCGCGGCGCGGTGGGCGCAAGAGGTTCGGGCAGTTTGCAGGTTCCCTCCGGACGGAGATAGGGGGCAAGGATCTCGGCGCGATCGGGCTTGTATTCCGGCGGGATTTTGAACCCGGTGGACTCCAGCAGGAAGTGGAAGGGATTTTTCTCCCGCACATCGAGTTCCAGCTCGATATGGAAGGGAAGTTCCGTGCCGGGCTTCGGGTAGAAACAATAGGCGATCTGGTTGTCGAAGATGTCCTGCCGGTATTGCACATCGGCTTCGGGCGATGTGGAGAAAACAACTTTCTCGACCTTCACGAACAAATCCACCCGCGGGAAAATGCGGGCATGGTGGGGCGAGAATGAAACGGGCTCCGCGTAGGAGTAGAGCGATTCCTTTTTGATTTTGAGTTTCATGGTTTTTCAGAAATTCGGCGCATGGTCACACGCACCTTCATTTTTTGTGAGGCCGATCCTTTGAATGTTCCCTTAACCGGCGTGGCGTCAAGGTAGTCGCGACCCACGGCCATGACAATATGTTGTTCGCCCTGCCATTTGTTATTGGTCGGATCGAGGGCGACCCATTCCATGCCCGGAACCAAAACCTCGACCCAGGCGTGGGTGGCGACCGCGCCGATCAAGGGTCCGCCAGCCGCGGGCTCGGTCTCGATGTAGCCGCAGACATACCGGCAGGGAAGACCCGCCGTGCGCAGGATCGAAAGCATCACATGGGCAAAATCCTGGCAGACCCCCTCGCGGCGCTCCCAGATTTTGTCCAAGGGGGTGTCCACTTCCGTCGAGCCCGAGCGGTATTTGAATTCGGAGAAAACCGCGGAGTTCAGGCGTTCCAGGCAATCGCCGAGAGGAATGTTCGGGCGGATGAATTCGCGCGCCCAGTTCGAGGATGGCCCTCCGAGGGGGACTGTCGCGGTGGGTTGAAGGAAATCGAAAATCCGGGGCCCGGAGGAGGCGAGGATTTGGCGGGCCTCGGCGACCGAGGGGGCGAGGCCTGCGGCGGGGAGGCGGCGGTGGGCCGTGCGGACGGTCAGATGATTCACGACCTTGAGCCTCGGGTGGCGGAGCGTCATCGAATAGAAGGTCGTGAGGTTCCCGAAATAATCGGTGTAGTTGGAATACTGGGCGTTCGGAAGGAAATCGATGCGATGGGAGAGGATTTGCTGGGACGGCCGCACGGGCGGGGTGAGCCGCGCTTCCAAATACGCCTCCATCGCCGTCTCGGCGTATTGGTAGGTGGTGGAGTGGACGACCTCGAAAAGCATGGGTCAGAAAAGCGATTCCGTCTCGTCGTGGATCAGAACCTGATGGTTCAGGAAACTGTCGCCAATCGTGGTGTGGAGCGCGAGGAGGCGTGCCAGCAAATCCTCGGAGTGGGTTTGGATTTTGGGCTTCGCGGAGCCGGACGGGCGGGCATCCAGAAGGAATTGCCAATCGGTGGCGCGGATGGATTGGAGAAGCGACTCGATCTCCGCGAGAGCGCGGCCGGTGGCCGGCGAGAGGCTGCTTTCACTTTCACGGATGCGGGAGGCGCATCCGGCGAGGCAGCGCAGGATCGAGCGCGGAGCGACCGGGTTTTTCCAAAGCAGCTCGAGCATCGGAAGGGGCTCGATGCGCATTTGGTAAACACGCCGGTAGATGTCGCGGCTTCCGAGCATCCGCAAAAACGCCGAGAGCCGGATTTCCCGGGCGTGGGCACCGGTCCGGTCGCCTTTCGGATCGACCAGCGAGGCGGCCAGCGAGGTTGTGGCATTGGCCGTGATGGCCGCGCGTTCGAGCAATTGGCCGATCTCGCAAAAACTCCAGCCGTCGTCGGCGAGCATGGTGACTTTCGAAGTTCCGAAAAACTGCGGGATCGCCTGGCGGGCAAAACGGCACAACTCGCGGCTGGCACTCGAGATCGTCTCTGTTGGAGCCGTGGGATGGAACGCCACCGCGTCGAACCTCTCGCGGAGCTGGCTCATCACGCCCCACGATTCCAGGCTGAGAGTTTCCAGCACGGATTCCGCATTCCCGAAGGCGCGATGGATGGTGCTCAGAACGGAGCCGGGCTCGGAGGGATCGAAGGTCAGGCGATAGCGCCCCTCCGGGCTGGAAATCGTGCGGCGAGACGCGGAGCCTGTGACCTCGAGCATCGGCAGGATGCGATTCCATACCGGGCGGTAGTTCATCCGTTCGACGGGGTTTAACTCCTCAAGTTCGAGCGATTCGATCGCACCGATCATTCCGGCGAGGTCGTAGGCGCGCTCGAGGTAGCGTCCGATCCAGTAGTAGGCATCCGCCACGCGGCTTGTAACGCCATGCGAGGGCATTTGACCCTCGGACTGGAATGAGGAGTCCCACTCGTCGGCGGGCGAATCCACGCCGACCCGCACCCAGGTGTCCTTCGAGCCACCGCCGAGTTCCGACGAGGTGAATTCCGAGTCGGTCGTGGAAACGCGGGTGAGCGCGCCGGGAAAAACCCGCAGATCGCCGGCGGGTTCGCGCATGGCGAAGACAATGTGGTCCTGGCGGCGCCGACGGCGTTCCCCGTCTTGAAACGACACGGTCTCCGCGTCGCAAGTCTGCGGCTGGGCCACGAACTGAGAGGGGTTCTCCAGAATCTCGCGGCGGGCGGCCTCGACTTTTTCCCGGCTTGGCAAATTCCCGTCGCCTCCAAGAACGATTCGCTCTCCGTAGAGGATGCGAATCGTGAAATTCTGCAAATCGTCCAAAACCAGATGGCGTTGATCGATATCGCCCAGCCAGTAGGTCGGCACCGTGGGCAGGAGCGGGCGTTCGTTCAGATAATAACGGATGATTTGAGCGGAAAAGGGAAGGAGCGCGCGGTCGTCGGCGAGTTGGGCGCCGATGGCGTTCACGACCGAGACGCTTTTTTTCCGGATGCAATGAACGAGGCCGGGAACGCCGATCATGGAATCGCGGCGGAAGGCCATGGGGTCGAGCCAGCGGTCGGAGAGGCGGGTGTAAATGACATCGACCTTGCTCAGGCCGGAGACCGTTTTGAGGTAAACCTTGTCGTTGAGAACCAGCAAATCGCCTCCCTGCACCAGCGGGATGCCCATTCGGCGGCCCAGGAAGCAATGCTCCGAGTAGGCCGGGCTGAGCGGGCCGGGTGTGAGCAGCACGACCATGGGATCGGTGTCATCCGAGTGCGCGCGGAGCATTTCCACGATGCCGGTCGGCACATCGGAGATCGAATGGATGCCGGTATCCTGGAATGACTGCGGAATCACACGGGTGAGCGCGCGACGATTCTGCATCATGTAGGAAATTCCAGACGCGTTGCTGAAATAGTGGTGCTTCACGGCGAGTTGGCCATCGGGCAACCGGCAAATGGCAACGCCGCTCAGGTGCAAAAGCGCCCCGCCCGGCGTGGGCACGCCACACGCCGCCCGCTGGAAATACTCGCTGCCGAGGACGGGCCGCTCGGGAAGCACTCCGTCGTGGAGGATTTGTTTTTTAGAGTGGATGTCCTGAAGGAACATCTCGAACGCCCGAAGGCGCTGGCGGATTCCCGCGGCGAGAGGATCCCATTCCGTCGGGGTGAAAATCTGGGGAAGCAGATCGCAAAACCACCCGCGTTTGCCCCACGGAAGTTCGCGGTGGATGTCGAAGGTCACGCCCATCTCGCGCATGGTGGCTTCGAGTCGGCCATCCAGCGCGCGCACCTCGTGGCGCGGGAGTCGGTTCAGACGCTCGAAGAGATCCCGATAGACTTCACGGGGCTGGCCGTCCGGACCAAAGTTTTCGTCAAAGGTGCGGAAATGCCAGAGCGCGCTCATGCGGCGGCGGGTGGGTTGGCGAGGAATTCCCGGGCGGCCCCGGCGTCGTGCGCGATTTGTTTTTTAAGGTCGGTCACCGAGTCGAAACGCTTCTCGCGGCGGAGAAATCCTTTCAGCCGGACTTCGAGTTCGAGGTCGTAGAGATCGCCGTCGAAATCGAAGAGGTGGACTTCCAAGCGACGATTCCTCGTTTGATCAACTGTCGGTCTCACGCCGAGATTGGCAACGCCCGGGAGGAGTTTGTCATTCACCCAAGCCTCGACGGCATAGACGCCATCGGGCGGGAGTTGGAGGTGATCGGTGGCAAGATTCGCGGTGGGAAAGCCGATTTTTCGTCCCAGAGCCGAGCCGCGCAGGACGGGGCCGGCGATGGCGTGGTCGCGGCCGAGGAATCGGGCGGCGTCCGCCAGACGGCCCTCTGAAAGAGCATAACGGATCATGGTGCTGCTGATCACCACGCCGTTGATGCGAATGGGCGAGACTTCGCAGGTGAAGAATCGGTATTGACGGCCCAGCTCGCGGAGGAGGTGGATGTTTCCCCGGCGTTGATTGCCGAAGGCCCAGCCCTCGCCGATGCAGATTCCCGCGAGGGGCTTGGCTGCCGCGCAGAGCTGGCCGACGAAATCCTCGGCCTGAATGGCGGCAAACGCCTTGTCGAAGGTCACCACCAGCGCGTGGGTGAAGCCCATCCGCTCCATGAGCCGGATTTTGAACGGCGTCGGCGTGAGCAGGCCCGGAACGGAGTCCGGCCGGAGAATTGTCGCTGGATGGGGATCGAACGAGAGCGCCACCGGAGTGGCTCCGATTCGCGCGGACTCGCGCAGGGCATCACGGAGAACCGCCTGATGGCCGAGGTGCATTCCATCAAAAACCCCGGCGGCTATCACCACGGGGCCTTGGATTTCCGCCAACCCGTCGATGGATCGGAGGACTCGCATCACGCGCCGCGCAAGCGGGAAACGGCGGGCAGGCTGAGAACGCGCTGAAGGATCGCCTCGCGCGGGCCGTTCTTGAGTTCCTCCACGGTGACCGCGCCGTCCACCGTGAAGCGGCCGGATTTTGTGCGGCGGAGGGTTTTCAGGTGGGCGCCGCACCCGAGTTCCTGGCCGATATCGTGGGCGTAGGTGCGGACATAGAAACCCTTGCTGCAGACCACGCGGAAATCAATTTCCGGCATGCGCACGGCTTGGATTTCGTGGGCGTAGACATGCACGAAGCGCGGCTCGCGCTCGACGGTCTTGCCTTGGCGGGCGAGCTTGTAGAGCGGAACGCCGTCCTTTTTGATCGCACTGACCATCGGCGGGGTCTGGTAAAAATCGCCGTGGAATTTGGAGAAGGCTGCCTCGATTTGTTCCCTCGATAAATCCGGCACCGGCTTGGATTCGGTGATCTGGCCGTCGGAGTCCTGGCTGTCCGTGGTTTCGCCGAGGCGAAGGGTGCCGACATACTCCTTGTCCTCGCTCATGAGAAGATCCTGGATTTTTGTCCCCCGGCCCACGGTGATGAGCAGGAGGCCGGTCGCGAGCGGGTCGAGCGTGCCGCAGTGGCCGACTTTTTTGGTATCGAGGGCGCGGCGGGTGATGGCGACGACATCGTGCGAGGTCATCCCCGGCGCCTTGTCCACGAGAAGAACGCCGTCAATTTCGGTTCCGGATTTCATGATCGAGTGCTTTGAGAAAATCGTGTTTCACCTGCTGGAGGGAGCCCGTGACGCGGGCACCGGCGGCCATCGGGTGTCCGCCGCCTTTGAATTGCTTGCAGACCTTGCAGACATCGATCGCGGGGATTTTCGAGCGCGCGCTGACGCGCACCTTGTTCTCCGGAAGCTCCTCGAAAAACACGGCGGCCTCGACGCCCTCGATGGACCGGAGGTGGTCGATGATGCCTTCGTTGTCTTCGGGGAGGACTTCGAGTTCCTCGACGACATCGAGTGGCAGGGAGAATGTGGCGATGCGGTCGTCGCTGTGGAATTCGGCGGTGTTCAGCGCGTGGCGCAGGAGGTTGAAGCGACGGCGCGGCTGGCTGTCATACATCGCGCGGGAGAGGCCGGGAACATCGACGCCGCAGGCGATGAGGTGCGAGGCGGCGGCGAAGGTGCGCTCGTTCGTGCCGGCGTATTGGAACGAGCCGGTGTCGGTGGAAATGGCGGCGAAGAGATTCGTGGCCATGTCGCGGGTGATCTGGGCCCCGATTTTCTGAAAAAACTCCACGAGGATTTGGCCGGTGGCGGGCGCCGTGGGGTCGATGAAATTCTGGTCGCCGTAGTTCTCGTTGCTCACATGGTGGTCGATGTTGATGAGCGGAGTTCCGGGCGCGATGGCCTCGAGCACGGTGCCGAGGCGGTTTTTCACCGAGGTGTCGAGGGCGACGAAGACATCGAACTTTTGAGGGGTCGCGGGCGGGAGGGCGACGAGTTCGTGGCCGGGAAGGTAGTGGAATTTCGAGGTCGATCCCTCCTCGTTGAAAGCGTGGACGGTTTTGCCGAGGGATTGAAGCCAGAGCGTGAACGCGATGGTGGAGCCGAGCGCGTCGGCATCGGGGCGGAGGTGGCTGGCGACGCCGATGGTTTGGGCGTTGCGGAGGGTTTCGGCGATGGATTCGAAGGTGGTCATTTCTTGTTTTCGTCGAGGAGGCCGAGTTCTTCCATGATGCCGATCACGCGGGTGCCGCGTTCCATCGACCCGTCCATGTGGAAATGGAGGTGGGGTGTGTGTTTGATCTGCACCCGGCGGGCAAGTTCGGTTTGAAGGTGGGTGCGGTTTTTCTCGAACAATTCCAGGGCGCGGCGGCTCGCTCCGGGGGAGCCGAGGGCGGATATGTAAACATGGGCCTGCTTGAGGTCCGGCGTGATATCCACCGAGGAGATCGTGATGAGGTCGCCGTGAAAATCGAAGTCGCGCGTGGCGAGGACTCCGATTTCGCGTTTGAGGACTTCACACACCCTGGCGAGGCGGTTTTTCATAAGGCTGGTTGGCGCGGGCGGGCCACGCCGGTTTTCAGAGTTGCTGCGGGACTTTCTCGAGCGTGTAGCACTCGATGATGTCCTCGGGCAGGTATTCGGAGAAGTCGCCCAGCTTGATGCCGCACTCCAGGCCGGCTCGGACTTCCTTCACATCGTCCGTGAAGCGGCGGAGCGTCGCGAGGCCGCCGTCGTAGATCGGTTGCTTGCGGCGCAACACACGGGCGCGGGCGGTGCGGGCGATGCGTCCGTCGACCACCACGCAACCGGCGACCTTGCCTTTGGTGAGATCGAAAACCTGCTTCACCTCGGCGTGGCCGATGACGGTCTCGCGGTGTTCCGGCGCGAGCATTCCGCTCATCGCCTCGCGGACCTGGTCGATCAATTCGTAGATGATGCTGTAGAGCTTGATCTGGATGCCCTCGCGCTTGGCGGCTTGCGCGGCGGTGTTCTCGGTCTTGGTGCCGAAGCCGATAATGATGGCGTTCGACGCGCTGGCGAGGAGGACATCCGACTCGGTGATCGGCCCCACGGCGGAATGGATGATCTCGAGGGTGATTTTCTTTTGAGGAATCTCCTTGAGCGAGGCGACAACGGCTTCGAGCGAGCCTTGGACATCGCATTTGACGATGGCCTTGAGGGCGGGCTTGGCCTCCGAGGCGATGCTGGCGAAGAGGTTTTCCAGCGTGGCGCGCTGGGGCGTGGTGAGCTTCGAGTCGCGAAGTTCCGAGAGGCGTTCCTCGCTGTGGATGCGGGCGGATTTTTCCGAATCCATCACGACGAGTTCGTCGCCGGCGTTCGGGAGGCCGCTCAGGCCGAGAATCTTGACCGGAGTCGAGGGGGCGGCTTCCTTCACGGGCTTGCCGAGGTCGTCGATGAGTTGCTTCACCTTGCCCCAGTGGTTGCCGCAAATGAACACATCGCCGTAGCGGAGCGTGCCCATCCGGACGATGACGGTGGCGGTCGGGCCGCGGCCCTGCTCGACCTGAGCCTCGATCACGGTGGCGCGGGCGTCCACGGTGCCGCTGGCTTTGAGTTCAAGCATTTCGGCCTCGAGAAGCATGAGGTCGAGAAGTTGGTCGATGCCGGTGCCTTTGGTGGCGCTCACGGGAACGCAAATCGTATCGCCGCCCCAGTCCTCGGGGGAAAGGCCTTGCTCTTGGAGTTGCTGTTTCACGCGGTCGGGGTTGGCGGAAGGAAGGTCGATTTTATTGATGGCGACCATGATTTTGACCTTCGCGGCCTTGGCGTGGGAAATGGCCTCGAGGGTCTGCGGCATGAGCCCGTCATCGGCAGCCACCACGATCACGGCAATGTCGGTGACATTGGCTCCGCGGGCGCGCATGGCGGTGAAGGCGGCGTGGCCGGGAGTGTCGAGGAAGGTGATTTTGTGGCCCTTGCGATTGACGCTGTAAGCGCCGATGTGCTGGGTGATGCCGCCGGCTTCGCCAGCAGCCACGCGGGCTTTCCGGATGGCGTCGAGGAGCGAGGTTTTGCCGTGGTCCACATGGCCCATGAAAGTAATGATCGGGGCGCGAAGTTGGAGCTTGTCGACGAGTTTTTCGGGTTCGGGGGCTTTGGGAACCTCGATCTTTTGCTCAACCTTGTGATGGCCCTTCGAGGTGTCCTTTTTCTCGCGCTCGAAAACGAAGCCGTGAATATCGCAGACCTTGGCGACGACATCGGCCTCCACGGTTTGGTTGAGATTCGCGAAAATCTGCAAGGACATGAGATCCTTGATGAGTTGGAACGGCTTGAGGCCGAGGAGTTCGGCCAAAACCTTGACGCTGACCGGGGGCTTGACTTGAAGAATCTTCTTTCCCGACTCGTCCTCGGAAACCGTGGGCTTCTCGGGCTCGGGTTCCGGCTCGATGAGGTTGGTGACGACGGGAGCGGGTGGCACGGCCTCGACGACTGGCTCGGGCTCGGGAGCTGGCGGAGGAGTCGGCTGGGCTTTCGCGCCGAGGGGCTTGATGAACGGCTTGATGCCCGCGCTCGTGGTGGTTTTTTTTCCCTTTTTCTCCGGATTCAGGAGATCGACGGTCGGGCCTTGGACTTTGGGTTCCTTTTCTTTGGCAGGGGAGGGTGCCGGTGATTCAGCGACCGGTCGGGTGGAACGCGTGGAAGCGCCCGAACGCCGGGCGGTCGCCGTCGGCTTGCTTTCGGTAGGTTTTTTCTTGGTTTTCTCTGCCATGATAATTTTCCGGGCGGGAGCTGGTTTTCATACTCCCTAGGCCGCTGGGGCTTTTTCGAGAGCTTTGGCGGCGTCGAGGATGCGCTGGCCGGTGGCGACATCCGCGCCCAGGGCTTCGGCGATGTCCTCCGGGCCGGCGAGTTGGACGACCTCGATCGAGTTCATGCCGGCATTCGCGAGTTTATTGGCCTCTTCTTCACTGATGCCGAGGGCTCCGGCGAGCGAGTGGGCGGCTTCGGCGGCCTGGGTCTGCATGGCCTCCTCTTTGCGCTTGTCCTCTTGGATATCGACATCCCAGCCGCACATTTTCGAGGTGAGGCGGGCGTTCTGGCCACGGCGGCCGATGGCGACGGAGAGATCCTCCTTCGGCACCAGCACATGGATGGTTTTTTTCGCTTCGTTGGTCGTGATCGAGCGGATGTTGGCGGGCTTCAGGGCCGCAGTGACAAATTTCAACGGATCCGGATCCCAGCGGATGATGTCGACTTTTTCGTTGTTGAGTTCGCGGACGATGTTTTTGACCCGGGCGCCGCGCATGCCGACGCAGGCTCCGACCGGATCGACCTTCGGATCGGCGCTGTGAACGGCGACCTTGGTGCGGAAGCCGGCCTCGCGGGCGATGACCTTGAGTTCGACGGTGCGGTCGCCAATTTCGCTGACCTCGAGTTCGAAAAGACGGCGGACGAAATTGGGATGGCTGCGGGAGAGGATGATTTCCGGGCCACGGTTGCCGCTTTCCACGGCAACCACATAGGCGCGGAGCCGGTCGCCGACATTGTAATCCTCGGTCATGACGCGCTCGCGGGAGGGCATGACACCCTCGAACTTGCCGAGGTCGATAATCACATCGGATTTCTCGAACCGGCGGACGGTGCCGGTGACGATCTCGCCGGCGCGATCCTTGAACTCGTCGTAAATCATTTCGCGCTCGATCTGGCGGAGGCGCTGGTTGATCGCCTGCCGGGCCGCCTGGGCGGCAATGCGACCGAAATCGCGGGGAGTCACTTCCATCTCAACTTCCTCGCCGTCCAGCACATCGGTCTTTACGGCGCGGGCCTTCGCGATCAGGATTTCGTCGTGGGGATTGTCGACTTTCTCGCGGGCGATGAGCTTGGCGAGGGCGCGGATGGCGCCGGTTTTCGGGTTGATATCGATCCGGAGTTCCCGGGTGCCCGAGGTGAAATTTTTCTTCGAGGCCGCGAGGATGGCGTTGGAGATGGCATCGATGAGGACATCGCGTTTGATGCCCCTCTCGCGCTCCAACAGGTCCAGCATGGTGATGAGTTCGGAATTCATAAATCTCTCGGTTCCGGAATGTGTTGGCAGGAGGTTTTTCCCCGGTGCCGCACTTTTCGGAACCGGCAACTATGGGGGGTGCCTTCCCATCGGTCAAGCGGCAAGGGCTGTTAAATTTCTGCCGCAGGGCAATCACCCGCCTTGATCGGGGAGCGGATCGCTGGAATGCTTGCCTGCATGGACGAATCCTCGCATTTGGAACCGCCGCCGCCGCCGCCCGAGCTTTCCCCGGAGGCCCGGCAATGGATCACGATCCTCCATCTCAGCGCCCTCGCGGGATTTTTGCTGGTGGGATTCGGTCAAATCCTCGGCCCGCTCCTGGTGTGGTTGATCAAGAAAAACACAGTCCCCGGTCTGGATGCCGCCGGCCGGAATGTTCTGAATTTCCAGATTTCCTGGACGCTGTGGTGGGCGCTTTCGTGGATTTTTGTGGCGATCGGATGGTGCCTTATCGTCCCGCTGGTGATTCCGCTGGTGGTTCTCGTCGCCTGGGTCGTGCTGGGAATCCTTGGAGCCGTCAAGGCCAGTGATGGAGTTCTTTACCAATTCCCGATGACCATCCGTTTTTTCAACTGACCGGAATTTTTCGGTGGAAACGCTGAACGCGCTGTCCGAGACCGGTGAAAATATCCCACGCGATCGTGCCGGCGCGCCCGGCAAGTTCCGCTACCGGGATTGTCTTGTCGCCCTCGCTACCGATCAGCGTCGCGGCATCGCCCGCTTGAACACCGGGACAGGCTGAAACATCGACAACGATTTGATCCATGGTGACCCGCCCGAGAAGCGGGCAGCGGTCTCCTCCGAGGAGCACACCGGCTCCGTTCCCGGAAGCTTGTCGCGGAAAGCCATCGGCATAACCGACCGCCAGCACCGCCACGCGCATTGGTTCGGAAGCAATGAAGGTTCGGCCATAGCTGATCGAGTCTCCCTTGGCGACCTCGCGCACCAGCACCACGCGCGCTTTCCAGCTAAGTGCAGGCCGGAGTTCCTCCTGCATTGCGGGCAGTGGCGAGGATCCGTAGAGCATCAAGCCGGGTCGCACGATCTCGCCGCGTTCGACTTGGCGGGTCAGAACTCCCGCGCTGTTGAGGGCATGGGTTTTCACGCCGGGGAAAATTTCATGGATTTGATTCTTCAGCCTGGCGAACTCCTGGAGTTGCGCGCTTGTGAAAACCATATCCTCGTCCGCGCTTGGCAGGTGGGTGGAAATACTGTGGACCTCGATATTCCTGATCTCCCGGACGGCCCGGAGTGCCTCCAAGGCGGAATGTTTTGGACAACCCATGCGGCCCATGCCGGTGTCGATTTTGAAATTGATCCGCGTTGGCCCGCAGTTTGCAAAAGCCGCCGCCTCCTCTGCTCCGGAGACGGTCACAATGAATTTCTCCGCGACCGCCTGATTTCTTTCGGCCGGAAGGCACGCGCTGAGCAGCATGATGTCGCGCCCGGTTCCGAGAGTCGCGACTTCTCCGGCCTCCTTGAGATTCGCCACCCCGAAGATCGCCGCTTCCGGCGCGAGGGTGCGGGCCACGGCGGCTACGCCGTGCCCGTAGGCGTCGGCTTTCACCACGGCGAGAATTTCCGCTGCCGCGCCAATCCGGCGGCGAACCACGCCGATGTTGTGGCGAATGGCCTCGAGATCGACCTCCGCCCAGGTCCGGACATGGTCGGCGACCGGAATCATGCGAAGGGGAGGGGAGTGGAGGTAAGGGGATTCGAACCCCTGGCCTTCTCATTGCGAACGAGACGCTCTACCAACTGAGCTATACCCCCGAGGAAAACCTTGGAAAAGTTAGCGGGAAAAACCCGCGCTTCAAGAGTCAAAAAAAACGGCGCGGTCATTTGGCGTCGAGGTGTTTTTCGATCAAGGCGTAGGCGTTGTGGTTGTGGATCGACTCGAAGTTTTCCGCCTCCACGCGATACCAGAGAATGTTGGCATCCTCCTCGCAGCGGACGGCCACATTCCGGACGAGATCTTCGACGAACACCGGATTGTTGTAGGCCTGCTCGGTGACATGTTTTTCATCCGGCCGCTTTAAGAGACTGTAAAGCCCGGCGCTTGCGGACTCCTCGGCGAGCAGGATCATGTCCTCGACCCACATGGGCTTTTTGCAGCGCACGGAGAGGGTCAGGTGGCCGCGCTGGTTGTGGGCGCCGGCGGCACTGATCGCTTTCGAGCACGGGCAAAGCGTGGTCACCGGCACGATCGTTGTGACTACGAAATCGATCTTGCCCGCGGCCAGGGTGGCGTTGAACCGCACGGTGTAGTCCATCAATCCCGGCGCTCCGGTCGCCGGCGCTTTTTTTTCCAGAAAAAAAGGAAACTCGATGTCGAAATGCGCGCAGTCGCTCTCGAGGCGCTTGGCCATTTTTTCGAGGATGTCGCGGATGTTCGCCACATGGATCACCGGGCCGTGCTCGGCGAGCACCTCGATGAAGCGGCTCATGTGTGTGCCCTTGAAATGGTGCGGCAGATCCACGGTCATTTGCAGGGTTGCCACGGTGCTCTGGACGGCATGGTGCTTGTCGCGCACCTGCATCGGATATCGGAGCGACTTCACGCCCACGCGGTCGATCGGAATGCGGCGGTGGTCTTGCTCGCTTTGGGTGTCTTTCAACATGAAGAAGGTAGTTTTGCTGTCCGCCGATCGTCTCCGGAAGCCAAAAAAAGCCGTGCGATCGGGGAGCCAATTGTTTTTAGTCTGCGCCCCTATGGCTACCAACCTGTTCGATCTCTCCGAAGAAGTGGCGATTGTCATCGGCGCGACCGGTGTCCTTGGCGGAAGCATGGCCCAGGCGCTTGCATCGGCCGGAGCGAAGGTCGTGGTGGCCGGTCGCAGCGACGAGCGCGGCAAGACCCGCGTCGCCGAGATCGCCAAGATAGGAGGCAAGGCGCTGTTCGTGGAAACGGACGCCACCGACCGCGAGAGCGTCGAGAATCTTCTGGCCGCCGCCACCCAAGCCTTCGGCATTCCCTCGGTTCTCGTGAACGCCGCCGGGGGCAACGACCCGCGTGTTACAGTCACCCCCGAAAACCCGTTTTCCGAAATCTCCACCGACGACTGGATGGAAAACTACAATCTCAACCTCGTCGGTGGCGCACTGGTTCCTTCCCAAGTCATCGGTCAGGCGATGGTCGATGCCGGCCGCGGCAGCGTGATCAATATCGCCAGCGCCTCCGCCCACCTTCCCCTCTCCCGCGTGGTCGCCTACTCCGCCGCCAAGGCCGCCGTGCTCAATCTCACCCAATTCCTCGCCCGCGAGTGGGCCCAGACCGGCGTGCGCGTGAATTCCATCTCGCCCGGTTTTTTCCCGGCCGAGCAAAATCTGCGCCTCCTGTTCAATCCCGACGGCTCCACCACCCCGCGCGCGAAGGCCATTCTCGACCACACGCCGATGGCGCGTTTTGGCGAGGCCGACGAACTGGCCGGAGCCGTGATTTTCCTCGCCAGCCCGCAGGCCAGTTCGTTCGTGACAGGCAGCGACCTTCGAGTGGACGGAGGATTCCTTTCGCAAACGATCTGACACGCTTGAAGCCGATCGCCTTCGCGATTATCGTGCCGCCCCTTTCCCCATGGATGTAAAAACCGAAAAAGACCTCCCCGAGTTCCACCGCGCCAACTGGCTGAAGGCCATGAGCGCGATGCAACTCAAAAATTACGGCTACGCCATCCAGCTCCTCCAGACCATCCTGAAGAGTCATCCCGAGTTCCTCTCCGCCCGCCAGCTCGTCCGCAAGGCTGCCATCGCGAAGGCTGCCGGAAAAAAAGGCCTCCTCTCGGGTCTTTCCGTCGCCTCCTTCAGCTCGATCAAAATCCAGTCGCAGCTCAAAAAGGATCCCGTCGCCGCGCTCGACGCCATCGAGAAAAGCCTCGAGGCCGAACCGGTCAATCCCCAGCTCAACAATCTTCTCAAGGAGGCCGCCCTCGCCGCAAATCTTCCCGATGTCGCCGCCTTCGCCCTCGACACCATCCTGGAGGGCGCGCCGAAGGACATAAAGGTCATGCACGAACTCGCGCGTCACCACATGAAGTTCGGAGCGCCAGGAAAGGCCGCGGAGATTTACCAGCGCATCCTCGCCATCGCGCCGAACGACCTCGCCGCCGTGAAGGGCGCGAAGGACTCCGCCGCCGCCGCGTCCATGATGTCCGGCGGTTGGGACAGGGAGGAGACGACCTACCGCGATCTCATCAAAGACAAGGATCAGGCTGTCGCGCTCGAGCAGCAATCCCGGGTGGTCCGCAGCGAGGAGATGATCGACAACCTCCTTGCGGAACTCCACGCCAAGGCAGAAGCCGAGCCCGGCGTGGTCGATACCGCCCGCCGCATTGCCGAACTTTACGAGCAGAAGGAGGATTGGGAAAACGCCACGAACTGGTTCGGCTATGCCGCCTCGCTCACAAACAATTCCGACATGGCTCTTGTCCGCAAGGCCTCCGACTTGCAGATCCGCCAGTTCGATATCGCCATCGAGGCCCGCGAGCAATTCATCGCCGCCAACCCCGGCACTCCCGAGTCCGAAGGCTATGCCGCCGAGTTGGAGGACCTCAAAAAACAGCGCGCCAACCTCGCGCTCGAATCCGCCCGTTCGCGCGTGGAGCAGAATCCCACCGACCTCCAACTCCGCTTTGAACTCGGCGAAATCCTCGTCGATCTCGGCAACTGGCAGGAGGCCATTCCCGAACTCCAGAAGGCCCGCCAGAACCCCAATGTCCGCATGCGCGCCATGAGCCTCCTCGGCCAGTGCTTCACCGCGCGCGGCATGCTCGACCTCGCCGCCAAGACCCTCTCCGACGCCGTCGCCGAACTCATGGTCATGGATGCCGTGAAAAAGGATGCCATCTACAACCTCGGCCTCGTTTACGAGAAAATGGGCAACGCCGAAAAATCCGTCGATTGCATGAAGCAAATTTACGAGGTGGACTACGGCTACCGCGATGTCGCCAAGCGCGTCGAGAGTTCCTATTGACCCGTCCCGCCGCATGAACCCGGCGGCTTGTTTTTGCAACGCCTGCGGCTATCTTGGCGCCGTATGAAAACTTCATCCCGCTCGATTCGCTCCATCGTCCTTCCCCTGGCCGCCTGCGTTGCCCTCGGCGGTTGTTCGAACCTCACCCCGGGCGAAAACGCCGCCCTCGCCGCCGGCGCCACCGGCCTGGCTGTCGGCCTGCCGCTTGCCCTCACGGGAGTCAACCCCGCAGTCACCATTCCCGTCACTGCGGGAGCCGCGGTGCTCGCAGGTGGCGGCACTTATTTGATCTCCAAAAACCAGGCCTCGGCCCGCCAAAAACAAGTCGCCGAGGATCGCGCGAGAAATTACGCCGCCCGCACCGGGGAATTTTCCAAGCGCTCGACCCGCTATATTGCGGTCCGCACTGAGGATGGCGGCCGCGCGCAAGGCAAGGCGCAGGTGATGATCTACGACATCCATTCCGGCACCATCGTCGACAATGCCGTCTACGACATGCAGTCCGTGCCGCCCGTCGGCGAGATGGGCGACTTCGCCGGCTACCGCGCCCGCTACATCGGCACCGGAAGCTAGAGGTCGCAATAGTCCCCGCCGGTTGCGATCGGGCTGATCCAAAGTCACAGCCCTCGGTGGGCTCCGAAATTCAAGAAAAGAGGCGTTCGCGGAGTTGGTTTTGTTTTTCGAGCAGCGTGGCGTAGTCGAAGCCGGTTCGCGGTTCGAGGCGGGATTCCGCGTCGATTGGGGCGCAAACGGCGCAGAGGTCATCGAGCCGTTTGCCGGTCGCTTCGGCGAGGGCCTGCATCGCGGCACCGAGGGCCGCGCCTTCCGAACTCCGCAGGGTAACCACCGGGCATCCGAAGATGTCGGCACAAAGCTGACGCCAGACGGGGCTTTGGCTGCCGCCGCCGGTGAGGCGGATTTCTCCGGGACGCAATCCAAGCGATTCCATGCGGCGCAATCCATAAGCCATTCCGAGCGTCACGCCCTCCATGGCCGCGCGGGCGATGTGGCCGGGGCTGGCATTCGAGGCCGTCATGCCGTGGAGCACGCCGCAACCGTGCGGCAGGTTCGGGGTTCTCTCCCCTTGAAGATAGGGTAGGAAAACCAAGCCATCGGCTCCCCCGGGAACCGCAGTGATTTCCTCATCCATACGAGTGTGGTTCCAGCCGAACATTTTTCGAAACACCTCGGTGGCCACAGTCACATTCATCGTGCAGAGAAGCGGCATCCACTGGTCGGTGCTGTCACAGAACGCGGCGATCTCTCCTTGAGGGTCGATCACGGGAGCCTCCGAGCAGGCGAAAATGGTTCCGCTGGTGCCGAGGCTGGCGGATACCGTTCCGCTCCGGATGCAGCCGGTGCCGATGGCGGCCATCATGTTGTCGCCACCCCCGGCTGCGACGACAATGTTCTTGGCCAGCCCCCACCGGTTGGCCAGCCCGGGGAGCAGTGTGCCAACCGGGGATAACGAGGAGCCGACCTCCGGCAGTTTGTCATGCAGGCCGTCGTCAATAACCGCACAAATTTCCCGAGACCACCCGCGGCGGCGCACATCGAGAAGCGCGGTGCCCGAGGCATCGCCGAATTCCATGCGCAGCGACCCCGTGAGCCGCAGGTTGAGAAAATCGTGCGGCAGGGCGACATGGGCGAGCCGGGCGAAATTCGCGGGCTCGTTTTGTTTCAACCAAAGAATCTTCGGCGCGGTGAAGCCGGGAAGAATGTCATTGCCCGCAAGGTCGATCACCGCAGCGGCTCCGCCGAGGGCGGTGCGGATTTCGTCACATTGCTTGCTGGTCGATGTGTCGCACCAGAGCTTGGCGGCGCGGATGACTTGGTGGCTGGCATCGAGTGGCACGAAGCCGTGCTGTTGACCGGAAACGCCGAGGCCTGCGACCTCGGCGATCCGAGGGCCCAGGTCGGCCAGGACCTTGCGGACGGTTTCCTCAAGCGCATCCCACCAGATGGCGGGATCTTGCTCGAGGTGGCCGACAGGCAATCCCTCCACCAGACCATAGGCTTTGCTGGCCGACGCAAGGATATGTCCCGAATCTCCATCCAGAGCCACCGTTTTCAGGCTCTGCGTGCCGCAGTCGATGCCCAGCGTGATCACAGGAGTTCGTTCAGGATGTTTTCGAGGTATTCCTGCCCGCCGC
>CAYOGR010000030.1:0-20562 GCA_964403605.1 uncultured Chthoniobacter sp.
GCTACCTCCACTCGTGCTTCGGGTATTGGCGCTGGAGTTGGTTTTTGAGTTGGGGATAGGTCTCGGCCCAGAAGGATTGGAGGTTTTTCGTGACCTGCACGGGACGGTGGCTCGGGGCGAGGACATGGAGCGTGAGGGCGTGGCGGCCGAGGGCGATTTTGAGTTCGCCGGTGACGCCGTAAAAATCCTGGATTCGCGAGGCCAGCACAGGATCGGCTGTGTCGGAGTAGGTGATTTTGGCGCGGCGGCCGGAGGGGAGTTCGAGGCGCTCGGGGGCTTGCTTTTCCACGAACTGCTGTTGGGTGTGCGAGAGGAGGGATTTGGCGTGGGGCAAAACGGGGGCGTCCTTGATGTCGCGGTAGCAGGTGGCTCCGTCACACACCAAGAGAATGATGTGGTGGCGCTCGTCTTCACCCATCACGGGCAATCCCTGCTCGGGGCAAAGCCGGGCGAGGAAATTGACGCGGTGGATCCATTGCTCGACGGCATCGTCCCAACCGTTGAGCCGAAGGTTTCCGGCGAGGACTTCGTCAGCCAGGCAACTCGAGGCGGCGGGGCCGGCCTCGGCGTCGCGGTCGCGGTTTTCAAGGACGAGGTCGCGGAAGACTTTCTCGCGGCGGACGACCACGCGGTTCTGCGATTTGTCGAAGAAATACTCGGCCCGTTCGGTGAAATCGGCAGGGAACATTTCCCGAAGCCATGCCTCCTCGATACCCGTGGCGAGGCTCAGGAGAACACGGGCGTCGCCGTCCCGGCCTTCGATCTCGGCGATTTCGGCGGCGACGAGAAATCGGGCTTCACTCGCGACACTTTGCCGCGAGAGAAGTCCGCGGCGCCCACGGACGATATCGCAGACCAGTGTGCCGGGATTTTTACGAACCGCCACTTGATCGGCAAACCCCGCAAGCACACAGCGGGCGATCGCCTCGTCGGAGGGTGGCGCGTCCTCGATGAGCAGGGCCTCGGCGTGGGCGATGTCGAGGAATTGCTCGAACAGTTTCCCGACTTGCCGCGCGGAGTCGGTGTGAATGCCTAGGGAGCGGCATTCGTTCATGCGGAAATCGCGGGAGCGGGCCCACTCGAAGACGCGCATCAAAACGAGAAAGTCCGAGGTGCCGCCCCCGAAGATCTCCAGACGCTCCTCTTCGATTCGTTTGTCCATTTTCAGGAGCATCGAGCGGGTTTGCGTGATGGCAGCAATGAGTGCGGCGGCTCGCACGCAACCCAATTCCTCGGCAGCCAAAAGCATGCGCGCATAGCGGGGGTGGAGGGGAAAATTCAGCATCCGACGGCCGACATCGGTGATGGCTCCGGCGGCATCCAAAGCCCCGAGGTCGCGCAGCAGAGCCTCGGCTCGTTCCAGCGCGGACATGTCGGGAGGCTCGATCCAGCGGAAGGATTTCAAATCCCCCACCCCGGCGGCTTTGAGGGAGAGGATGGTCTCTGCCAGGTCGAGGCGTTTGATCTCGGGAAGTTCGCGCAAGGGCCGGCGCTGGTGGTCGCGCTCCGTCCAAAGCCTCACGCAGACGCCCGGCGCGGTTCGCCCGGCCCGACCCGCTCGCTGGGCCGCCGAGGCGGCGCTGATTTTTTCGATGAAGAGCGTGTTGATTCCTCGATTGGCGTCATGTCTCGAGATGCGGGCCAGCCCGGAATCGACGACCAGCGTGATGCCATCGATCGTGAGCGAGGTTTCCGCGACATTCGTGGAGACGATGATCTTTCGTCCCCCGCCGCGGTTCACGGCCTTGTCCTGCTCGGCGGCGGGGAGTTCCCCGTGGAGCGGAAGGATC
Source organism: uncultured Chthoniobacter sp. (assembly GCA_964403605.1). Lineage (GTDB taxonomy): Bacteria > Verrucomicrobiota > Verrucomicrobiia > Chthoniobacterales > Terrimicrobiaceae > UBA967. The sequence continues at coordinate 1,791 of CAYOGR010000030.1, forward strand.
GCACAACGACTGCCGAGGCGGGCTTGAAGTTCCCGGATTGTCCGCTGGATTTCGTAGCTGCCAGGCATGAAGACAAGAATGTTCCCCGGCGTGTCGTCGAAATGCCCGGCAACGGCGTCGGTGGCGAGTTCCCAGACCGGATCCTCGCGGGGCTCGTGGGGGAGATGAAGGACTTCGACAGGATGCACGCGGCCCTCGGATTTTAAAAACGAGGCGGTGCCGAGGTATCCCGCCAATTCGGCTCCATCGAGGGTCGCCGACATCACGACAATCTTGAGGTCGGGCCGCGTGGTCTCCTGCAAGTCCAGAGCGCGCGCGAGGCTGATATCCCCATGCAAATGCCGTTCATGAAACTCATCAAAAATGATCGCCGAGACGCCGCGAAGCGCGGGATCGGCGAGCATTTGGCGGAGCAGGATCCCCTCGGTGACAAACAAAAGGCGCGTGTCGCGGGAGGAAACATTGTCGAGGCGGATTTGGTAGCCGACCTCACCGCCGAGTTTCGCGCCGCGCTCGCCGGCCACGCGTGCGGCGAGCATTCGAGCGGCGAGGCGGCGGGGTTGAAGGATCACGCAGCGTCCATTTCCCAGCACGCCGCCATCGAGGAGGATTTGGGGAACCTGCGTGGATTTTCCCGAGCCGGTCGGAGCCTCGAGGACCAAGCGGTTTCCCTTGCGGAGCGCGGCGACGATTTCCTCGTCGAGTTCGTAGATCGGAAGCGATTCGTGGGACACGGATCAGGAGAGCGCGGCCTTGAACAAATCGAGCGTGATATCCCTTGCGGTGGAGTGGTCCACGACGGGCGGCGGGTAGTTTTTCGCCACCCGGACACCCGGCGGCGGAGCATCCATCAATTTCTCCGGTGGGACATCGCGCAGTTCGGGCACCCATTTTTTGATGTAGGCCGCCTCGGGGTCGAATCGCTTCGTCTGGCTCCAAGGGTTCTGGATTCGAAAATACGGCGCGGCGTCGGCACCTGTGCCCGCGCTCCACTGCCAGCCGCCGTTGTTGCTGGCGATCTCGCCGTCGACGAGGGCTTGCATGAAGTATTGCTCCCCGAGACGCCAATCGAGATGGAGGTCTTTCGTCAAAAACATCGCGGCGATCATGCGCGTGCGGTTGTGCATGAAACCGGTCTCGCGCAACTCGCGCATGGCGGCATCGACAATCGGGAAGCCGGTCTCGCCATTTTTCCATTTCTCGAAATTCGCCATCGTGCCGGGCCATTTCATGCCGCGATACTTGGGGTTGAACTCTTGCTCGAGCACCCCGGGAAATTTCCAGAGGATCTGCATGTAGAATTCCCGCCAGACGAGTTCGGCGATGTATTTCATCGCGCTGCCACGGCCGGGGGCGTCGAGCGATTCGGCTTTTTGCAGGCAGGCCTGGTGGAGTTCGCGGATCGAGATCAGGCCAAAGCGCAAATCCTGCGAGAGGCGCGAGGTGTGGCGGCCGAAAGGAATATCGCGATTCGCGCCGTAGCGGGCCAGGCCCTTGTCCAAAAACTCCCGCATCCGCTCCCGGGCGGCTTTTTCGCCGGCCTGCATCACTCCGCCGGCGGCGGGCGGAAGTTCCCATGTCGAAAGATCCGGCAGCGCGAGGGACGCCACTTTGGGCGTGGAGAGATTCTTGATCCTCCCGCCGACAGGCGGCTTGGCGAGTTTTTCCCAAGCTTTCGAGTAGGGAGTGAAGACCCGGAACGATTCGCCCGCGCCGGTCAAAACCTCGGTCCGCTCATGGATCGCGACATCCTTGAACTCGTGAATCCCGATGCCCAGACGCGCGGCCGTTTTTTTCAACTCCTCCTCCACCGAACGCCCGAAGGGATCGGGATCGCGGTTGTAAAAAATGGCCCCGGCCTTGGTTTCGGCGACGAGTTTTTCCAATTCCTCGACCGCCCGGCCCTGCCGGACGACGAGTTGCGAGCCGACCGAGCGCAGGTTTCCATCGAGCGATTGGAGCGATCCACAGAGGAACGACTGACGGTTCGATCCCGTCCAGCGGTGGGATTTTTTCCAGTGGCTCGCGATGTAGACCGGCACGACCTGCTCCGAGGATTTGGCGGCGGCGTTGAGGGCGGTGTTGTCGGTCAGGCGAAGGTCGCGGCGGAACCAATGGATGGCGGTTTTCACGATGACCGAGAACCTACCGATCATGGCGGATTCGACCAATCCTTTTGCTTGAAGCCTTGGCCATGACCCCCGATAAATGCCCGCCATGATCGAATCAATGATGCGCCAAGCGGACTCCCTTACCTCCGAGTTCATCGCCGAGGCCGATGAGTTGGTTTCCCATTATCCCGTTTCGAAACGCAGCGCGTCCCTGCCGCTCCTCCATCTCTGGCAAAATCATTTCGGGTTCGTTGACGATTCCGGCATCGATTGGATCGCCGCCCGTCTCGACCTTACCTCGATCAACATCCTGGAACTCGTGACTTTCTATCCTTGGTTCCGCCGGGAGCAGGCCGGCAAAACCATCATTCGCGTCTGCCGCACCCTCGCCTGCGCCCTCGCTGGAAGCTACGAGGTGAGGGAAAAATTCTGCCAGGCCGTGGGTCTCGACCCTCACTGCGAACATCACGGCTACGGCGAGGCTCCCCCCACCACGGCCGATGGAAAATTCAGCGTCGAATTCGTCGAGTGCCTCGCCAGTTGCGGTTCCGCGCCGGTCGCCCTCATCAACGACGACCTTGTTGAAAATATCACGACCTCCGATGTCCCTTCGATCGTAGATTCCTACAAATAACATGGTCTCGCTCCTACCCACTCCGCATCCGAAAGAACGCCGCCTTATCTTCGGCAATATTTCCAAGCCCGGCTACTCGCCCGACATCGAGACCTATCTCGCCCATGGCGGCTACGAGTCGCTCAAGAAGGCGCTCGGCATGAAGCCCGCCGAGATCATCGACGCCGTCAAAGCCGCCAACCTGCGCGGACGCGGCGGAGCCGCCTTCCCCGCCGGTGTGAAGTGGAGCTTCATCAAGCACGACGACGGCAAACCCCACTACATCGTCGTCAACGGAGACGAATCCGAGCCCGGCACTTTCAAGGACCGTTACATCCTGCACCAGGATCCACACCAGTTGATCGAAGGCCTCGCCATCGCCGCCTTCGCGACAAATGTCCACCTCTCCTACATCTACATCCGCTGCGAATTTCCCAAGGCCGCCAAGATCGTGTGGGAAGCCATCAAGGAGGCGAAGGCCAAGGGATACCTCGGAAAAAACATCCTCGGTTCCGGCTTCGACCTCGACATCTATGTCCACCAGGGTGCCGGCGCCTACATTTGCGGCGAAGAGACCAGTCTCCTCGAATCCCTCGAGGGCAAGCGCCCTTACCCCCGCATCAAGCCGCCTTACTTTCCCGCCGTTCTCGGCCTCTACATGAAGCCGACCATCGTCAACAATGTGGAAACCCTCTGCCATGTGAAGCACATCATCTCCCTGGGCGCGGAGGCGTTCGCGAAAATGGGCAGCCCCGGCGATGGCGGCACCCGCACCATGTGCGTGAGCGGCGATGTCCAACGCCCCGGCTTCTACGAAATCCCCTGCGGCGGCGTCACCCTCGGCGAACTCATCCACGATGTCTGCGGCGGTATGAAACCCGGACGCCAACTGAAAGCGGTCATCCCCGGCGGCAGCTCCGCCAAGGTTCTCCGCGCCGGAGAGACTTTTAAAATGAAGGTCAAGGGATCCGACGGCCAGATGGTCGATAAAGAAGTCCCGCTTTTGGATTTGGTGATGGACGCCTCCACGCTCCAAGCCGCCGGAACCATGATCGGCAGCGCCGGAGTGATGATCATGGATGATTCCCGCGACATGGTATGGGCGCTCAACAACCTCAATCAATTCTACGCCCACGAGAGCTGCGGCCAATGCACCCCCTGCCGCGAAGGCAGCCTCTGGATGTCGAAAGTCACCACCCGCATCATCGACGAAGGCGCCCGCCCTGACGACGCGAAGAATCTCAAAAACATCGCCGACAACATCGCCGGCCGCACCGTCTGCGCCTTCGGTGAAGCCTGCTCCTGGCCCACTCAAAGCTTCCTCGCCAAATTCCCCGACGAGTTCGAAAAGCGGGTAAAGTAATTTCACCCATTCTGTCGCATTGACGGAAACCGGCCTCGGTTCGATCTCCAATAAGGCAAAATCGCCTTACATCGGAATCGTTACTCGGTCTCCGGGGTGCCGTAGAATTTCTCGCCGAGGCGGATTTTTTCGCGGCCGTTCGCGACACGCCACTTGTTGGAATCGCGCAGCGAGTAGATACAGCCGCAATACTCCTGCTGGTAGAAATGTTCGCGCTTCGAGATTTCGAGCATCCGCTGCGCACCGCCACCCTTCCGCCAATTGAAGGTCCAGTAGGCCACGCCGGGGTATTTCGCCGCCGCGCGCTCGCCGCAGCCGTTGATCTGATCCATGTCCTTCCAGCGGGAAATCCCGAGGCAGCTCGTGATCACGGGAAACCCGTTCTCATGCGCGTGGAGCGCGGTTCGCTCGAAACGCATGTCGAAGCACATCGTGCAGCGCTTGCCTTTCTCCGGCTCCCACTCGAGCCCCTTGGCGCGCGAGAACCAGTTGTCGGTGTCGTAATCCACATCGATGAAGGGGATGCCCTCTTTTTCCGCGAAACGGATGTTCTCCGATTTCCGCAACTCGTATTCCTCCCGGGGGTGGATGTTCGGGTTGTAAAAATAGATCGTGTAATCGATCCCCGAGGCCGACATCGCCTCCATCACCTCGCCCGAGCAAGGCGCGCAGCAGGAGTGAAGCAGCACTTTCCTGTGGCCGCCGGGCGGCGTGAGAACGGGTCGTTGTTCCATGGTTTGCTTTTACACCAAAATCCCCGATCAGCCCACTCGACTTTTTTTTTGGCGGGCCAACCTGGTTCCGTTGAAACCGGAAAAAGATGCGTTTCGTCGCGCCCCGCCCGTCTGCCGTCTTGCAACCCGGTGGCCTGCGACTAATCTCTGCGGTTCGACTTATGAGCAAAACGCTACTCGACAAGGTGTGGGAGGCGCACACCGTTCGCACCCTTCCCAATGGAGCCACGCAGCTCCTCATCGGCACCCACCTTATCCACGAGGTCACCAGCCCGCAGGCCTTCGGCATGCTCCGCGATCTCGGGCTCAAGGTTCTCTATCCGAGCCGCACCTTCGCCACCGTCGATCACATCGTGCCTACCGACGAGCGCATGGAGCCTTTCAGCGACGACCTCGCCGACGCCATGATCAAGGCGCTCCGCCAAAACTGCGCGGAAAACGGCATCACCTTTTTCGACCTCCCCACCGGCAAGCAAGGCATTGTCCACATCGTCGGCCCCGAGCAGGGAATCACCCAGCCCGGCACCACGATCGCCTGCGGCGACTCGCACACCTCGACCCACGGCGCGTTCGGTGCCATCGCGTTTGGCATCGGCACCAGCCAGGTGCGCGATGTCCTCGCCACGCAGACCATGGCGCTCCACAAACCCAAGGTCCGCCGCATCGAGGTGAATGGAAAGCTCGCCCCCGGCGTTTACGCGAAGGATGTGATTCTCCACATCATCCGGAAGCTCGGGGTCAACGGCGGCCTCGGCTACGCCTACGAATACGCGGGCTCGACCTTCGACGCCTTCACGCAGGAGGAGCGGATGACTGTTTGCAACATGTCCATCGAGGGCGGCGCGCGCGTGGGCTATGTCAATCCCGACGAGACCACTTTCGAATACCTGAAAGGACGGCCCTACGCGCCGAAAGGCTCGGATTGGGACGCCGCCGTCGCCCGTTGGAAAGCCACCGCCTCGGATGCCGATGCGAAATACGACGACCTCGTCACCTACAACGCCGCCGACATCGCCCCCACGGTGACCTGGGGCATCAATCCCGGCCAGGCCATTTTCATCCACGAGAAGGTTCCCTTCCCAAACGAGGTTCCCGAAAAAGACCGCGCCACCGCCGAGGAGGCGCTCGCGCACATGCACCTCAAGTCCGGCAATCCCATCAAAGGCACGAAGGTCGATGTCGCCTTCCTCGGAAGCTGCACGAACGGCCGCCTGAGCGATCTCCAGGAGGTCGCCCGCCACCTCAAGGGCCGCAAGGTCCGCAGCGGCGTGAAAGCCATCGTCGTCCCCGGCTCGCAAGGCGTGGCCACCGTCGCCGAAAGCATGGGCCTTGCCGAAATCTTCCGCGACGCCGGCTTTGAATGGCGTGGCGCGGGCTGCTCGATGTGTCTCGGCATGAACCCCGACAAACTCGTCGGCGACCAACTCTGCGCCAGCTCGAGCAACCGCAATTTCAAAGGCCGCCAGGGCAGCCCGACCGGACGCACCGTCCTGATGTCGCCCCTCATGGTCGCCGCCGCCGCCGTCACCGGCGAAATCGCCGACGCCCGCGAAGTCTTCGGCGTAAACTAAAACCCATTCCGCATTCCCCGTTTCTCATTTCGAATTACTAAAAAGATGGCTCTCGAAAAAATCACCCAGGTTGCCGGACGCGGCGTTTATGTCCCCGGCGACGACCTCGACACCGATCGCATCATTCCCGCGCGGTTCATGAAGTGCATCACCTTCGACGGACTCGGCGAGTTCGCGTTCTACGACGCCCGCGCCTTCGCGAAAGAAGCCGGTGAAACCCACCCGCTCGACGACCAGCGTTTCCAAGGAGCATCCATTCTGCTCTCCGGGTCGAACTTCGGTTGCGGCAGCTCGCGCGAACACGCCCCGCAGGCGCTCTACCGCTTCGGCATCCGCGCCATCGTCGCCGAAAGCTTCGCGGAAATTTTCTTCGGAAACTCCATCACCCTCGGCATGCCCTGCGTCGTTGCCAGCGGCGAAGACATCCGCGCCATCGCCAAACTCATCGAGTCCGACCCCGCCGCTGTCCTCACCCTCGATCTGACCGAGAAAAAAATCTCCATCGCGGACACCGATTTCCCCGTGACCATCGCCGCTCACGCGCACGAGGCCTTGGTCAGCGGAAAATGGGATGCCATCGCAGACCTTCTCGAGGGTCTCGAGGAGGTGAAGGCCCGCGCAGCCGCCCTCCCCTACATGGCCGCCTGACCCGGGGTAGCCACCCAGCCCGCTCGCATGAGACCAATGCCCCGGGTTGTAACGGCTGAAATCCTCGACAGCCTTCCCCCTGCCGATCCGCGCGCCCAAAGAAGTCGGAAGGATTTACGGATCGTAGACGCCTTCATGGGAAACTCCCGCTGGATGGCCCGATCCATCCGCCCGCTGCCTGAAGAAACCCGGATCGTTGAAATCGGAAGCGGGGATGGGCGACTCCTCACCCGACTCCACCGATTGCGCCCCGATCTGGCCATGACCGGCCTCGACTTGGTCGAGCGGCCCCGGGATTTGAATAACCGCATCGATTGGAAAAAGGGGGATTTTTTCCAATCCCTCCCTGGCTTCCACGGCGGGGCCTGCATCGGCAGTCTCGTCCTCCATCATTTCACAGAGACCCAACTTTCCGACTTGGGAAAAAGTCTCGCCCGTTTCGACCGGCTTTATTTTTGTGAACCCCTTCGAAGCCGATGGGCGCTGGCGATGTCGATGCTCGCCTGCCCGTTTGCCGGAGAGGTGACGCGCCACGACATGCCCGTCAGCATCCGGGCCGGCTTCCAGCCGGGCGAAATTCCTTCTCTTCTGAAACTCAATCCGCGCCACTGGATTTTCCGCGAATCCGCGAATTGGAAACGCGCCTTGCGTTTCGAAGCCCGTCGGCTCGATTGAGCATTCCCGCTGGCGCGCATCACGGCGGCTGATAGCTTCCGCCTCCATGGGTCGACGCATCACAATCGCCGGTGGAGGACTCGCGGGATTGTCGCTGGGAATCGCGCTCCGCCTTCGTGGCGTCGAGGTCGATCTCCACGAAGCCTCGACCTACCCCAGGCACCGCGTCTGCGGGGAGTTCCTCGGAGGACTTCGAAGTGGCACGCTGGAATCCCTCGGGATTGCCGAAAGCCTGGCGGACGCCGAAAAATTGGAGTCCGCCATTTGGAACGATGCCACGGGGCCGATCGGCCGGCTGAGCGCCGATGGCCGCGGGATTTCGCGCTGGAGGCTCGATGACCGGCTCCAGCAGCGCTTCGAGCAACTCGGCGGAAGACTTTTTACGAATTCGAGAATCCCGGCCCGCGAAGGCGTGGTGTGGGCCGCCGGCCGTCCCCGGCGCGAAAGCCCTTGGATCGGCCTCAAATGCCATGCGCGCGGCCTGAGGCTCGATGCCGATCTCGAAATGTTCACCGCAGCGAACGGATATGTGGGCCTCGCCCGCATCGAGGACGGTCTCGTGAATATCTGCGGGCTTTTCACAAAAACCCCGTCCCGGCGTGCCAAGGGGCCCGAGCTTCTTCTCAATGCCCTGCGGGAGGGAGGGCTGGAAAGCCTTGCCGAGCGCCTGCGTGGAGCCGACCTGCTGGAAGGGAGTTTTTGTGGCGTCGCAGTCTTCCGCACCGGCCATCAACCGGGCCCGGACTTCTCGATCGGCGATGCGGCCAGCATGATCCCGCCCTTCACAGGCCATGGAATGGGAATGGCCTTCGAGTCCGCGGAATGCGCCTTGAAGCCCGCGCTCGACTACGCGCTGGGTGGGAAATCCTGGCCCGATGCCGCCCGGGCCTGCGCCCAAGCCCAGCGTGCCCGCTTTGGCAGACGGCTCGCCGCCGCGAATGCGCTCCACGGTCTTCTCACCACACCCGGCGGATCGCGTCTCGCCTCGGCCCTCGGCCGTCGCCGTTTGATTCCCTTTCAAACCCTGCTCCAACTCGTGCGCTGATGTATCTGCAATCCCTCGCCACCGCGTATCCACCCCATGTTTTCCGGCAGCCGGAGCTTTTTGAAATTCTCCGTGGTTCGGGATCCATGGATGCGCTTCGTTCGCGCTCGCGGGACTTGCTGGAGAGAATTCTACTCGGCGACTCCGGCATCGAAACCCGGCGTTTCTGTGAACCCGACCTCCCATCGATTTTCCAACTCGACGCCGGCGGCCTCCATGCCCTGTATGAACGGCACGCCCCTCGACTCGCGGCCGCAGCGCTCGAGAAAGCCTGCGAAAAAGCCGGGGTGGATCCCCGCGACATCGATGCCCTTCTGGTCTGCAGCTGCACCGGCTACCTCTGCCCCGGCCCAACCAGCCATGTGGCGGAACTCCTCGGGATGCGTCAGGACATCTTTCTCCAGGATCTCTTGGGCCTCGGATGCGGAGCCGCCCTTCCCCTCTTGGAGTCGGCACGCGGCTACCTTGCCGCCAATCCCGGCGCCCTGGTCGCGACGGTCGCCGTCGAAGTGTGCTCCGCCGCGTTCTACCTCGATAACGATCCCGGAGTCCTGGTGAGTCTTTGTCTTTTCGGAGACGGTGCGGCCGCCGCTCTCTGGCGCGCGGAGGACACTTCCGACCGATGGAAGTTCTCGAACTTCCAAACGCTGCATCAACCCCAGCACCGGGAAAAAATCCGGTTCGTCAATGCCAACGGCCGCCTCAAAAACCAACTCCACCGGGAGGTTCCAACTCTCGCCGCGGAGGCGGTCGCGCGGCTTTTCGAGAAGCGCTCCGCCGAACCCGACCGCATTCTCGCCCATACCGGTGGTCGGGATGTGATCGATGCCCTCGAACGCTCGCTCCATCCCCACCCCCTCGAGGAAACCCGGGAGGTTCTTCGGAACTATGGAAACATGAGCAGCCCGTGTGTGTTGGCAGCGCTGGAGGATTCCATCGAGCGCCATCCGGAATCGGGGAGACTTTGGCTCACAGCCTTCGGCGCGGGATTCGCCGCCCATTGCGGCGAACTCGTGCGCGAAACGAATTGAAAAACGGCGACTATTCCAGGTGGGATTACAAAAAAAAACGCGGGCCATCCGGCCCGCGCTTTTTTTGATAAAATGAAAAACCGTTAGTTCGCAGCTGCGGCGGTCTGAACCACATTCACGCGGCGACCGGCACGATCGAACTTCACCTGGCCATCGACGAGGGCCCAAATGGTGTAGTCGCGACCAAGGCCGACATTCAAGCCGGGTTGAAACTTGGTTCCACGCTGGCGGATGATGATGTTACCGGCGATAACGGATTCTCCGCCGAATTTTTTGACTCCGAGACGCTTGCTGATGCTATCGCGTCCGTTTTTGACGCTGCCTTGTCCTTTTTTATGGGCCATGGAATTTTACTTGGTTGAGATGGATTCGATTTTGAGCTTGGTGAGCTGGCGGCGGTGGCCGACGGTGCGGTGGTAGCCTTTGCGACGACGGAATTTGAAAGCGATCACCTTGTCGTCCTTGAATTGATCGATGACTTTGGCGGCGACCTTCGCGCCGTTCACAAACGGGGCCCCGACTTCGATTTTGCCGCCATCGGCGACAAGGAGGACTTCGGAAAGTTGAATGTCGGTGCCGACTTCCGCATCGAGTTTTTCGACCTCGATCTCGTTGCCGGATTCCACGCGGTATTGTTTGCCGCCGGTTTGAATAACTGCGTATGCCATAAGAAAAGCTTGAATTGAGTAGGGTCGTGGAAATTGGCGGAAATCGAAATTTATGCAAGAGCTATCTTTGTTTTTTTCAAGCACCGCCACGCCCGGCCAAGCGATGCCGGCAATCATGCGAGTCAGGGATGCAAAAAAAACGAAAGCGGGTTAGGATTCCGGCCTGATCGTGATGAGCATGACACTCCAACCCTCGTTCGGCCGACTGGCCGCCTTGCTGCCCGCTCTCTGGATTTTCACTACGGCGTCCGCGCAATCGCCGGATTTGCGCGTGGATTCCACGCCCCTTTCCCAATCGGATCGCCCCGTGACGAGTTTCGCGCCAGTGATCCGAAAGGTCTCGCCCTCCGTGGTGAATATCTACACGAACAAAATCACCCGTCCCTCTCAGGGCAACGGGTCTTTCCAGAATCCGCTCATGCCGTTTTTTGGAATGCCCCCCGAGCGGATTCCGCGCCAGAGGCTCGAACGCTCGCTCGGTTCGGGAGTGATCGTTTCGCGCGACGGCTACATCCTCACGAACCACCATGTCATCGAGGGGGCTGATCAAATCCTGGTCGCGCTCCAAGACAACCAAACGCCCTTCGAGGCCCGGCTCATCGGCACCGATCCGCAAACCGACATCGCGGTGGTGAAAATCGAAATCCAGGACGCCCCGGCCATCACGCTCGCCGACAGCGATCTGGTCGAAGTCGGCGACATCGCCCTCGCGATCGGAAACCCCTTCGGCATCGGCCAGACAGTGACCATGGGAATCGTCAGCGCCAAAGGCCGTCGCGGCATGGGCATCGTGGACTACGAGGATTTCATCCAGACCGACGCCTCGATCAATCCGGGAAACTCCGGCGGCGCGCTCGTGGATGCGAAGGGCCGCCTCATCGGCATCAATCAATCCATCCTCAGCCGAACCGGGGGAAACCAGGGCGTCGGGTTTTCCGTTCCCATCAACCTCGCCAAGCAGGTGATGGCCTCGCTGGTGGCGAACGGCCGCGTGGAGCGCGGACACCTCGGAGTGGTGGTCCAGCCGGTCACCGCCGAACTCGCCGAGGCTTTCGGGTTGAAAGACAGAAACGGCGCGCTGGTCGGCGAGGTGGCGGCGGGCTCGCCTGCGGACGAGGCGGGCCTCAAGCCCGGCGATGTCATCGTCGAAATCAACGGCAAACCCGTCGAAGACAGCGCCGATCTGCGCCTCATGGTCGCGCAAATCACACCCGGCAGCGAGGCGGAGGCGATGGTTGTCCGAAACGGCCAGCCGAAATCTTTCAAGATCCGCGTCGGAAGTCTGGCGAATCCCAAAAATTCCGGGCCAACCACCGCCGGGGACTCGCCGCTGGCGGGACTCGAACTCCGGGATCTCGACCGCAATCTTAGGCTCCGCCTGGGCATCCCCGCGAATCTCCCGGGAGCCGTCGTCTCCGGAGTCGAAGCCGACTCCCGGGCCGCGCGCGCGGGCCTGCAAGCGGGCGATGTGATTTTCGAGGTCAACCAGCGTCCCATCCAAGGCACGGGGGATCTTTTCGAAGCCGCCCGATCCGCCCCCGCCGGCCCTCTTCTGCTGCGGGTCTGGAGCCGCGGGGTCGTCAGGTATTTGGTTTTGGAGTAACCGCCACGCCGAATGAGTTCGCCGAAACCACGCGCCGATTTTGCGAAAATCCTTCGCGACATGCCCCACAAACCGGGCGTGTATGTCATGCGCGACCGGTTGGATCATGTCATCTATGTCGGCAAGGCGCGCGACCTCCGCCGCCGCGTGGGCAGCTATTTCATGCCATCTCGGAAATTTTCCGCCGACCTGAAGACCCGCGCGCTCATCGATAGCGTGTGGAATCTCGAATACCACATCGTCCGCAGCGATGCCGAGGCGGTGCTTTTCGAGGGCCGCCTCATCAAGGAATTCCGCCCGAAATACAATGTCAGCTTCCGCGACGACAAACGCTTCCTTCTCGTGCGCGTGCACCTCTCCGATCCCCTCCCCCGCTTCTCGCTCACCCGTCTGAAAAAAGACGACGGCGCGCGGTATTTCGGCCCGTTCGCCCACGCCGGCGCCCTCCGCGCCACACTGGAGGCGGTGAAGCGGAAATTCGGCCTGCGCTCCTGCCGCCCCGTCGAGCCCGACGAGAAGGACTACAAACACTGCCTCGACCATGTGATCAAAAATTGCAGCGCACCGTGCATCGGCCGGATCGACCGGGCAGGCTACCTCGCCCGCGTCGAGGAGGCCTGCGCCTTCCTCGACGGCCAGAGCCGGGAATTCCTCGGGCAGATCGAGTCCGAAATGAAAGCCGCCGCGGAGCGCATGGAATTCGAAAAAGCCGTCCAGCTCCGCAACCTGCTCGAGGATTTGAAAACCACCACCCGCCCGGTGGTCCGCTTCACCCGGAAATCCCTTCCCACCACGATCGATCCGGCGGCCGACCTCGCCGCGCTCCGCGACGCGCTCCAACTCTCCAAGCCGCCGGAGGTCATGGAGTGCTTCGACATCTCGAACATTTCCTCCACGCACATTGTCGCCTCGATGGTGCGCTTCAGAAATGGCGTGCCGGACCGCTCGAATTACCGCACCTACCGGATCAAGGGCACCGACCACCAGGACGACTTTGCGAGCATGGCCGAGGTGGTCCGCCGCCGCTACGGCCGGGTCCTGCGCGAGCAGGAGACCGTTTTGCCCGATCTCGTCATTGTCGATGGCGGACGCGGCCAACTCTCCAGCGCGCGCAAGGAACTCGAGCGCCTGAAGCTCTCGCACCTCCCGATCATCGGACTCGCCAAGGAATTCGAGGAGATCCACCGCCCCGGGCGTCCCCTCCCCATGCGGTTGCCCGAGGACAGCGGCGCGTTGCGTCTACTGCAGCGAATCCGCGACGAGGCCCACCGGACAGCCAACGGCTACCACAGCCTGCTCCTCAAAAAACGCGTCCGAGAAAGCCTCCTCGACGCCGTTCCGGGCATGGGCTCCGCCCGCAAACGCGCCCTGCTCGAGCGCTTCGGCTCGGTCGAACGCATCAAGGCCCTGGCCGCACCCGAACTCGCCGGGGTTCCCGGAATCAGCTTGGCTCTCGCGGAGAAAATCCTCACCACCCTCCAAGCCCGCTGACCCGATGCAACTCGACTTCAACCTTCAATCCGCTCCGCCGAAGAAAAAAGAGACCGCGCCCTCCAAGCCGGCCGAGCCTGTTGTCCTCGCCGTCTCCGCCCTCACCAAAAAAATCCGGAGCCTTCTCGAAGACGGCATTGGAGAGGTTTGGGTGGAAGGGGAAATCTCGAATCTCCGTCGTCAGAATTCAGGCCATGTCTATTTCACGCTCAAGGACGCGGCCTCCCAACTCGCCTGCGTGATGTTCGCCGGCCAGACCGCCCAGCTTCGCGGAATCAATTTCAACGACGGCGCGCAGGTTCAGGTTTTCGGAGATCTCACGGTTTACGAGCCCCGAGGCAACTACCAACTCATCGTCCGCCGGGTTCAGGAGCGCGGCGTCGGCGCGCTGCAGGCAAAATTCGAGGAACTCAAGCGCCGCCTCGCCGCCGAGGGGCTTTTCGACTCCGCCCGCAAACGCCCTCTCCCGAAATTCCCCCGCCGCCTCGCCGTGGTCACCTCCCCGACCGGCGCGGCGATCCGCGATTTCCTCCATGTCCTCCACCGCCGCCAGCGCGGGATCGAGGTTTTGGTTTTTCCCGTGCGCGTTCAGGGCCGTGGCGCGGCCGCCGAAATCGCCGAAGCCGTCCAACTCCTCGGAAATCCCGCCCCCCTCGGCATCGAGCCACCGGATGTCATTGTCGTCACCCGCGGTGGCGGCAGCCTCGAGGACCTCTGGGAATTCAACGAGGAAATCCTCGCCCGCGCCATCGCCGCTTCGCCGATCCCGGTTGTGAGCGCCGTGGGCCACGAGATCGACTTCACCATCTCCGATTTCGCCGCCGACTTCCGCGCCCCCACCCCGAGCGCCGCCGCCGAAATCCTCTCCTCGGATTCCGCCGAGCTTTTGGAACAACTCGCCCATCTCAGCGCCCGACTGCGGCGACCAGTCCACACGCGCTTGGATTTCCTCAAAAACCAACTCGCCGGGCTCGAGCGAACGGCCCTTTTTCTCGAACCGCCCCGCCGCCTTCGCGAAGCCCGCCAAACCCTCGACCGCCTTTCCGACGACCTCGACTCGGCCGTTGATGGCTCCATCCAAAATTCCCGCCACACTCTCGAGCGCCATACCCATTTTCTCGCCTCGCACAATCCGGAACGAAAAATCGCCGATCTTCTCCGTCAACTTTCGACCGACCGGGCACTCATGGATCGCTTGTCCCAATCCCGGGTGCGGGAACTCCAGGCCACGCTCTCCAGCCGCGCCGCGCTGCTCGAGGCCTTGAACCCAAATGCCGCCCTCGCCCGCGGCTACACGATCACGCGCGATGTCGCAGGCCGCATCCTCCGCAGCGCCGACGAAGCCCGCCAGTGCGAACTCCTCGAGACCAAATTCCCCGACGGATCGATCCGCTCCCGTCCCGTAAGCGCGCCGGGGCAGGCTTGATTTGCGCGCGGTTTTTGCAACCATCCCCTCACCAGTGAGCGCCAGCAGCCATCGTCCCGTCCGAATCCTCATCCTCACCGCCAGCATGGGCGAGGGCCACAACACCGCCGCGCGGAACATCAAAAACGCCCTGGCGGCCGAATCCCCCCACGGCGTTGAAACGCTCGTCGTCGATCCCTACACGCGCACGAATCCTGTCGTGAACCGCCTCATCCAGCGCGGCTATGCGGCGGCGATCAACAACTACCCCCGCCTCTGGAAAGCCGTTTTCGCCCTGCTCAGCAGCCCGAAGGTCATCGAAGGAATGGCCCCGCTGCTCAAGCAACTCGTCGATGCCGTCCATGGTCTCCTGCGGGAATTCCAACCGGATCTCGTCATCTCCACCTACCCGGTCTTCGGCTATGTGATGGAAAAAATTCAACAGGCCGATCCAACCATGCGAAAGCCGTTTTACATGGTGATCACCGACTCCACGATGATCAATCAGACCTGGTATCGCTACCGCTCGGACGGGGCGATCGTGGCCGACGAGCCGACCGCCGAGGTTCTCCGCCGCGATGGAGTGGACCACGGCCGCATCCACACGCTCGGTTTTCCCGTCGGGCTCGAGTTCGACGGATTCCTCCCCGCCCCTCCTCCCGGCGACGGCCAATGGCGCGTCATTTTCTTTCCCGGCGGCCCGCACGCCCGCGCGATCCAGACCCTTCAAATGCTCGCCGAAATCGACAACCTCCACACCACGGTTGTCACCGGCCGTCGCGAAGACGCCCGCGCCGCCATCTCCCGCGCCGGCCTGCCACGAAAAGGCGAACTCATCGGCTGGACCGACCAAATGCCCGCCCTCATGGGCTCCCACCACCTTTTCATCGGCAAAGCCGGCGGCGCGACCGTCCAAGAAGCCATCGCCGCCCAGATTCCCTTTGTCGTGAACCATATCGTCCCCGGCCAGGAGGAGGGCAACATCGCCCTCATCCAGCAAACCGCCATCGGCGCCCTCGCCGCCGGCCGCGCCGAGCATGTGGTCGATATCGTGAAAGGCGCGATCGCCAACGACGGCGCGCTCTGGCGTGCCTGGCGCCGCAACCTCCTCCAGCTCCAAAAACCCTCCGCCTCCCGCGCCATCGCCCGCTTCCTCTTGGAAAAAGCCGCCTGATCACCGAGCTTGCCGCCATCCACGGCGTGCCGACCAAACGCCTCAACAAATAGCTGAAACGCAACGCTGAGCGATTCCCCACCGACTTCGTCTTTCAGCTTTCCCCAGACTCGCAAGTCAAGGGCCAGGACGACCACCCCACCATCGGACTACTCGTTGCAAGACCCAGAACCGCATCGTGGCCGAATACGCCCTGCGCGACACCGCCCGTGCAGGCATCTGCCTCGCAAGACGACCGCGATTTCATCTCCGATCTGAAGGACCGACACCATTTCCTCGTTGGAAAAAAGAGCCCGGGCTGGCATACAACTATGCCGCAGTCCATCGAGCCTTGTTTTGACGGAAAAAACAACCATGATTTCCGTCAAATAAATATGCCGAGACACGCACAATCTATTGATTCCAAAATTCACAGTCGGATTTATGGAAACAAAAGGGGTTGGGTCTTCACTCCCCGGCAGTTTCAGGACCTCGGAAGCAGCGCTGCGATTGAAGTGGCGTTGCGCCGTCAAGACCTCCAGCACGCACCTGCGTGGGTGGCTGCCGTGATGCGCCAGATCGCCGCACCCGAGCCTTACAGCCAGCCCGACTGGACCACATCCCGTGTGCTCGGCCTCACCGGCAACGGCCGCGCCGCCCTCTTCAGTTACAGCCGCCAAGAAGTCGAACCGCGCGGCTATGTCGACTTCATAAACCTCGAATCCCAAGCCACAGGCATCGACTCGACCGCCGCGCTTCTCGCATGGGGGAAGAAACACTCGCCACGAATCCAGCCTGAATGACCTGCAAACCACTGTGCCTGCTAAAAAATTAACACAGTTGGCCCGTTCGGAACCGCTTGTAAGCGATGAACGCCTTGCTCGCGGTCGTGCCCGCGTGGACGCGCGTTTCACCGCACCGCCCTCGCACGCTGGGTTGCCAGACCCATACAGCGCCACATTTCAAGAAATCAAGAGCTGCCTGCAAGGTGCGCGCAACCTGTTTATCCTCGAAATCACAGGGGTGAAATACAAGGGCAAGAACTGATGTCGGAAATCACTCCACAACTTGCGCTTTACCGCGAGCTTCTCGACGAGATCAAAAGCCGAATCCGGGCCGCCCAGAACCGTGCGGCACTCTCTGCCAATGCCGAGATGATTCTCCTTTACTGGGACATCGGTCGCATGATCGCTGCGAGGCAGGAACGCGAGGGCTGGGGCGCTGGAGTCATTCCAAAGCTCGCTGTGGATTTGAAAAACGAACTCCCCAGGGAAAAAGGATTCTCCGAGCGGAATCTCAAGCGGATGTTGCGATTTTTCCGGGAGTATCCCGCCATGGCCGGGAAAGTGCCGCTACCCGCGTCACTTTTGCAGCTTGATCAAAACCAGCCTGATGGAATTGTGCCGCAGCCTGCGGCACAATTGATCCAGCCACCTGCCACCCCATCGGCTCTACCCACAAATCTCCTTTTCGGAATCCCATGGTATCACAATGTGATTCTGATTGAGAAAATCAAAGACCTCCCCACACGCTATTGGTATGCCCGCCAGACTCTGGAGCAGGGTTGGTCGCGCGACACACTCAGCCTCCAGATCAAAAACCGAGTCCATGAACGCCAAGGGGCCGCAATCACAAACTTCAGCAGCACTCTATCCTCGATCCACGCCAGCATTGCGCAGGGTTTGCTGAAAGACCCCTACCTCTTCGACTTCCTCACCCTCACCGAACCCTTCCTGGAGCGCGAGTTGGAGACCAGCCTGGTCGCCCACATCCAGAAATTCCTCATCGAGCTCGGGCGCGGCTTCGCTTTCGTCGGCCGCCAATGCCCGCTCACCGTCAGCGACCGCGAGTTTTTCATCGACCTCCTCTTCTACCATCTGCACCTCCGCTGCTTCATCGTCGTGGATTTGAAAAAAGGCGATTTCAAACCCGAGTATGCCGGCAAAATTCACCCCGTGAGATATGAAATTCCAATATGTTTACATCCTGCGAAGCTTGGCAGACGGCAACTTCTATGTCGGCTTCACAAGCGATTTGAAAAACCGAATCGCGGAACATCAGTGTGGTCGAGTCCATTCAACAAAAGGCCGCTTGCCAGTGGAGTTGGTTTACTTCGAGGCATGCCGCAACCGAGGCGACGCCACCAAAAGGGAGAAGTATCTAAAAACCGCTTGGGGGAAACGCTACATAAAGAGCCGACTTGCCGACTATCTCACGGGGTGAATTTCTACTGCTCGGCGGTGGACGCCCAACTTCGCCACGCCGGCGACGCCCCCACCATCGGCCTCATCCTCTGCCAGACCAAAGACCGCATCCTTGCCGAATATTCGCTCAAAGACATCCACAAGCCCATCGGCGTGGCCGACTATGAACTCACGCGCGCCCTTCCTGCCGAACTCGCCTCAAGTCTCCCCAGCATTGAAACCATCGAGGCGGAGTTATCCGATGACCTCGAAAAGAAAGGCAACGAATGATGCTCAACGACAGCCAGTCATCAATCGACCAGCGTCGAGGGTCGAGCGCCCTTTCCGCTGTTGCTTCCGCTCTCCGCCATCAGTCCTCGGCGGCAAAGCCGCTTTCATCCTTCCACCTTTTCTTCACCCCCCGGTAACGCATGCCAAAAAAGAATCTCTACAATCCGGAATCCGACGAAGCGTTCCC
>CAYOGR010000031.1:0-11505 GCA_964403605.1 uncultured Chthoniobacter sp.
CAACCCCGCCTCGGCCGCCAGTTCGGCCTGGTAGGTGTCCTTGATGCTCCGGGAAATCTTCCGCTCCAGCGAGGAACTCTCCAAAAACGCGAGCACGATCGTGCTAAGCACAACCAAGACAAAGAGCGTGGTCAGCAGCGCGGAGGCTTTGTTGCGGTATTTGGTCATGTGGTTTGGTCAGAACAGAATTTACGGAATTTTAGACAGGAGGACAGGATTGGCAGGATTTACAGGATGGGGCTTGGGTTCGGGATTTTGCTCGGCCATCCGAAAAGCAACCGTATTTGCGTATTTTAATGATTGTCATTTATTAATTCTGTTAATTGACTCGCTGCGATTCGATTCTGTTTAAAAAAACTCTTATTTTTTCCTGATCCTCCTGGAAATCCTGTCCTCCTGTCTAAACATCATGGGGAGGGGAGCGGGTGGCGGGTGGTGAAGGTTTTGGTGTGTTTGCGATAGTCGGCGAGGTCCAGATCGGTGTCAGGCTGGGAAAAGTCGACCCACTCGAGGGATGCGTTCCGCGGGCCGAACCTCATGGTGCGCTCGTTGTTCACGGCGGTGATCCGGATTTCCACGAGGTCGGGCATGGGGGAGGCGGCGCTCTGCGTCCAAGTGGTTGTGGCTGTGCCGTTGACTGTGAAATACGACACATTGAAGGCCACGACATTGCGCGCGAGGATTTCCGAGTTCGTGGAGGCGTTGAAGTCCGGGAAGAGATCGGAGCTTTGGGACAGATTCGTGAATGTCTCGTTGCTCTCGATAAAGTAGCGGTAAAGATTGTAACTCTGGCGGCCATTGTCACCGGCGACGGGGCTTTTGTTGTCGTAGGCGAAAAGGTATCCGACCGCGCAGAGATCGCCGAGGCTGTCGGGGAGCTGGGAATCTCGAGGCATGGTGGCGAGGAAGGCCAACTGGTTGGTGGAAAAAAGGAAATGGTTGGTGTTTGTAGAGGGTAGGAGATTGTTTAAATCGCGCGAGATCACCTGCATGGCGGCGCGGGCCTCGCGGTAGGTCTCCGCCCGGTTCTCCACCCCGCGCCAAAGCCCGGTGGCGGATTGGAGGATGTTCAGCAACAGGACCAGCAGCATCCCCAGGACAGCCACAGCCACAAGGATTTCCAAGATGGTAAAGGCAGTGGTTTTTTTGGACAGGATGAGAGGATTGGCAGGATTAACAGGAGGGGCCTTGGGCTTGTAAGTTTTGTGTTTGCGTTTGATTTCAAGGCTTGGTGCCCCAAAATTCAACAGGAGACCAATTTCAAGATTGGTTGCATGCAAGTAATTCACGAGTTGGGCTTCATGCGACATGTTCAACCCGATATTGGCTTTCAATTCCAGAATCACCGACTTCTCAACCAAGGCATCCGCAACAAAGTCCCCAACCGTTTCTCCCCTGTAGTGAACGGGAATCCGGCAACCGCACTCACATTGGAGACCGGCACGCACCAACTCGATGGCGAGGGCTTTTTGATAAACAGATTCCAAAAATCCCGGCCCCAGGACCTGATGCACCTGCATGGCGCAACCGATGATCTTTTTTGTTAAAACTTCCTGTTCCATCTCCTGTTTATCCTGAAAATCCTGTCATTCTGTCTAAAACCCCACCAGCGTCACAAACGAGTTGGTGGTCCGTCTTTCGGCGGGCGCGGCGGCCGGATAGGCGATATCGACTTGCACGCGGGAGAGGTTGGTAAAGCCGGTGTTAGCGATCGAGATCCGGGCGTAGTAGTCGTAGGCGGCATTGACAGGAGCGTTTGTCGAGAGAAACAGCGCTTGCGGCAGGCCGTCTTCTGAGAAGGCTAAGTTATTCGTGCTGGTTGCGGCGAGGTTGAGATTTGTCGTTCCGTTTGCTGAGATGAAAAGAGTGCGGTTCCCTCCGGTTCCTGTCTTGAGCTCCGCAAAAACCCTGCGGGCAATCAATGTGGCATCCGTCTCCCGCATGCTGTCACCGGCCGATTTCACGGCGACGGGCATCATCCCGATGATTCCCACAATGGCGAAGGAAATGATCCCGAGTGCCAGCACGACTTCGATCAGCGAGAAGCCGCAACCGCCCGCTTCGGCCCAATGCCCAGGGGGTTGATTTTCCGGTTGGCGGGCGCGCATGGGTTAGAGACTCGTGATATCGAGGCTTGCGCGGCCGGTGAATCTCGCGATCGAGATGACTTCGTAGCCGCCCTTCTCATGGCGCTTGTCCGCGAGGACGCCGTCCGCAGCGCGTTGGCCCTCTGTGATCGCCACACGCAAGCCGTTCGAGTGGTTTGGTGCTTGAACCGCGCCGGTCTTGGTGAAATGGATCACGCCAAGTGCGGCTTCATCGGGTTTGCCGGGCAGGGCATCCAATTCCAGGCCCGTAATCGCGTCCAGCGCCGACCCGTCCAAAATCCGCGACTCTTCATCCCCGGAATGAAAAAGCACGCCCTTCGGCAACTTCACCCATCGCGAAACCGGCTCCCACGGGGGGATGCCATCGGTCCGCTGAAGCACCATCATGGCATCCTGCTCGCCGATGCCGTTTTTCTTCCAAAAAACCACAACCACCTCACGCCCTCGCTGGATCGCCGTCACCCGGGCTTGCTCGAGGGTATTCATGACGATCGTCACGCCGCCCTTGCGCCCTCCCGCTCCGGCCAATCCCTCAATCGCCGGACCCATGAACGACAACAGGAGCCCGATCATGGCGACGACGACCAGAAGCTCGATCAGCGAGAAGGCGGAGGCGTGGATACGCGGGACGAATGGAATTTTCTTGGACGGAACCAGGCTTGTTTTTTTCATGGTGTCGCGGGATATTTTCGTGCCAGCGGAATCGAATTCCGACTTCGGGCTTGGAAAGTCCAAAAACCTTGGTGTGATGAAGATCCGCCCCGCCAAAAAACGCAACCAACAAGATCGTCACAATTCGCCATGGAAAGAAAAGCCGCCCCACAGGTTCCCTCGCGTGGTTTCACGCTTATCGAACTACTCGTAGTCATCACGGTGATTGCCCTACTGGCGGGAATCGTGTTGAACACGGCGGGCTACATGCAAAAGAAGGCGGCGCGGAGCCGTGCGGAAGCCGAGATCGCCGCGCTCTCGGCGGCGTTGGAGAGCTACAAGGCGGATATGGGCGATTACCCGGGAGGGACAAACACCAACGCAAGTTCAGGAAACAATAGCTTCTTGCGGGCGGCTTTGGCCCCGGATGGCACGAACGCGTTGAATCCCTTGAACAAAGTTTATTTTGAATTTCCCAAAGAAATGGGAACGAATACGACGCTTTCAAAAGATACAAACGCGGTTGTTGTGGATCCTTTTGGAAATCGCTACGGCTACCAATACCCTGGCAACGCCACGCGCTCGGGCACGAATTTCTTCGATCTGTGGTCCACTGGCGGCGCCAACCCTGCGACCGATACGAACCAGTGGATTAAAAACTGGTAGTCTGGCGATCGGCGCGGTTTTCGGGACCGGTGAAATCCCGGCGGGTCAGGGTAGGTCGAGCAGATCGAATCGGATCCAACCCGCGCCGATGTGGTTGAATTGGCCTCGGAGGATGGTGCTTTCGCCCTCGCGAAAGAGGGCGCGGCGGGTGGTTTGTTCGCCAGCTGATTTCGGGCGGGATGGCTTGGAAGCGCCCGAATTTTTGACCGCGCCGTAGGCTTCAGCGATTTTTCCGACGATGCTTTGGAGCGCGGCGGCTTCGCTGCTGGAATCGATTTTGGGATAGACCCGGCCAGGGTCGCTTTTATCTTCCGAGGCGGCTTTTACCACCGACAGGCCCACGATTTCCTTTCCTACTTTCTGGAACCGGTATCGCGCGGGGGCGCCCCAATGTTGTTTTCGGCCGAAATTGGTGCGGAAGGAGAACTTCAGATTCGGAACGCCGGCGAGTTCGAGTTTCAGGTCGTCGGAATTGACGCCGACCACGAAGGCCTGCAGGACAACGCCCGAGACGGAGATGGTTTTGCCCTGGAGCGCGCGGGTGACGAGGGTCGGATGTTTCACGCTCATCGCGGCCAGATCCTTGGCGGGAATGACCGATTGGCTCACCAGCGCCGCAACCTCTTGCTCGGGGGTCAAAGGCGGAGGCGGGGCGGGCTTGAAATACTCCCAACCAGCGTAACCAAGCACAATCAACAGACTAAAAAGGAAGAGGTTTTTTAGCATGTCGTCGGGTTATTTTTTGTAAACAACCAGAAGCGGCTTGCGCAGGGCAAGACAATGTTTCCATGCGCCTGTAAAGCCTACTCGAATCGGATGGCGCGGGCGGGCGGGATTCGGGACGCGCGGGTGGCCGGGAGCCAAGCGGCCAGAAGGGCGGCGGGCAAAATCCACAGCGGCGTGGCAGCGATCACACCCCACGGGTAGCGCAGGTCAATGGTCCATCCGAAAAACGCTTTATTGATGACCCAGGTGAGGATCATCGCCATGGCGGCTCCGCACAGGATGCCGACCACGGAGGAAAGCAAGCCGACCATCGACGCCTCGGTGAGGATGAGGCCGCGGATCTGGCCCCGCGAGGCGCCTTGGGAGCGGAGGACGCCGATCTCGCGCTCGCGCTCGAGGACGAGTGTGGAAAGCGAAAGTAACACGCCCGCCACCGCGACGACCACGGCAATGGTTCGCAGCACAGAGGTCACAGCGAAGGTTTGGTCGAAGATCTCAAGCACGCGCCGGCGGAGGTCGGAATTTGTATAAATCGCAAATTCGCCATCGCGCCCGAGGGCCCGGCGGAAATCCTCCGCGAGCGCGGCGGCGTTGGCGGGGTTTTTCAGGATGATCGAGAGCGAGTGCAGGCGATTGTCGCTCCAATGCCTGGAGAAATTCGAGCGTTCCATCATCACGAGCCCGCTGTCGCGCGTGAAATCGCGGATCACGCCGACGACCTCGAAGTGCGCGGGGCCAGTCGGCGAGGTGAATTCCAAAACATCGCCCGGCCTGGTGCCATGGCGGTTCGAGAAACTTTCGGAAACCACCGCTTTTCCCGGCTTGGAAAAATCGGCCGCGGCGCCGGGGCCGCCTTGGAGAAATTCGAGTTCTCCCCGCGCCTTGCCGTCGATGACCGCAAGCGTGGCGGACCGTTCGCCCCATGGCACGACGATCTCGCGAAAGGTTCCAACCTCCTGAACGCGCGGCTCCGCGCGAATCCACTCCACCGCATCGGGCGGGAGGAAATTTTGCAGGCCGGTGATTTCATTGGCGGCGGGGGCGATGAAGAGATCGGCCGAGAGCGTATTTCCCAGCCACCGCTCCACACTGGCCCGAAAGGAATGGATCATCACGGAAACACTCACCGTCATGGCCGCTGCGACCGCCAGTGCGGCAATCGTCACGGCATTTCGATGGAGGGAGCGCACCAGATGCTGGGAGGCCAGGCGCACCATCCAACCCGGGCCGGTGGCGAGACGGGCGAAAACCCGCACGACAAAGGGAACCAGCAGCGAGAAGCCCGCAATGAGAAACCCGATGGCGGCGAAGCCGAGAAAGCGGCCACCCTCCCGCAATGCCAGCCAGGAGAGAAAGGCGGAGAGAAGCAGGCCGAGAACACCCCATGGCGCCCAACCGCGTGCTGTGGCGTCGCCTTCGCCCATCGATCCTTGGCGCAAGACGATCGCGGGATCGCAAGAGGCGGCCTCCCGGGCGGGACGCCAGGCGGCAATGAGCGAGGCTCCAAGGCCGCAGGCGAAGGCCAGGGCGATCTGGTCGGGGGTGATCTGGAGGCGGTCGATGCTCACCAGCGTGTAGAGTGAGGAAACCGTTTGTCCCACTGGAGCCGACAAAAGCACCGCGAGCGGCCCCGCCAGCACGATTCCGAGAAGGGTTCCGAGAAATCCGCAAACCAGGCTTTCGCCGAGGAAAAGGCCCGTCACCTCGGCTTTGGTCGCCCCGCACGCGCGCAGGACGCCGATCTCGTGGCGGCGGCGAACCACGGAAGCGGAGAGGCTGTTGTAAATCAGGTAAACGCCCACCACCATCGAGACGAGGCTCAGGGCGGTGAGATTGAGTTGAAATGCCGCCAGCATCTGCTCGGTTTCGCCCCCGCGGCGGGAGGGCGTGCCGATGACGGCATCGGGCGGGGCGATGGCGCGGAGTTTCTCGACGACCGGTTCGAGATCGAGGGGATCCTCCGCCAGGATCTGGATCGAGGTGAGGCGTCCCGGCAGGCCGAGGAGTTGCTGGGCCCAGCCGATATCCATCGCCGCCAGCCTCGGGTCGGAGGCCACCCCCACATCGTCGGTTTTCAACTCGAAGACGGGCCGGAGTGTTTTCGAGGTTCCGCCTGCCAAAACGCGGAAGGGCTCTTTTTTTCCACCCGCGACGGCGAGCACATCGGGTTCGCGCAGCCATTCCTCGAGGTCGAGTTCCTCTCCGCCGCGGCCGGAGATTTCGAAAACGCGCATATCGGTCCCCGTAAAGGGATCGATGCCGAGAATCCTCAAATACTCGCCCGGTTGGTCGGGCAGCGTGGCGATGCCCTCCACCAGCGGCGTGGCGGAGGCAACGCCCTCCGTGGTTTTCACGGCGGGAAAAATCCCCTCCGGAAGATCCCCGCGGATCTCGAGATGCGCGCGCCCGGCGACGAGGCCGACGGCGTTTTGGAAACTCGCGAGCGCGCCCCGGTTCGCCATCTGGATGGCGAGAAAAACAGTCACGCCCGCCGCGATGCCGAGGATGTTGAGCGCCGGGAGAAGGGGACGGGCGAGCGCGGGACGGAGGATTTGGCGCCACAACAGGCGAGGAAACCCCGGCGTCATTCGGCGGATTTCACGGCCGCGCTGTGAAGAACCTTCTGAAGGTTGCGGATCGCGGTGCGGGAGTTGATTTTGCCGCCATCGCGGCCGTAGACATAGAAGGAATCCATCGCCACATCGAGTTCGGTGGTGATGCGCGAGATTTCGATGAGGACACCCTCGCCGCTCATGGCGCGGAGGAGGTCGTAGAGCAGGCCGAGACGGTCGGGGGTCTGGATATCGACGAGCGTGTAAACGGGGTGCGAATCGTTGTCGATCGTGATGCGGGTGGGGAGGTCGAACTCCTGCGAGAGCCGGTAGCTGCGCAGGCGTGTGTCTTTGGTGATGAGTGGAGTGAAATCGAACTCCTCGCAGGCGAGCGCCTCGGCGAGGCGTTTTTCCACCGCGGCGATGTCGCGCTCCGCAGGAACGGGCTCGAGGTTTCCACCGCAGACGCGGAAGATATCGAGTGCGAGGCTGTCGGTGCGGGTGAAGATATCCGCGCCGAGAATGTTGAGGCGCGCGGAGACGAACGCTCCGGCGATGCGCTCGAGGAGGCGTGGCCGGTCCCAGCTGCAGACCCACACCTCGGTGTGCCCCAGCTCGGGCCTGGGAATCCAGCGAAGGGTGGGTGCGGCGGCGAGGGAGTCGTTCTCCGCGCGGCGTCTGAAAAATTCGTGGAAGTGCCGGATGTGCTCCGCGATCCCGGCGGGTTCGAACATCTGGAAATACCGCTCGGGCATGAATTGAAAATGGGCCTCGCACTCGTCGGTGAACGAGGGATCGAGTTTTTCGAGGACCATTTTTTTGAGGAGCTGGCGATTGCGGCGAGTTTCCTCCATGGCGTCCACCCCGCCCTCAAGGTAGCGCGCGGTGCGGCGGTAGAGCGTCCAGACAAGGCCCTCCTTCCAGTCCGACCAGTTTTCATCACTTGTGCCCATGCCGTCGGCGAGCGTGAGAAGCATGAGGGCGTCGAGGTTTTTGCGGTTGCCGACGATGCGTCCGAATTCCTCGGTGGTGGCGGGATCCTCGAGGTTGCGGGTCTGCGCCATCTTCGAGAGGGTGTAGTGGGAATCGACGAGCGTGATGAGCATCCGGCGGCGCTCGGGCGGAAGCTGCAGGCGGCGGGCGACCTTGTGGGCGAGCAGGGCGCCGGCCTCCTCGTGGTGCCGGGTGTTCGCGGCCTTGCCGATGTCGTGTAGAAGAACCGACAGATAGAGGATCGTGGGATCCTCGAGTTTCTGGAAAATCGCGCGGTAGCCGTGGAAGCGGCGTTGATCGGAGAAGAGAACGGCATCGAGCTTTTCGATGCAGACGAGCGTGTGCTCGTCGGCCGTGTAGCGGTGGTAGAATTCGTGCTGCACGAGGCAGTCGAGCATGCCGAATTCGGGGATGTAGCGCCCGAGCACACCGAGATCGTGCATGAGGCGCAGGATGCGGCCCACCTCCCCCTTGCGGGACAGGATCGCGAAGAAGGTTTCCCTGGCCGAGTCGGCGTATTGGAAGGTTCGGTCGATCAGGTGCAGGCGGCGGGAGACAAGATCCACCAGCTCGGGATGGAACTCGAGCTGCCGCACCTGGGCATGGTGGAAGGCGCGCAGGAGGCGGCAGGGATCGTCGTTGAAAATCTCGCGCGACTCGGGAATCAACTGCCCCGAGCGCGCGAGGAAGCGATCGAATTTCTCGGTCTTGGGGCGTCCCCGGAACATTTGGAGAAATCGCGGCGGTTCCGGCGCGGAGCGGGCCTCCATTTTCCCGAGGGCGGCTTCGGTGACCAGGAAGATGGTGCGAGCATGGCCGTAGTAGTCGCGCATGTAGGCCTCGACCTTCCGGAGGATGTTTTTCTGGGGGTAGTTGAAAGCCTGCGCCACACGGCCCTGGAGCTGGAGCGTGAGCTGATCGGCGGAGCGGCCGTTCAGATACTGCATTTCGGCGCGTGTCCGGAGAAGGAAGTCGTAGCTTTTTTCGAGGCGCTTGCGGTCGGAGTCGCGGAGGATTCCGGCCTCCACGAGCTTGGCGGTGGAGGAGATGCCGAGCTTGAACTGCGAGATCCAGAGGAGGCTTTGGTAGTCGCGGAGACTGCCGGTGCCGTTCTTGATGTTCGGCTCCTGCATGAAAACGCTCTGGCCGTATTTGAGTCGCATCTCGGCCTGGTTGGCGAGGCGCCATGCGATGTATTCCCGTTCGCGGCCTTGGACGCACTCCTGGAGGAAACCTTTTTTGAACCGGTTGAAAATCTCGCGGTCGCCGGAGAGGTAGCGCGACTCGAGCATCGAGGTCTTGGTGACCATGTCCTCGTTGGCCTTGGCGATCGCCTCGGCGACCGTTCGCGTGGCCTGACCGACCTTGAAGCCGATGTCCCAGAGAGCGACGATTGTCCGGCGGATGATCTCCTCGGAATCCTTGTCGCGCCCGTCCTTTTCTTGCAGGAAAAGCACATCGATGTCGCTCATGGGGGTGAGTTCGCGGCGGCCGTAGCCGCCGAAGGCCATCACGCAAAGGCGGCCGGCCAGGGGCTTCATCGTCACCTCGCGTGCAATGCCCTCGAAAAGCTCGCGGACGAGGATGTCCACGATCTCCGAGCGTTGGCGGGCGATTTCGCGGCCACCGCCGCCGGCGGCGTGCCACTCGCGCAGGCGCTCCTCCTCGATCTTCAGGAAATCCTTGAAGAGCGCGATCGGGGCGGCCTTCCCGGCGCGGGCCTTTTGGGAAAGCTCCAGGGCGGCGGCTTCGAGGACTTGCGGTTCGGGAGGGAGGCTCATGGGGTGTCGTCGCGGATCACGATCTCGACGCGGCGGTTGATTTTTTGCTCCTCGATGGAACCGGTCGCGGGAGCGATCAGGCGGTTTTTTCCTTGGCCGACGGTGGAAATGGATTCGGGCGGGATGCCCATCATGTCGATGAGCCAGATCCGCACCGAGTCGGCGCGGAGTCGGCTGAGGGTCATGTTGTATTCGTCGGTGCCGAACGAATCGGTGTGGCCTTCGATGACGAAACGCGCCTTGGGATTGCGCTTCAGGAGCTGGCCGAGCTTTTCGAGGCTCGCCACCGCGCCGGATTGGAGCCGGTGGTCGTCGTATTCAAAGAGCAGATCGCCGGGCAGCAGGATCGGGGCTGTCTGCGCGGTGGGAGGCCCGGTGCGGGCGAGGAGTTCGTCGAGATTCGAGAATCCGCCGGGGGCGGTGCCGGCCTCCGTGGCGCGCAACTCGAGAAGCGGTTCGCTTGTGCCGGTGGTGGAAACCAGCGGGATGTCGCGCGTGAGTTCCTTGACGAGAATGTCGTCCACGGGAACGAGGTTGCTGGAAAGCGTGGAGGCATCGGATTTGGGAAGATCGGAGAGTTGCGGTTTTTCGTTCAGAATCGACTGGTCGAGCGGCGGTGAGGCGGTTTTTTTGAGTTCGGAGGATTTGGTGGCCGGTTGCTCGAGGGAGATTTTCTCCTCGGGCAGCTTGAAATCGGCGGGCACCGGTTTTTTTTCTGCGGGTTCCGGTTCGAGCAGGCGCGGGTCGATATCCACCCGCTCGATGTTGAAGGAGCGCGGAACGATTTTGTCGTAGAACGCATCGCTCATCCGCTCGACGGGAACATGGCGGCTCCAATCCCAAAGGAAAAGATGCAGGAGGATCGAAAGCACGAGGGCCGGAAGGATCCACTTGGCCACGGCATCGCGTTTCGCCGGCGGCGGTTGGTCGAGAGTTCTTGCCCGGCGGCTCATGGCGTAAAACCTAGGGTCGCGCCTCGCAAAACTCCAACAAAGAAACAGAGCGAGGTCAGGCTCCGCGCTTGGCGAACCGATAGTGGCTCACCAGCCATTCGTTCCCCTCGCGGAAGCCCCAAAGTTCGGCGCAGGACATGAAAAAGACCCGCCAGTAGGCGCGCCACTTCCCGGTGTTCTCCCGGCCATAGGTCTTTTCCAGGATGGGAGTGATTGTCGGCTCGTTGGCGTCCATTTTTTCCAGCCAGGCTTCGGAGGTGCGCTGGTAGTGGGTGCCGGAGACGCGCCAGTGTTTTTCGATGGCGAGGTCTTCCTGGAAGTAAAGCAGGAGGTCGTCGGAGGGCATGGTGCCGCCCTCGAAGAAGTAGCGTGTGATCCAATCCGAGGGGTCGCGGCCCTCGAAGTGGTAGGCGAACTCGCGGTGCGTGAAGATGTGGACGAAGAGCTTGCCGCCGGGGCGGAGCCATCGCGCGACCTTCGCCATGAGCCGCTGGTAGTTCTTCATGTGCTCGAACATCTCGACGGAGACCACGCGGTCGAATGCGGAATCGCCCGCCTCGAAGTCGTTCATGTCGGCCGTGACGATGCGGATATTGCCCAAGCCGCGCCGCGCCGCCTCGGCTTCGATGTGGAGTTTTTGCGTCGAGGAATTCGAAACACCGGTGATGCGGGCGGCGGGGTATTTCTCGGCCATCCAGAGCGTGAGGCTGCCCCATCCGCAGCCAAGCTCCAGGATGTCGAGGCCGTCCGTGAGTTCGGCGCGTTCGCAGGAGAGGGCGAGCATCGCCTCCTCGGATTCGGCGAAGGTGGTGTCCTCGCGCGGCCAGTAGCCGGAGCTGTATTTCATGCGGGGGCCGAGGACGAGTTGGAAGAATTCGGTGGGAACCTCGTAGTGCTGCTCGTTCGCGGCGGCGGTCTTGACGGCGATCGGGCTGCGCTTCAGTTCGTCCACAAACGCGGCGAGCGTCTCGGCTTGGGCGACCGCATTTTCGCGCGTCTCCTCGCGGAGTTTTTTGGCCAGGAGGTTGCGGATGCCGAGGCGGATGGCCGCGTCGGGCAGGAGATTTCGGGCGAG